>NZ_CP014546.1:4053410-4365211 GCF_001579805.1 Pseudomonas azotoformans | reverse complement strand
GCCAACAGGGCGTATTGGTGATCGTCAATCAGCGCCGTGGTGGCGTCGAAGGCGAACAGGTTGTCCACGGTCGCCGCCATCTCGAAGGCACCTTTATAGCCATGGCGCTTCACGCCCTCGATCCACTTAGGGTTGGCAGCACGGGAACGGATCACCCGGTTCAGCTCTTCCTTCAGGGTACGGATCTTCGGCAGGTCGGGCTGGCTGTGGTCGCCATGATAGCTGGCAGCCTTGTCGCCACTGAGCGTTTCCACGGCAGCGAGCATGCCGCCCTGGAATTGGTAGTAATCGTTGGAGTCGAGCAAGTCGTGCTCGCGGTTGTCCTGGTTCTGCAACACCGCCTGCACCTGGCTCAAACGCTGGGCAAATTGCGCGCGGGCGGCGGTGCCTTCGTCGGAACCGCCATAGGCATAGCCGCCCCAGTTCAGGTAAACCTCGGCCAGGTCTTCACGGCTTTGCCACAGGCGACCATCCACCGCGCCCTGCACGCCCGCGCCGTAGGCACCGGGCTTGGCGCCGAAGATGCGCCAACCGGCCTGCCTCGCCGCCGCTTCTGCGTCCAGGCCAGACTGGAGCAGCGCCTCACGCTCACTGCGCACCTTGGCCGCCAGCGGGTTCATATCATCCGGCTCATCCAGCGCCGCCACGGCTTGCACCGCGGCGTCGAACAGGCGGATCAGGTTGGCGAAGGCATCGCGGAAAAAGCCCGACACCCGCAAGGTCACGTCAACGCGCGGACGGTCCAACAGGCTGATCGGCAGGATCTCGAAATCATCCACCCGCTGGCTGCCGGTCGCCCACACCGGGCGCACGCCCATCAGGGCCATGGCTTGGGCGATATCGTCGCCGCCGGTGCGCATGGTGGCGGTGCCCCATATCGACAGGCCGAGCTGGCGCAGGTGGTCGCCGTGGTCTTGCAAATGCCGCTCAAGAATCAGGTTGGCGGACTGGAAGCCGATGCGCCAGGCCGTGGTGGTCGGCAGGTTGCGCACGTCGACGGTGAAAAAGTTGCGCCCCGTTGGCAGTACGTCCAAACGCCCGCGACTCGGTGCGCCACTCGGGCCTGCCGGCACAAAACGGCCGCTAAGGGCATCCAGCAACCCACGTATTTCCGCAGGGCCACAAGCATCCAGACGCGGCGCAACCACCACGCGCAGGCTTTCGATAACGGCCTTCACGTCCTCCCAACCGGGTTCTTCCAGCTGTTCAAGCGGCCCTTCCAATGCTTGCTCGATCAATCGCGCCGCGTAAAGCTCCAGGCGTTCGCGGGTATCGCCAGCGGTGCGCCACAACTGCGGATCGATCTTCTGCAACACCAGCGGTCGACGCCCAGTCCAAGGCTCGGCCAACGCACAGTCCAGCGGGTCGAACCCCAACTCAAAGGCCTTGGCCAGCACGCGCAGCAGGCTTGATTGCGGGCCACGGCCGTCGCCACGCGGGATGCGCAGCAAGGCCAGCAAGGTGTCGATACGCAAGCGCCCTGTGGGCGACTCACCAAAGATATGCAGGCCATCGCGGATCTGCGACTCTTTCAAGTCGCATAGGTAAGTGTCCAGGCGCGGCAGCCACACGGCAGCGTCGGCGTCGCTCCCCAGCTCAAGTTCCTGGTCGATGCGGGTTTCGCGCACCAGCTTGAGGATGTCTTTCTGCAACTCCAGGGCGCGTCGCGGATCGAGCAGTTGCGCTTCGTAATATTCGTCGGCCAACAGCTCAAGGTTACGCAGCGGCCCGTAGGTTTCGGCACGGGTCAGCGGCGGCATCAGGTGATCGATGATCACCGCCTGGGTGCGGCGCTTGGCCTGAGCGCCCTCGCCCGGATCGTTGACGATAAAGGGGTAGATATTCGGCAACGGCCCCAGCAGCGCATCAGGCCAGCAGTGTTCCGACAGGCCGACGCCCTTGCCCGGCAACCATTCAAGGTTGCCGTGCTTGCCCACGTGGATCACACCATGGGCACCGTAGGTGTGGCGCAGCCAGAAATAGAATGCCAGGTAGCCGTGGGGCGGCACCAGGTCCGGGTCGTGGTAGACGGCGCTCGCGTCCACCTGATAACCCCGCGCTGGCTGGATACCAACGAACGTCAGGCCCAGGCGCAAACCAGCAATCATCAGGCGGCCGTCACGGAACATCGGGTCGTTATGGGGCGTGCCCCAGCGATCCAGCACGGCCTGGCGATTGGCCTCGGGCAAGCGACTGAACATCGCTTCGTAGTCATCCATGCCCAGGCTTTGATGGCAGGGCCGTAGATCGAGGCTGTCGAGGTCGTTGGTGACACCGCCGAGCAAATCGTGGATCAGCGCAGTGCCGCTTTCCGGCAGCGCATCCGGCACCGGATAACCCTCAGCGTGCAAGGCGCGCAGGATATTCAGCGCCGCTGCCGGCGTATCCAGGCCAACACCATTGCCGATACGCCCATCGCGGGTCGGGTAGTTGGCGAGGATCAGCGCGATGCGTTTGTCGGCATTCGGCACTCGCGCCAGTTCGACCCAGCGGCGCGCCAATTCAGCGACAAAATCCATGCGCTCGGGCGCTGCGCGATAGCACACCACGTCCGACTGACTGCGCTCGCTACGCCACGCCAAATCCTTGAAGCTGATCGGCCGGCTGATGATGCGCCCGTCCAACTCCGGCAAAGCAATGTGCATCGCCAAGTCGCGGGGGCCGAGGCCTTGGTCGCTGGCTTCCCAGCCGGGCTGGTTGTCCTGGGCGCAGATCGCTTGGATCACCGGGATATTGCGGCGAAACGGGCGCAAATGCGGTGCTTCCGGACTGGATTGGGCGAAACCGGTGGTATTGAGAATCACCGCCGCGCCCACCTCATCCAGCAGGTCCTCGACCACCGCCAGGCAGCCGGGTTCTTTCAAGCTGGCCACCGCCATCGGCAACGGGTTGAGGCCCGCGGCCTGCAAACGCTGGCAGAACACATCAATAAAACCGGTATTCGCCGCCTGCAAATGAGAACGGTAGAACAGCACCGCCGCCACCGGCCACTCGGCATTCCAGTCGGCCTGCCAATCATTCAGCCGGGCGTTGGCGTGGCGCGGATGATAAATCGCCGTGCGCGGCAGGGTTTGCGGCTCGGCCCAGGCGTAGTCACGGCCCAGGTAAGCGCTGGCCAGGCAGCGATAAAAATCCAGTGCATTGCCCAGACCGCCCTGGCGCAGGAAGTGCCAGAGGCGATCACGCGCTTCGGCGCCGACGGTGCTCAGGCCACTGAGTTCCGGGTCCGGGCGATCATCCCCCGGCACCAGGATCAGTTGAACGCCCTGCTCGGCCAATTCCACCAGACGCTCGATGCCGTAACGCCAATAACCGATACCGCCATGCAACGAAATCAGGATGACCTTGGCGTGGCGCAGCACCTCATCGACATACAGATCGACCGAGGCATGGTTCTGCACCTGCATCGGGTTGGCCAGGCGAAAGCTGGGGTAGTCGTCCGGCAACTGCTGCGCTGCTTCGGCCAGCAGCGCCAGGCTGGAATCGCCGCTGCACAGGATCACCAGGTCAGCGGGGGTTTGTCCAAGGTCGGCAATATTGTCGTCCGAGACGAAACCACCGGGCTGGGTCCTGAGCAGGTGCATGGGTTAAACGCTGAGGGCAGCGCGCAGTTGCGCTTCGAGGCCCGCCGCGTCAAGGTCCTGGCCGATCAGCACCAGACGCGTGATGCGCGCTTCGTCAGCGCCCCAGGCACGGTCGAAGTGCTTGTCGAAACGCGTTCCCACGCCCTGGATCAGCAGGCGCATCGGTTTGTTCGGGATCGCGGCGAAACCTTTGACGCGCAGGATGCCGTGTTGCACCACCAACTGGGTCAGGGCGTCGAGCAACAGTGCTTCGTCGGCTTGCGGCAGATCGATGGAAATGGAGTCGAAGGCATCGTGATCGTGATCGTCTTCACCTTCGTGATGATGATCGTGATGGCTGTGGCGACCGTCGATGTGCTCTTCGGAGCCCGCACCCAGGCCGATCAATACATCCAGGGGCAAGCGGCCGCTGCTGGCCTCGATGATCTTCACCGCTGGCGGCAGTTCTTCCGCGACTTCCAGGCGCACGCGGGCCAGGTCTTCAGGGCTGATCAGGTCGGATTTGTTGAGGATAACGAGGTCGGCGCTGGCCAGTTGGTCGGCGAACAGCTCGTGCAGGGGTGATTCGTGGTCCAGGTTCGGGTCGAGCTTGCGCTGGGCATCCACTTGGTCCGGGAACGCAGCAAAGGTGCCGGCGGCTACCGCCGGGCTGTCGACCACGGTGATCACGGCGTCCACGGTGCAGGCGCTGCGGATTTCCGGCCACTGGAAGGCTTGAACCAGCGGTTTTGGCAGGGCCAGGCCGGAGGTTTCGATGAGAATGTGATCGAGGTCACCGCGACGGGCCACCAATTCGCGCATCACTGGGAAGAACTCTTCCTGCACGGTGCAGCACAGGCAGCCGTTCGCCAGCTCGTAGACGCGGCCGTTGGCTTCTTCTTCGGTGCAGCCGATGGAACACTGCTTGAGGATTTCACCGTCGATACCCAGTTCGCCGAATTCGTTGACGATCACCGCAATGCGGCGGCCCTGGGCGTTGTCGAGCATGTGGCGCAACAAAGTGGTCTTGCCCGAGCCGAGGAAGCCGGTGACGATGGTGACGGGGAGTTTGGCCAGTGTTTTCATCGGATGCCCTTGGGGGCGGGCATATGGGACGATAGGCCCTGCGACAGTGCGCAGCAGCGGATTTCGTCACCGGATCACCCCGCCCGGTTGAAGTAGAAAATCGATTGCGAGGCAGGTCTCCTGGCTTGGGGCGTGCGGGTCTTGCGACCGGCGCTGGCTGCGCCTTCCCGCCGGTTTGGCAGTGGCGTGGCAGTCAGCTGAACCCTTTACAGTTGCGGGGGCAGCCGCGGCTTGGACCGCGTTCCCTTCTTAGCTTCGGCCTGGGGCTGAAGAACCTCGAGGGTGCAAGGCTACGCAGTGCTTGGGGGATGGTCAATGATGGGGTTGGGTAGATATCCGTTTCTGCGGTAACGGATACGCCCCACCCAAAAGCACAACCCAATTGACTCCCCTCCCACCCCCATGCTCTCCTACACATCTTGTTTCGGGTGCCCTTCACAGGGTGAAACGGGAAACCGGTGCGTCATAGCGATATGACCAGTCCGGTGCTGCCCCCGCAACGGTAAGCGAGCGAAGCGTCAGATCCACTGTGCCTACGGCATGGGAAGGCGATGCTTAATAGGCGCAATGCCCCTCGCAAGCCCGGAGACCGGCCCGAAAAAATCAGATAACAAACCCGCGGTGGGCGGGCGCTGTTCAAACCCTGCGTGCCCGGCTCGCGGGGTTTTCATGCGCTCGTTTCACCCTGACACCTGAAAGGGACGCGCCATGTCGATCATCAGCAGCACCTCGCACTCCGCCAGCAGCACCTCGACCCTGAGCCAACGCCTGACCGCCGCCATCGGCGCGTCGATCCTCGGCGCGTGCCTGGTGTATTTCGCCGGCTTCTCGCACATCGAGGCCGTGCACAACGCGGCCCACGATACCCGCCACAGCGCCGCGTTCCCGTGCCACTGAGACCTGCCGACATGATCAAGCGTATCGCGCAAACCGCAGGCTTCACCGGCCTGCTGGCTGCCCTGCTGCTGACCCTGCTGCAAAGCTTTTGGGTCGCCCCGCTGATTCTGCAGGCGGAAACCTTCGAAAAAGCCCCGGCCGCCACCGAAATGGCCCACGAACACGCCGAAGGCGCTGCCGCCCACACCCATGACGCTGAAGCCTGGGAGCCGGAAGATGGCTGGCAGCGCGTGCTGTCCACCACGGGCGGCAACCTAGTGGTCGCGGTCGGTTTTGCGCTGATGCTGGCCGGTCTCTACACGCTGCGTGCGCCAACCCGCACCGCCCAAGGCCTGCTGTGGGGCTTGGCCGGCTACGCAACCTTCGTGCTGGCACCGACGATGGGCCTGCCGCCTGAGCTGCCGGGCACTGCCGCCGCCGACCTGGCGCTGCGCCAGACCTGGTGGATCGGCACTGCGGCGTCTACTGCTGCCGGCATCGCTTTGATCGTGTTTGGTCGCAACTGGCTGCTGAAAGTGCTGGGCGTGGCGATCCTGGCGGTCCCGCATGTGATCGGCGCGCCGCAACCGGAAGTGCATTCGATGCTCGCTCCGCAAGCCCTGGAAGCGCAGTTCAAGATCGCCTCGCAGTTGACCAACGTTGCCTTCTGGCTGGCCTTGGGCCTGATCAGCGCATGGCTGTTCCGCCGCAACCGTGACGACCAATACTCGGCATGACTTTTGTGGTTGGCCTGGGTTGCCAGCGGGGTTGTGATCTTCACACCTTGTTGGCGTTGTTCGATTCTGCCCTCGCCGAGGGCGGTATCGAGCGCCAGCGCATTGCTGCGCTCGCCAGTATCGACCGCAAACAACATGAAGCAGGACTAGCGGCATTGGCCGAGGTACTGAACCTGCCACTGCAGTTTTTCAGCGCTGAACAACTGGCGGAGTTTGAACACCGCCTGAGCCACAAATCCGACATCGCTTTTGCCCATACCGGCTGTTACGGCATAGCCGAAAGCGCCGCATTGGCCCTCGCTGAACAGCTCGCCGGCAGCCCTGCCCGCCTGTTGATCACTCGCCAAAAAACCACCCAGGCCACCTTCGCATTGGCGTGCGCCGGCTAAAATCCCGATAATTGCCGACCTCGATCATGAGCAACATTCATGCTCGCCCGTTTTTCAACAGGAATTACCATGACCGTCTACTTCATCGGCGCAGGCCCCGGCGACCCGGAATTGATCACCGTCAAAGGCCAGCGGCTGATCCGCAGCTGCCCGGTGATCATCTATGCCGGCTCGTTGGTGCCCGCGGCGGTTTTGGAAGGCCACTCGGCAGAAACGCTGGCCAACAGTGCCGAATTGCACCTGGAACAAATCATCGATCTGATCAAGACGGCCCACGCGAAGGGCCAGGATGTAGCGCGCGTCCATTCTGGGGACCCGAGCCTGTATGGCGCCATTGGCGAGCAGATCCGCCACATGCGGGAGCTGGGCATTCCCTTCCAGATCATTCCCGGCGTCACCGCCGTGGCTGCCTGCGCCGCCTTGCTGGAAACCGAGCTGACCCTGCCTGACATCGCCCAGAGCGTGATCCTTACTCGCTACGCCGACAAGACCCGCATGCCCGCCGGCGAGGATTTCGACAGCCTGGCCCGGCATGGCACCACCATGGCGATTCACCTGGGGGTCAATCACTTGGAGAAGATTGTCGCTGAACTGCTGCCGCATTACGGCGCGGACTGCCCGATTGCCGTGGTGCACCGGGCGACCTGGCCGGATCAGGATTGGGCGATGGGCACCTTGAGTGATATTGCCCAGAAGGTGTCGGCCAAGGGCTTTCGGCGCACGGCACTGATTGTGGTGGGCCGGGTGTTGGCGAGTGACAGCTTCAGCGAATCGTCGCTGTATCGCGCGGGCCATGCTCATTTGTACCGCCCCTGAAACGGGACATAAAAAAACGGCGCTCACGGGGCGCCGTTTTTTTGTTCGCAGCGAACACCTTACTCAGTAGTAGGCGTTTTCTTTCTGCGTGTGGTCGGTCACGTCACGTACGCCCTTGAGCTCTGGAATGCGCTCCAGCAAGGTGCGCTCAATGCCTTCGCGCAGGGTCACGTCCGCTTGGCCGCAGCCTTGGCAGCCGCCACCAAACTTCAACACCGCAATGCCGTCATCAACCACGTCGATCAGGCTGACCTGGCCGCCGTGGCTGGCAAGGCCGGGGTTGATTTCGGTCTGCAGGTAGTAGTTGATGCGCTCGTTCACCGGGCTGTCGGCGTTGACATTCGGCACCTTGGCGTTGGGCGCCTTGATGGTCAGCTGGCCGCCCATGCGGTCGGTGGCGTAGTCGACCACGGCGTCGTCGAGGAAGGCTTCGCTGAAGGCATCGATGTAGGCGGTGAAGCTTTTCAGCCCCAGGGCGGTGTCTTCAGGTTTCTCTTCCCCAGGCTTGCAGTAGGCGATGCAAGTCTCGGCGTATTGGGTGCCGGGCTGGGTGATAAAGACGCGGATGCCGATACCTGGGGTGTTCTGCTTGGACAGCAGGTCAGCCAGGTAATCGTGGGCGGCGTCGGTAATGGTTATGGCAGTCATGGAAACTCCTCACAGGCTTGCCGGCAGTTTACGCCAAAATATTACGTAGGTACAAAGTCCTAGTGTTTTTGTCGGGATAGGTTTGTTGGGGGGTGTACATATCCGTTATTTGGGTAACGGCTGATATTGGTTCCGCCCTTACAGCGGGTCACTTTGGAAAAGAGCCCCAAAGTAACCAAAGGGCTCTTACCCCAACACTCGGCACCTCGCCTAGGCTCGGTGTGCCCGTAATCCGACAGGGATTTGGGGGGCCGCCTAAGATCAAAATCAAAAGCAAAAGCACAGCGGCCTGACAGCCGGCTTCAGTGGTGTAGAGCAAAGGCAAGGGCAAACGCGGTCCCTTGTAGGAGCTGGCTTGCCTGCGATAGACGTTAACGATGACGCGGGTAACCAGACAAAACGCGGCGTTCTCACGTTTTTCGCCGGCAAGCCGGCTCCTACAGTGGACCGCGTATATACGATGCGAAGCGAGTCGCTCTTGATTTTGATCTGGGGCGCCCCGTCAAACACGCTGGCCGAACGCAGGCTTGAATCCGTGGGTAACCCGGCAGGACGCCGGGTTAGCCGCGCTGGGCCAAGGATGGCCCATCGCGGCGGCCCACGGATTCAAGCCTTCGTTCGGGCACACCGAGCCTAAGCGAGGTGCCGAGTGTTGGGGCGAGGACCTTTTGGTTACTTTTGGCTGGGCCGGCATTCCGGTCCCTCCAAAAGTGACCCGCTGTAAGAGCGGAACCATAAGCCGCCGTCACCTAAATAACGGATATGTACGCGTACCCCCTCCTCACAAATTCTCATACCGATTCATATCCAACACCCCCTCCTCCACCGGAGTAGTCTCACGAATATACGCCGACAAATCATGAAAATACTGCCAAAACAGCGGATGACTACGCCGCACACCCCAACGATCCACAATCTTCTCAAACCGCTTGGCATCCTTGGCCCGCTCCATTTCAGCCACAAACTCCGGCACTTCCTGGGCCGGAATATTGAACATAAAGTTCGGGTAGCTGCTCAACACACCCGGATAAATCGTCACCGTATCCAGGCCCGGCTGATAGCGATAAGCCTCACCCAACAGAAACGCCACGTTACTGTGCGCGCGATTACGCAACATGCTGTAAACCACACGCTGACCATTGGCAGTCTCAACCCGCAGCATCGTCGCTTCAGGCAATTGATCGATAACCTTGAGCCCAGCGGCCGGGCGTGACGTCAGGCGGCTCAGCGCCTGCTCCGCATCCTGAATGGCGGGGTCGACACCATCACGGGAACAATAGGCCCCCATGCAACGGTTGATCGGATCCGGGCTCGCATTCAAATCTCCATATCGCGCCAGCAACTGGTTGGCAAAGTCGCGCTTCGGATCGTTTTCGCTTAGATGCAGGCCGGTAGGCTTATCGTCATCAATCGCCTCATAGTCCAGCCACAGCTTGAGTTTTCCGCTGTTCTGATACCAATCATCCATAAAGTCATCGCGAGAATCGGCCGGCATCAGGCGCAGGAAGTTCTGCTCGGCGCCATTGCGGATCAGGTCGAAGTACAACCGGGTCTGGGCCTGGTGCGACACATTGCCGAACACATCGAAGTTCACCGCCAGCTGATAATAGGTGCGCTCCAGCAGCGGGTAGTCGAACAGCCACATCGTCTGCGGCACTTCGCCGATCAGGCCTTTGGTGACCGAGGCGCTGTCGAAGTGGCGGAAAATGCTCAGCAAGGCATTGTCATTACCGGCCCACAGGCTCGACCAGCTTGGCGGGGGCAAGTCGGCGTAGCTGTCGCGGCGCAGGGCCTCGTAAGCATTGCGTTTGTCGCGGTAAGCCAACCACAGGCTAAGCACACTGCCCACGTCATCGTTCTGCCCCGGCATGGCCAGCAACGGCGTGGCCTGGCCGCGATAGCGCGCATCGGTGATGTAGAGGTCGTGCTCCGGGTCCTGGAACAGGGTCCAGAAGTTGTCGCGGATCACGTCCGTGGCGATCTGCCCACGGCACACCGGCCCACGGATGAAGGTGCGTACGAAGTACTCGGCGTTGTCCAGCATGAACTGGTAACGCGCCTTGGCCGGGATGGCTTCGAAGGTTTCGAACGGATTGGCGCGACGGCCTGGGCCATAGCCCGGCAAGGCGTCGACCTGCCAATTGCCGGCGTAGAACAGCTCTTTGATACGTGCCATTTTCTCGGCACTGAACGGGTACGTGATGTGGGTCTTATGCACGATCACGCCCTGCACCGGCCACAGGCGGTAATACACACGGGTGCCTGGGTCATCATTGGGGCGACGGGTGGCGATCAGGTCGATTGGCTGGCCGCTTGGCGTACGCGAGCGCACCCACTGGAAGAAATGCCCTGGCTCGCCGTTTTCAAAATAGATATGCGCGAGGAACAAGTGCTCGAACAGCCAGCGCGCCACCAGGCTTTCCCGCGCTCCGGGCTGGTTGAACAGGTTTTCCCACTGCTGCACCTGCAGGGCTTCCTTGGCACTGGGCGCCAGACCTTGCTCGTCGATAGGTGCGCCGGACGCGAGCCAGCGTTGCAAGGTCTGGTACTGCTGGTCCGTCAGCCCCGTGACTGCCAACGGCATGCCTTCCTTGGGATGGGCACCCGCGTAAGCGTTGAACTCACCCGGCATGGCGCACATGTTTTCACGGTTCAGGCCCAGCACGATGTCTTCAGGCAACTTGGCGTTGGGCTGCAGCGGTGCGTTATGGCCCAATTCCAGCATGCGCGCCATCAAGGCAGCCTGGCTGCCCTGGGCGTCCAGGACTGAATAGAAGCCCTTTTGCTGCCAGGCTTGCTTGCCAAACGCGTCATAAAACAAACGGGTGGTCGGCGTCGCCTGGCTGCGCTCGCCATCGTAGACCGGCACTTTGCTGGCGCCACGGGCTGCGCCTTCGCCGCTGCCCAGGTTCAGTTGGCAGGCGGAGTCGTAGCAGGCGTGGCAGGCCACGCATTTCTCGGTGAAAATGGGTTGAATGTCGCGGGTGTACGAAATCGCCGGGGCGGGTCCGTCGGCCTGTGCAATGCAGGCGACCAGTGCCAGGACGGCGCTGGTGATGAGGCGAAGTGACATGTATCCGGTCCCGATTCAATACGTACGCTGAAAATTTGCCGGTGATTCTACCGGGCCACACCCCACAACAACATGAACGATATTCATGCAAAAACTGCGCATGCTCTAAATCGGCACAGGTTTGTTATGATTCACGCCCTCCGAAATGCCTGACCAGAGTAGTCCCATGTCCGATCGTAGCGTTCGTCTGCAAGCCCTTCATCAAGCCCTCAAGGAACGTATCCTGATCCTCGACGGCGGTATGGGCACGATGATCCAGAGCTACAAGCTTGAGGAAAACGACTACCGTGGCAAACGCTTCGCCGATTGGCCAAGCGACGTCAAGGGTAACAACGACCTGCTGGTGATCACCCGTCCGGACGTGATCGGTGGCATCGAAAAAGCCTACCTGGATGCCGGTGCCGACATCCTCGAAACCAACACCTTCAACGCCACGCGCATCTCCATGGCCGACTACGGCATGGAAGAACTGGCCTATGAGCTAAACGTAGAAGGCGCACGCCTGGCGCGCAAGATCGCCGACGCCAAGACCGCCGAAAACCCGGCCAAGCCGCGTTTCGTCGCCGGCGTGCTCGGCCCGACCAGCCGCACCTGCTCGCTGTCGCCCGACGTGAACAACCCCGGCTACCGCAACGTAACCTTCGATGAGCTGGTGGAGAACTACACCGAGGCCACCAAAGGGCTGATCGAAGGCGGCGCCGACCTGATCCTGATCGAGACCATTTTCGACACCCTCAACGCCAAGGCCGCGATCTTTGCCGTGCAGGGCGTGTTCGAGGCATTGAACATCGAACTGCCGATCATGATCTCCGGCACCATCACCGACGCCTCCGGCCGCACCCTGTCGGGCCAAACCACCGAAGCGTTCTGGAACTCCGTGGCCCACGCCAAGCCGATTTCCGTCGGCCTGAACTGCGCCCTGGGTGCCAGCGAGCTGCGTCCGTACCTGGAAGAGTTGTCGAACAAGGCCAACACCCACGTTTCTGCGCACCCGAACGCCGGCCTGCCGAACGAGTTCGGCGAGTACGATGAATTGCCGTCACAAACCGCCAAGGTCATCGAAGAGTTCGCCCAGAGCGGCTTTCTCAACATTGTCGGCGGTTGCTGCGGTACCACGCCGGGCCACATCGAGGCCATCGCCAAGGCCGTGGCCGGTTACGCGCCGCGCCAGATCCCGGATATCCCCAAGGCCTGCCGCCTGTCGGGCCTGGAACCTTTCACCATCGACCGCAGCTCGTTGTTCGTCAACGTCGGTGAGCGCACCAACATCACCGGCTCGGCCAAGTTCGCCCGCCTGATCCGCGAGGACAACTACACCGAAGCCCTGGAAGTCGCCCTGCAGCAGGTGGAAGCCGGCGCCCAGGTGATCGACATCAACATGGACGAGGGCATGCTGGATTCGAAGAAGGCCATGGTGACCTTCCTCAATCTGATTGCCGGCGAGCCGGACATCTCCCGCGTGCCGATCATGATCGACTCCTCCAAGTGGGAAGTGATCGAGGCTGGCCTCAAGTGCATCCAGGGCAAGGGCATCGTCAACTCCATCAGCATGAAGGAAGGTGTGGAGCAGTTCATCCACCACGCCAAGCTGTGCAAGCGCTACGGCGCCGCCGTGGTAGTGATGGCGTTCGACGAAGCCGGCCAGGCCGACACCGAAGCGCGCAAGAAAGAGATCTGCAAACGCTCCTACGACATCCTGGTGAACGAAGTCGGCTTCCCGCCGGAAGACATCATCTTCGACCCGAACATCTTCGCGGTCGCCACCGGGATTGAAGAGCACAACAACTACGCCGTCGACTTCATCAACGCCTGTGCCTACATCCGCGATGAACTGCCCTACGCATTGAGCTCCGGCGGCGTGTCCAACGTGTCGTTCTCGTTCCGTGGCAACAACCCGGTGCGTGAGGCGATCCACTCGGTGTTCCTGCTGTATGCGATCCGCAACGGCCTGACCATGGGCATCGTCAACGCCGGCCAGCTGGAGATCTACGACCAGATCCCGGCCGAGCTGCGTGACGCCGTGGAAGACGTGGTGCTCAACCGCACGCCGGACGGCACCGACGCCCTCCTCGCCATCGCCGACAAGTACAAGGGCGACGGCAGCGTCAAAGAAGCCGAGACCGAAGAATGGCGCGGCTGGCCGGTGAACAAGCGCCTGGAACACGCGCTGGTCAAGGGCATCACCACGCATATTGTCGAGGACACCGAAGAATCGCGACTGTCGTTCGCGCGCCCTATCGAAGTGATCGAAGGCCCGCTGATGTCCGGCATGAACATCGTCGGCGACCTGTTTGGCGCGGGCAAAATGTTCCTGCCCCAAGTGGTGAAATCCGCCCGCGTGATGAAGCAGGCGGTGGCGCACTTGATTCCGTTCATCGAGCTGGAAAAAGGCGACAAACCCGAAGCCAAGGGCAAGATCCTGATGGCCACGGTGAAAGGCGACGTGCATGACATCGGCAAGAACATTGTCGGCGTGGTGCTGGGTTGCAACGGCTACGACATCGTCGACCTGGGCGTGATGGTGCCAGCGGAGAAGATCCTGCAGGTGGCCAAGGAGCAGAAGTGCGACATCATCGGGCTGTCCGGCCTGATCACGCCGTCCCTGGACGAGATGGTGCACGTGGCCCGTGAGATGCAGCGCCAGGACTTCCACCTGCCGCTGATGATCGGTGGCGCCACCACCTCCAAGGCGCACACGGCGGTGAAGATCGAGCCCAAGTACAGCAACGATGCCGTGGTGTATGTCACCGACGCCTCGCGTGCGGTCGGCGTGGCGACTCAGTTGCTGTCCAAGGAGCTGAAAGCCGGCTTCGTGGAGCGTACCCGCGAAGAATACGTGGAAGTGCGTGAACGCACCGCAAACCGCAGCGCCCGCACCGAACGCCTGAGCTACCCGGCCGCCATCGCCAAGAAGCCGCAGTTCGACTGGAGCACCTACACGCCGGTAGTGCCGACCTTTACCGGCGCCAAGGTGCTGGACAATATCGACCTCAAGGTGCTGGCCGAGTACATCGACTGGACGCCGTTCTTCATTTCCTGGGACCTGGCGGGGAAATTCCCACGCATTCTGACTGATGAAGTTGTCGGTGAAGCGGCGACCGCGCTGTACGCCGATGCCCGGGAAATGCTCGCCAAGCTGATCGACGAAAAGCTCATCAGCGCCCGCGCCGTGTTCGGTTTCTGGCCGACCAACCAGGTGCAGGATGATGACCTGGAAGTCTACGGCGACGACGGCCAGCCAATCGCCAAGTTGCACCACCTGCGCCAGCAGATCATCAAGACCGACGGCAAGCCGAACTTCTCCCTGGCCGACTTCGTGGCGCCCAAGGACAGCGGCGTGACCGACTACATCGGTGGTTTCATCACCACCGCCGGCATCGGCGCCGAAGAAGTGGCCAAGGCGTACCAGGACGCGGGCGACGACTACAACTCGATCATGGTCAAGGCCCTGGCCGACCGCCTGGCCGAAGCCTGCGCCGAATGGCTGCACCAGCAAGTGCGTAAAGACTACTGGGGTTATGCCAAGGATGAGCAACTGGACAACGAGGCGCTGATCAAGGAGCAGTACAGCGGCATCCGCCCTGCCCCGGGTTACCCGGCGTGCCCGGACCACACCGAGAAAGGCGCCTTGTTCCAACTGCTCGATCCGCAAGCCCGGGAGATGGAGGCCGGCCGCAGCGGCGTGTTCCTCACCGAGCACTACGCGATGTTCCCGGCGGCAGCGGTCAGCGGTTGGTACTTTGCCCACCCGCAGGCGCAGTACTTTGCCGTGGGCAAGATCGACAAGGACCAGGTGGCGAGCTATACAGCGCGCAAAGGCCAGGACCTTAGCGTGACCGAGCGTTGGCTGGCGCCAAACCTGGGTTACGACAACTAAGCCCGGCGGGATTGTCTATGCTGTCCCTCACACACCTTGTGTCGAGGGATGTATGGACGATCCAGTCAACAACAAGCCCCCTACCTTCTGGCAAATGCTGCACAGCGTGATGGCGGCTGCGTTTGGCGTGCAAAGCGGCAAGAACCGCGCCCGCGACTTCACCCACGGCAAACCCAGCCACTTTGTAGTGCTGGGTATTCTGTTCACGGCGGTGTTTGCCTTGACGCTGTTCGGCATCGTCAAGCTGGTGCTGCTGTTGGCCGGTGTCTAGCGCAGCAGCAGTTGCAGGCTGAACGGGTAACGGTAGGACACCGGCTTGCCGACGGCAGACAGTGCGCGAAAATCGACAGGCGCCGTGGGCCCCAGCAAGCGTTGTGCCTGGGAGGCGCCTATCAGCTGGAACAGCGCCTCCTGGCGGTCACGCCCACCATGGGCGCTGATATCCACGCCCTTGGCGTCATCATTGATCAACACCATCGCCCAGCCGCCCAGGGTGAAATGCCCGGCGACCAGCGTACTCAAGCGCCCTTCCAGCCGCGCCTGCAAGATCTGCGGCGAACTGTTCACCGCGCTGAACAACACCTCCTTGCCCGGCACGCGCCCGCTGTCCTGTAACGCCTGCATGGCACCCAGCGCCATCTCGTCGTTGGCCGACCACACCAGCGCGGTTTGCGGATAGCGCTTGAACAGCAGCGTGGCTTGCTCGAACGCACGTTGACGGCTCCATTCGCCGTAGACCAACTGGCGCAGGCGTACTTCAGGGTGCTCGGCCAGGGCGCGGTGCAAGCCCTGTTCGCGCAATTGCGCGGCAGGGGTGGTCTTGGTGCCGGAGAATGCCAGCAGGTCGATGGTCTCACCGGCTGCGCCCGGACCGTGCTGGCGCAGTAGATCGGTGAGCATCAGGTAGCCGGCCTGTTCGTCGTCGGCAACCATGCTGGCGATCCAGCCTGCACTGTTGCCGAGCAATTGCACCTGATCGGCGGTCAGCGCGTTGTTCACGATCAGCAGCTTCACCCCACTGCCCTGGGCCATGCGCAGGATCTGCGGGGCGACGTACTGCTCGTTCACCAGCACCAGATAATCCGGCCGCTCGCTGCCTTGCAGTGCTTCGCGGGCCTGGCTCAGGGTGTTATGGGCGTCACGCTCGGCATAGCGCACACGCAAATGCAGGCCGAGGTCCTTGGCACCGGCCTGCATGAATTGCGCGTAGCTGACCCAGAAGGTTTCCGTCGACATGCCAGGGTTGAGAAACACCACCGACGTGGCATGGGCCATCGCCCCGTACGCCGATCCCAGCAACCACACACACGCAATCAGCACCTTCGACATGGATGTTCAAGCCTTGAATATTGACCGCCATGATAGTGGCATTGCGACAGTCAATCGAGGCTGTTTACTGGTGGCTTACCCAGAACACGGCAGTTCCCACGACCAGAATGATCAGGAACAGGATGGCCCAGGCATCAACGGTACTGTCGGGTTTACGGGCTTTTGTCGGATTGCTCATCGCATCGCCTCTTGTCGGTTTTATAGGTGATTGCTAGGGGGCGTTCTCATCGATTTTCCCCGCCGCGCCGGGTCTGCTGCTGTGCAGGGCAAGGCGCGAGAAGCGTAGTTTGGTTTTTCCAAATAAGCTTCGAGCAACGCAGCCCTGCACAGCAGCAGGCCCGGCCCTTCGGGTTGTGCCTGAAAGCGGGCCATGCTGCGTTGCAGGCCTTGGAAAGGGAACACCATTCCCGGCGGCCTGCGCCTTGCCTGGCCCGCTTTAAGACACAACGCGGCGGGGAAAATCGATGAGAACGCCCCCTAAACACGCTCACAGTAAAGTTGACGATTGCCCGCATGACAAATGTGGGTATGGCGATAACGGTTCTCATTAGGCGATTTGGTTATTTGCATATACTCAAACATCACTTTTGCGCATAAACGCAAACTGGTATCGTGCGCCGGCTCCGTTGGGAGTGCGCGGCCGTGCGCGCAGATTTGCCGAGAACAGGACCTATATGTACGTATACGACGAATACGATCAGCGCATCATCGAGGACCGCGTCAAGCAGTTCCGTGATCAGACCCGACGCTATCTGGCAGGTGAACTGAGCGAAGAAGAGTTCCGCCCTCTGCGCCTGCAAAATGGCCTTTATGTTCAGCGCTTTGCGCCGATGCTGCGGGTGGCCGTGCCCTATGGCCAACTGACGTCGCGCCAGACGCGCATGATGGCCAAGATTGCCCGCGACTTCGACAAAGGCTATGCCCACATCAGTACCCGCCAGAACGTACAGTTCAACTGGCCGGCGCTGGAAGATGTGCCGGACATCCTGGCTGAATTGGCCACCGTGCAGATGCACGCCATTCAGACCAGCGGTAACTGCCTGCGCAACGTGACCACCGACCAATTCGCCGGTGTTGCCGCCGACGAGCTGATCGACCCACGCCCCTGGTGCGAAATCGTCCGCCAATGGACCACCTTCCACCCGGAATTCGCCTACCTGCCGCGCAAGTTCAAGATCGCCATCAATGGCTCGACCTCGGACCGTGCGGCCATCGAAGTGCACGATATCGGCCTGGAGCCGGTGCACAACGCAGCCGGCGAGCTGGGCTTTCGCGTATTGGTCGGTGGCGGCCTGGGCCGTACCCCGGTGGTCGGTGCCTTCATCAACGAATTCTTGCCGTGGCAGGACCTGTTGAGCTACCTCGACGCGATCCTGCGGGTCTACAACCGCTACGGCCGTCGTGACAACAAGTACAAGGCCCGGATCAAGATCCTGGTCAAGGCGCTGACCCCTGAGGTGTTCGCCCAGAAAGTCGACGCCGAGATGGAACACCTGCGCGGCGGCCAGACCACCCTGACCGAAGCCGAAGTGCACCGCGTCGCCAAGCACTTCGTCGACCCTGAATACAAAGCCCTGAGCAATCAGGACGCCGAGTTCGCAGCACTGGACCAAGAACATCCAGGTTTCGCCCGCTGGCGTGGCCGCAACACCTTGGCGCACAAGAAGCCGGGCTACGTGGCGGTGACCCTGTCGCTGAAACCGACCGGTGTTGCACCGGGCGATATCACCGACAAGCAGCTGGATGCCGTCGCCGACCTGGCCGAGCGCTACAGCTTCGGTCAACTGCGCACCTCCCACGAGCAGAACATCATCCTCGCGGACGTTGAGCAGAGCCAACTGTTCACCCTGTGGGGCGAGCTGCGCGAAGGCGGTTTCGCCACGCCGAACATCGGCCTGCTGACCGACATCATCTGCTGCCCGGGCGGCGACTTCTGCTCCCTGGCCAACGCCAAGTCGATCCCGATTGCCGAATCGATCCAACGCCGTTTCGACGACCTGGATTACCTGTTCGACATCGGCGAGCTGGACCTGAACATTTCCGGTTGCATGAACGCCTGTGGTCACCACCACGTCGGCCACATCGGCATCCTGGGCGTGGACAAGAAAGGCGAAGAATTCTACCAAGTGTCCCTGGGTGGCAGCGCCAGCCGCGATGCGAGCCTGGGCAAGATCCTCGGCCCATCCTTCGCCCAGGAAGCCATGCCTGAGGTGATCGGCAAGTTGATCGATGTGTACATCGAACAGCGCACCGAAGATGAGCGTTTCATCGACACCTACCAGCGCATCGGCATCGACCTGTTCAAGGAGCGCGTCTATGCAGCGAATCATTAAGAACAACGAAGTCCTCGACGAAACCTGGCACCTGCTGCCCAAGGACGCGAGCTTCGACGGCATTTCCAACTGCGACGACCTGATCGTGCCGTTGGCCCTGTGGCGCGAACACGCGCACGCCCTCAAGGCCCGCGATGGCGGCCTGGGCGTATGGCTGGATGCAGAGGAAGAAGCCGAAGAAATCGGTGACGACGTGGAGCACTTCCAGGTCATCGCCCTTAACTTCCCGGCCTTCACCGACGGTCGCAATTACTCCAACGCCCGCTTGCTACGTGACCGTTATGGCTACAAAGGCGAGCTGCGCGCGATTGGCGATGTGCTGCGCGACCAACTGTTCTACCTGCGCCGCTGCGGGTTCGATGCCTTCGCCCTGCGCGCCGACAAAGACCCCTACGAAGCACTGGAAAGCCTCAAGGACTTCTCGGTGACGTACCAGGCCGCAACGGACGAACCGTTGCCGCTGTTCCGCCGTCGCTGAGTCTCGGCGCATGAAAAAGCCCTGGCATGCCAGGGCTTTTTTTATGCATTGAGTTTGATCGACGCCAGCACCTGCTTTTGCCCCATGCTGCACGGCACACCTTCGGGCTGCGCCCGCACCGCTTCGATCACTCCCAGCAATTGCGCCTTGCTATGAGCCAGTTGCGCTTGCATCTCTTCGATCTGCGCCACCTTGCGCTCCAGCGCCTCGATCAGCTCTTCACGCTTATGCTCACCCGGCGCAGGCATCAGCGCCTTGAGTTCCTGCAAGGTAAAACCGGCCTGTTGCGCGCTCTGAATCAGCTGCAACGTCTGCAATGCTTCCGCCGAGTAGCGCCGATAACCATTGGCCTGACGCCCCACCTGGCTGATCAGCCCCTCGGCCTCATAAAAGCGGATCCGCGACGCCGCCAGCCCACTCTGCTTTGCCAGCTCACCAATATTCATCGCCGCCCCTGCTTGACATTAAAGTTAACTTTAAGCTTAGCCTGAGGCCTCCCCCGCTCAGGAGTCAACCCATGTCACCCTTTGAAGCCCTGCAACTGCCCAATGGCCAAGTCCTTTCCAACCGCATCGCCAAGGCCGCGATGGAAGAAAACATGGCCGATGGCAATCAGGCGCCTTCCCCTGAACTGAAGCAGTTATACAAAGCCTGGGCGCAGGGCGAGCCTGGCTTGTTGATCACCGGCAACGTGATGGTCGACCGCCGCGCCATGACCGGCCCTGGCGGCGTGGCCCTCGAAGACGAGCAGCACCTGGCGAGCTTTCGCGAGTGGACCGACGTGGCGCGCGGCAACGGCGTGCACTTCTGGGTTCAGCTCAGCCACCCAGGCCGCCAGACACCGGCCAACTTGCGCCAGCAAGCCATTGCACCGTCCGCCGTGGCGCTCGACCTGGGCGGTTTCTCCAAGATGTTTGCCACGCCCAAGGCCATGACCGAGGACGATATCCAGGATGTGATCCAGCGCTTTGCCACCAGCGCACGCCTGGCTGAAAAAGCCGGGTTTACCGGCGTGCAGATCCACGGCGCCCATGGCTACTTGCTCAGCCAGTTCCTGTCGCCGTTGAGCAATCAACGCACCGACCGCTGGGGCGGCTCCCTGGAGAACCGCGCGCGGTTGTTGCTGGAAGTGATCCGTGCGGTACGCGCCAACGTCAGCCCGTCGTTTTGTGTCGCCGTCAAACTCAACTCCGCCGACTTCCAACGGGGCGGTTTTGCAGAAGCCGATGCACGCGCCGTGGTCGAAATGCTCAACCCGCTGCCCATCGACCTGCTGGAATTATCCGGCGGCAGTTACGAAGCACCGGCCATGCAAGGCGAAGCGCGTGACGGCCGTACCCTGGCGCGGGAGGCGTACTTCCTGGAGTTCGCCAGCCAACTGGCGACCATTGCCAAGATGCCGGTGATGGTCACCGGCGGCATCCGTCGCCTGCCCATCGTGCAACAGGTGCTGGACAGCGGCGTCGCCATGGCCGGGATCGCCACGGCCCTGACCCTGGAACCGCAGTTGATCCAGCACTGGCGTGAGGGCCGCGACCCCCACCCACAACTCAAGCCCATCGATTGGAAGCGCAAACCCCTGGCCTCCCTCGCCGTCCTTGCCGTGGTGCGCTACCAGATGCGCCGCCTCAGCCGCGGCCATTTGCCCAAGGCCAACGTCGCGCCGTGCATGGCGCTGGTGCGTGACCAATGGTTTCTGGCGCGACGCACCCGGCAATACCGGGCGGCCATGACGCAATCTTCACATTAAAGGATGAACATCCGCCGTGATCGAACTGTCCCCTATTGATCAGCAGTTTTTAACCTCACTGACGATTGGAGTTCTTCATGGCGAAAATCAACCTGGCCCAGCAATTGGCGACAACCCTTGAACAGGCGGGGATCAAGCGCATCTGGGGCCTGACCGGCGACAGCCTCAACGGCCTCACCGACGCCCTGCGCACCATGGACAGTATCGAGTGGATGCATGTGCGTCATGAGGAAGTGGCTGCGTTCGCCGCCGGCGCCGAAGCGGCGGCCACCGGAGAACTGACCGTGTGCGCCGGCAGTTGTGGGCCGGGCAACCTGCATTTGATCAATGGCCTGTTCGACTGCCATCGCAATCATGTGCCGGTGCTGGCGATTGCCGCGCAGATCCCGTCGTCGGAGATCGGCCTGAACTACTTCCAGGAAACCCATCCGCAGGAACTGTTCAAGGAGTGCAGCCACTTTATCGAGCTGGTCACCAACCCCGAACAGATGCCTCACGTGCTGCACCGCGCCATGCGGTCGGCGATCCTCAATCGCGGCGTGGCGGTGGTGGTGATTCCGGGCGATGTGTCGCTGCTGGAAGTCGAAGACAAGCTCAAGCCGTGGCCCGCCTTGCATGCGCCACGCACGCTGCCGGCGGAGCAGGACCTGCAACGCCTCACCGAGATCCTGGAAAGCAGCCAGAAAACCACCCTGCTGTGTGGCAGCGGCTGTGCCGGCGCCCATGACCAGGTGGTGGCCCTGGCCGACACCCTCGGCGCCCCTGTGGTACACGCCCTGCGCGGTAAAGAACACGTGGAATGGGACAACCCGTTCGACGTGGGCATGACCGGCCTGATCGGCTTCAGCTCTGGCTACCATGCCATGCTCGACTGCGACACCTTGATCATGCTCGGCACCGACTTCCCCTACCGCCAGTTCTACCCAACCGACGCCAAGATCATTCAGGTCGACCGTAACCCGCAGGCCCTCGGCCGCCGCGCCACACTGGACCAGGGCATTGCCGCGGATGTCAGCGAAACCATCGGCGCCCTGCTGCCGCGCCTGACGCGCAAGACCGATCGCAGCTTTCTCGAAACGTCCCTGAAGCATTACGAGAAAGCCCGCCAAGGGCTGGACGACCTCGCTCAACCCTCAAAAGCCAATCGACCGATTCACCCGCAATACGTCGCACGTTTGCTCAGTGAATTGGCGGATGACGATGCAATCTTTACCGCCGATGTCGGATCGCCCACCGTGTGGGCTGCGCGCTATTTGAAGATGAATGGCAAGCGCCGCCTGATCGGTTCGTTCAACCACGGCTCGATGGCCAATGCCATGCCCCAGGCGATAGGTGCGCAAGCAGCCTTTCCGGATCGGCAGGTGATCTCGATGTCGGGTGACGGTGGTTTCGCCATGCTGATGGGGGATTTCATCTCGTTGGCGCAGCTGAAGCTGCCGGTGAAAGTCATCGTTTTCGATAACTCTTCCTTGGGGTTCGTAGCCATGGAAATGAAGGCAGCGGGCTATCTGGATGCCGGTACCGAGCTGAAAAACCCGGACTTCGCCGCCATGTCCAACGCCATGGGCATCCTCGGCATTCGCGTGGAGCAGTCCGAAGACCTGGAACCGGCCCTGCGCCGCGCCCTCGCCCATGACGGCCCGGTGCTGGTGGACGTAGTCACCGCGACCCAGGAGCTGGTGATGCCGCCGACCATCAAGCTGGAACAGGCCAAGGGGTTCAGCCTGTATATGCTCAAGGCGGTGATGAGTGGCCGTGGCGATGAGGTGATCGAGCTGGCGCGCACCAACTGGTTGCGCTAGCGCAAGGAAGCGCCGTAGCGGACCACTACTTCGGTGATCACCTCGACCATGCGTGGATCCGCCTCCGGCGCGCTGAACAGGCGGAACTCGGCATCGGGCAATTCGGGTAACCCGTGCTCGGCGCCGAGTACCGTCAAGCCGGGCACCAGTTGGCTGCGCGCGATCGGTGCAATGGCAAACCCCGCCAACGCAGCGGCATGCAGCGCCGCATAGCTTGAGCACAGCATAGCGGTACGCTGAACGATGCCCGCCTGGGCCAGACGTGAAAGCGCCGCTTCGCGATAAGGGCAAGGCTCGGGAAACAGCGCCAAGGGCAAGGGCGTCGGCAACGTCGTCAGCGGTTGCGCAGACCAGGCCCACACCAGCGGCTCCTGCCACAGCGCCAGGCCAGGCTCGCTGGATTCGCACAATGAACCGACCACAACATCCAGCTCGCCCTGCTTCATCAATGCCAGCAACGAACCGGGAATCCCCACCTGCACAGTGATTTGCAGGCCGGGATATTGCGCGGCAACCTCCTGCAACTCGCGCAACAGACGCGCATCCGCGAACTCTTCCGACACTCCAACGCGCAGATTTCCTTCAAATGCCGAGCGCGTCAGCTCGGCCCAGGCATTGCGATTCAGCGCCAGGATGCCCCTTGCATACGCCATCAGGCGTTCGCCGTCAGGCGTCAGTTGCTGGGAGCGCGTGGTGCGGGTGAGCAAAGGCTTGCCCACCTGTTCCTCCAAACGACGCAGATGCCCGCTGACCGCCGATTGGGTGAGGTGCAAACGGGCAGCGGCGCGGCTGAAGCCTTCTTCATCCACCACGGCAACAAAGGTTTTTAGCAGGACGATATCGAACATATTCTGATAACAGATTAATCAGGCGATAAAACACGATTTATATTTCACTTGGCGCTATGTTGCAATGCTTGGGTCACCTTTCTCCGAGACCTGCCATGACCACCCTCCTGCACATCGAATGCTCACCGCGCAAACAGCGCTCCGCCTCTTTGGAAATCGCCCGCCAGTTTATCGCGCGGTATCAGCAGAACGCGCCCGACACCCAGGTCATTACCCTGGACCTCTGGGCGCTGGACCTGCCCGAATTCGACGGCCCGATCATGGACGCCAAATACGCCGGGCTCAGTGGAACGCCCTTGAGCGAAGAACAAGCCCTCGCCTGGGAAACGCTGAAAAGGCTGGCGGCCCAACTGCATCAGGCTGACGTGCTGGTGTTCTCGGTTCCGCTGTGGAATTTCGCCGTGCCCTACAAGCTCAAGCACTTTATCGACGTGGTGTCGCAGAAGGACGTGTTGTTCGAATTCAGCCCGGAGCACGGGTTGCGCGGGCTGCTGCGCAACAAGACGGCGGTGAACGTGTATGCGCGGGGTATGGATTTTTCGGCGCCGGACACCCAGGCGATGGATTTCCAGAAGCCTTACATGGAGGCCTGGCTAGGCTTTATCGGGGTGACGGATGTGCACTCGCTGTACGTGGAAAAGACCATCCTGGGGCCGGAAGTCGATCAGGCATCGCGCCTGAAAAGCACGGAGTTGGCGTTGTTGCTTGCGGAACAGTTGGCCTGACACGCGGGGGAAAAACTGATGTGAACACTGTACCTGTGGCGAGGGAGCTTGCTCCCGCTGGGCCGCGAAGCGGCCCCAAAAGATGGGCCTGCTACGCAGTCCAGCGGGAGCAAGCTCCCTCGCCACAAAGTCCGGAGTATTCAGCCGTGCTGTTTTTCGACCCACTTGCCATAGGCGTCAATGAACGCCTGCAAGAACGGCCTGGTCTTTTCCGAGACCTTGCCCGCCTCGTCAAACACACTGCCCGCGCCGCCCAGATAGGCCTCCGGCTGCTGCATGCACGGTATATCGAGGAACACCAGGGACTGGCGCAGGTGATGGTTGGCGCCAAATCCACCAATCGCACCCGGCGATACACTGATGATCGCCCCCGGCTTGCCACTCCAGGCGCTCTGCCCGTAAGGCCGCGAACCGACGTCGATGGCGTTCTTCAACGGGGCGGGCACGGAGCGGTTGTATTCCGGGGTCACGAACAACACCGCGTCGGATGAACTCACGTGTTTGCGGAAAGTACTGTAGGCTGCCGGCGGTGTCGCCCCGTCAATGTCTTCGTTGTAGAGCGGCAAATCGCCAATTTCCACAATGTTCAACTTCAGGTTGGCCGGGGCCAGTTCGGCCAGTGCCAGTGCGACCTTGCGGTTGATCGAGTCTTTTCTCAAGCTGCCGACCACGACGGCTACGGTGTAGACCTTGCTCATTGGGGTTTCCCGACGTCTGACTAAAGGAGCTTGTAGTTATAGAGTCTTCGCGGCGTGTTCACCAGAAGGTTTTGATATTCCTGCGGGCGTTTGCCTGGCACTGCGACACGTAGGAAGCATCTGAAAATATCAGCGAATAGTATTTTTATTCCGTAAGTAAACTACCCCGCTCCATGACGGTCTACAGAACCGCAAATCGAGTGTTTATCTCCAGAGGTTCTAAACAGATGGCAGCAGTATTAGTCGGACAGTTTCATGCCAGAGACGCAGAAGGACGCGTGTATTCGGTGCATGAGTTTCAGGAATCCAACCCGGCGCAAGGCGACCTGGCTGGCTCGGCACCTACCACCACCTACAAGCTGGCCATTGGCGACCGTGTAGAGAAACTGGAAGGCGACGAATTCAAGTTGATCCAATCGGGCACCATTCTTGTGCGCGAATCGCAAACCACCCTCGCGTCATAAGATCTCGCCCTATCCACCTGCTCAGTCCTGGCCATTGACGGCATTG
The DNA here is from genome assembly GCF_001579805.1 of Pseudomonas azotoformans. Classification (NCBI taxonomy): domain Bacteria; kingdom Pseudomonadati; phylum Pseudomonadota; class Gammaproteobacteria; order Pseudomonadales; family Pseudomonadaceae; genus Pseudomonas; species Pseudomonas azotoformans. Next base: position 4,339,673 of record NZ_CP014546.1, on the reverse strand, counting down.
ACTGGGCTGGGGTGATCACGGACGACGGATTTCCGTGACCTCGATGCCCTGCTCTCCCTGCACCTTCTTCAGCGTGACCATCAACCGCCCCCGCTCGCCTTCAACGGCATACAGCGAACGCTGGTAGCCCGCCGAGTTGTAGCCCGGATGCGCGACCACCTGCCTGACCAACTCCATGCCCAGCACCGAGCCCACCTGCTCTACCACCTGTTCCTGGGAACGGATATAGGCTTCAAGGGCCAGGTTTTCCGGCGCGGTTTCGTTCTGAGTGTCGAGGAGATAAGCAGCCACGCAGCCGACGGTCACCAGGACCAGCAGTTGCTTGGCCGTTACCCCGAGAAAAATCGAGGGTAAAGGCATATAGACCAGACCTGTTTTTGTTGTTAATGCCGGTAGCCGGCTGTGGTCGTTGATGATCAGCGCAGCCATTCTATTGAATACCCGGCCCGCTGCACATAGACTCCGGCGATGCGTTTACGTCATATCGAAGTGATTCAGGCCATCTTGCAGACCGGACACCCAGGCTTGGCCGCCGAGTGGTTGCAACTCTCCGTGGGCGATGTGGAAGCCGCGCTCAAGGACGCCGAGCAGCAGTTGGGCTTTATGTTGTTCGCCAGTGTGCGTGGACGCTTGCAGGCCACCCGGGAAACCCTGGAACTGCAAGCTGAGATCGCCCACGTCTATGAAGCGCTGGAGCCGGTGCAACGTCTGGCCAGCCGCTTGAAACACCATCATGCCCCCACTCTGCGCGCCCTCTGCACGCCGCCCCTGGCCAATCAACTGCTACCGCAAAGCATTGCAGCGTTGCGCCGACGCTTTCAGGACACACCGTGCAACCTGTCGAGCCAACCGACCCGAGAAATCGTCAGGAGCCTGCTGCTGCACGAGGCCGATGTGGGTTTGAGCCTGCATGATCCGGAACACCCGCAAATCCACAGCACGGTACTGGCCCAGGGCAAACTGCAATTGCTCGCCCCCCACGGCTGGCTCAAGCCCAAGCAGAAATACATCGCGCTACAGGACCTGGCCGGGCAATCGATGATCGGCCTGGAAGGCCAGGACCCGCTCAGCCGCCTGCTGGATGCCAAGCTGCAAGCCCTGCGCCCGCTGCCGTCGGTGCAGACACGCGTACAGACCTACCAAATGATGCGCAGCATGGTGGAAGCCGGAGAAGGCCTGGCAGTGGTCGACCCCTTCACCGCGTTCGGCGCGCGTGAGGCCGGGCTGGATGCCTGCCCGGTGTCGCCGCCGATCATGGTCAGCCTGTACGCGCTGACCCTCAAGGACGGCGTGACCTCACCCGCATTGAATGCGCTGCTGGAAATCGTGACGCAAAAGGCCGAGGGCCTGTTGGCGGGTTAAGGCTTGTCGACTTCGCTCTTGAACAGCCGATACCAGAATATCGCTACTTCACGGGTTTGCGGATCGATGCCGCGATAGCGCAGGTGATCGACCCCGCCCATCACATAACCGCAACGCTCGTACAATCGGCAGGCGCCCAGGTTGTTGTTCTGGGTTTCCAGCATCATGCCCGGCAGGTTCTTCTTGCGACTCCAGAACTGCGCCACATCCAGCAGCGCCTTGGCCACCCCATGACGCCGCGCGGGCAAGGCCACCGCCAGCTCGTCGACGTGGGCAAAACCGTTCCAGTTGGTGCTGACCACGATATGTCCCACCGGGCGATCATCCAGGTAGGCCATGAAGATCGCGCTGTCGGGCGCATCGCGGAAACTGGCGAACTCTTCAGGGTCGATGCCATAGCACTTGCGGTACGGCAGGATGCGCTCCACGGGCCATTGATCGACCCGCCTGCCCATCTGCGGCTCACCGTAGGCACTGACCTCAAAGCTGAAATCATTGCCCCACACGTAGGCATCAAAGCCTTCGTCGGCGACCCGTACACTGAGCCCCGGATACTTCGGGTTCATTACAGCTTGCATAACCATCCTTAAGCCTTGATGCAATCGACGGTGTAACAACGACCACTGCCGTCATCTTCGTGTTGCAACCCATGAACATCGGCGACAAAACCGGGAAAACTGCTATCGAACGTCCGGGCAAACGCCAGGTAGTCGATGATCGAGCGCGTCGACTCGGTAAAGCGCTCGCCCGGCATGATCAATGGAATACCGGGCGGGTAAGGCACCAGCATCACTGCTGCGACGCGGCCTTGCAAGGCATCAATGGACACTGCCTCCACTTCGCCCCTCACCAATTGATCGTAGGCGTCGGCCGGTTTCATCGCGATTTCCGGCAAGACGGTGTACATGCGCTTGAGGTGTTTGGCCGTGGCATTGTTGCGGTAACAGCCGTGCAATTGGTTGCACAGATCGCGCAAACCCAGCCCCTGGTAACGCGCCGGCCCTTGGGCGAACACCGAAGGCAGGCAACTGGCCAGGCTGACATTGGCGTCGTAACTGCGCTTGAATTCCAGCAACTCGGTGAGCAAGGTACTCCATTTGCCCTTGGTGATGCCCATGGAGAACAACACAAGGAAGGAATACAGCCCAGTTTTTTCCACTACTAGGCCACGCTCCCAAAGGAATTTACTGACGACGGCCGCGGGGATCCCGCAATCGCTGAGGGCACCGCCGGCATTGAGGCCGGGCATCACCAGGGTCACTTTGATCGGGTCCAGCAGCACGTAGTCTTCGGCCACGTCACCGAAGCCGTGCCAGTCATCCTCAGGGTGCAACAGCCAATCGGCGGTGACGACGCGGTCGATACCCGCCACCGAGGGCGGCTGCCAGATCGAAAACCACCAATCCTCTTCAGCTATGTGCTGGCGCAGGTTGGCCAGGGCGCGGCGGAAACTCAACGCCTCGTCGAACATTTCCTGCAACAGCGAACGCCCGGCCGGGCCTTCCATCATCGCCGACGCGACATCCAGCGAGGCGATGATGCTGTATTGCGGCGACGTGGAGATGTGCATCATGAAGGCTTCGTTGAACCGATCACGGTCCAGTTGGCGTGCGCCACCGTCCTGCACATGGATCATCGAGGCCTGGCTGAAGGCCGCCAGCAGCTTGTGGGTCGAGTGGGTGGTGAACACCAACGGACTGTCTGGCGTGCGCGAAGTGCCCATGCCGTAGCGCCCGGCGAAGAACTCATGGAATGCCGCGTAGGCATACCAGGCTTCGTCAAAATGCAGCACCTCGACGCTGTTGCCCAGTTGCTGCTTGATCAGTTCGGCGTTGTAGCACAGGCCGTCATAGGTGGAATTGGTCACCACGGCCATTTTCACTTTCGGCGGGCGGCCACGGGTGAGCGGGCTGGCGTCGATCTTGGTGCGGATCGATTCGGGGCTGAATTCACTCAGGGGAATCGGGCCGATAATCCCCAGTTCGTTGCGTTCGGGGCACAGGTACAACGGGATGGCGCCGGTCATGATGATCGAATGCAACACCGACTTATGGCAATTGCGGTCCACCAGCACCAGGTCATCGCGGCCGACCATGGAGTGCCAGACGATCTTGTTGGCGGTAGAGGTGCCGTTGATCACGAAGAAGGTGTGGTCGGCGCCAAAGTTGCGCGCGGCGCGGGCTTCGGCTTCGGCCAGTGGGCCGGTGTGGTCCAGCAACGAGCCGAGTTCAGGCACCGATACCGAGAGGTCGGAGCGCAGCGTGTTTTCCCCGAAGAACTGATGAAACGCCTGCCCCACCGGGCTCTTGCGGTAGGCCACGCCACCGCCATGGCCGGGGGTGTGCCAGGAGTAATTGGAGTCGGCGGTATGTTGCACCAGCGCCTTGAAGAATGGCGGCAACAGGCCATCCAAATAGGTGCGTGCCGCACGGGCGACTTGCCGCGCAAGAAACGGCACGGTGTCTTCGAATAGATAGAGAATGCCGCGCAGCTGGTTGAGTTCGCTCATGGCGTCGGCGGGCGCATTTTCCAGGGTGACTTGCTCGCCCAGGGCAAAGATCGGCAGGTTCGGCGCCCGCAGCCGCGCCAGGCGGATCAGCTCGACCATGTTTTGCAGCAGGTGGGTATTTTCGCCGGCACCCTCGGCGGCGATCAGCATGCACGCCAAGCCATGATGGGTAGACGCCACCAATCGCCCTTCGGCGTAATCCACTGCGGAAAAAATACTGAAGCCCTCTTGTTCCAGCTCTCGGGCAATGCCTCGGACCCGGTCACCGGCAACGGTGTCGGCCTTGATGTCACGGTGCACGATAAGCACAGGAAACTTCAGGTCTTTGTACATGAGTGCGTTCAGTCCTGAGGGCTATGCACTCAAGGGTAGAAGCTGGGGGGCGATGACGCGAATGAAGATTTAACGGTTGTACAAATCAAAGGTGGGAGCGGGCTTGCTCGCGAATGCAGTGTGTCAGTCGATAGATAAGTTAACTGAACCACCCTATTCGCGAGCAAGCCCGCTCCCACATTTTTACCGCGTTTTTCCGGCCTATTGCTGGGTCAGGGTTGACCACAACGCCGGCGCACCCGCCGACTTGGCAATCGCTTCCAGCCGCGCCGCATGCTCGGGCCAGGTCCTGCTCACTGGCGCGGATGATCGTGGTCGGCTTGCGGTCGCCTGGCAGGCGACGGATTTCCGAAGGACGGTTGCCCGAGCCTTCCGCCGAGCCGCTGCCGTCTGAAGCGTTACCCGCCAGGGACAGGCTGGTCTGCCCGCCGGTCATGGTCAGGTAGACGTCGGCAAGAATCTCGGAGTCGAGCAAGGCGCCGTGCAGCTCACGGCCGGAGTTGTCGACGCCATAACGCTTGCACAAGGCATCGAGGCTGTTGCGCTGGCCGGGGTGGCGCTCACGGGCCATCATCAAGGTGTCGAGGATCGAGCAGTGCTGGGAAATGTCTGCACGATCAGTCTGCCCCATCAGGGCAAATTCGTTGTTGATGAAGCCGACGTCGAACGCCGCGTTATGGATGATCAGTTGGGCGCCGTTGATGAACTCAAAGAATTCATCGGCGACTTCAGCGAAACGCGGCTTGCCCTTGAGGAACTCGTCGGTGATGCCGTGGACGCCGATCGCGCCTTCGTCACTGTCGCGGTCCGGTTGCAGGTAGACGTGAAAGTGACGCCCGGTGAGGCGGCGACCCATCAGTTCGACACAGCCGATTTCAATGATCCGGTGGCCGTCGGTCACCGGCATGCCGGTGGTTTCGGTATCGAGTACAACAGATCGGATGGCCATCAGGGTTCAGCTCTCAACGGTGTAGTGTGATTCAAGGGGCGCGATATTAACACGTGAGTCGACATCAGCTCTGTTTGTAGCCGCGCACTTCGTCCACGCCACGGTTGGCCAACTGGTCGGCGCGCTCGTTGCCGGGGTGGCCGATGTGGCCGCGTACCCACTTCCAGGTGATGTCATGACGATTGCATTGTTCATCGAGCAGTTGCCACAGGTCGGCGTTCTTCACCGGCTCCTTGGCCGCCGTCTTCCAGCCGCGTTTCTTCCAGTTGACCATCCACTCGTTGATGCCCTTCATCACGTATTGCGAGTCGGTCACCAGCAACACGTTGCAACGGCGCTTGAGTTCTTCCAGGCCGCGAATCGCGCCCATCAGCTCCATGCGGTTGTTGGTGGTATTGGGCTCGCCGCCCCACAACTCTTTCTCTACGCCCTTGCACACCAGCAACGCGCCCCAGCCGCCAGGGCCGGGGTTGCCTTTGCAGGCGCCATCGGTGAAGAGTTCTACGCTATCGGTCATCGGTTGCTCGGTATTCATTCAAAAAGAGGGTCATGCGTCGCTTTGCTTGCGGTTGACCTTGGCCATCGGCATCGGCACCAACTTGCCCATCGGCTCGCGGCGTACCTGTTGCACCGGCCGCAACCCAACCACGATCTTGCGCGCCACCAGCAGATAGAAGCCGCCACCCGACAATTGCCAGGCGCCTGCGCGGCGCTCCCAGCCGGCCAGGCGGGCTTGCCACTTGGTCGACGCAAGCGGCGGACGATAGCACCCGAAGCGGCGTTTCTCCAGCGCGAAGCCCAGCAGGTTCAGCCAGTCCCCCACCCGTTGCGGCGAGATGCAACGCGCCTGGCGCAAGGCGTCGTGGGCGAACACATGGCGCAAGCCCCAACTGCTCCAGGGGTTGATCCCGACAATCAGCAAATGACCACCCGGACGCACACTGCTCGCCGCTTCGCGCAGCAAGCCGTGGGGCGACAGGCAGAAATCCAGGCCATGCTGCAACACCACCACATCGGCGGCGTGCTCGCTCAACGGCCAGGCCTGCTCCTCGCAGACAATCTCCACCCCCGGCAACGGTGCACCCAGGCGAACATTGCGCTGCACCTGGGGCGCGCACGGCGGCGTTTCGGCCGAGGGGCCGTAATGCACCAGGTAGCCGCCAAAGAACCGGCCCAACTCGTCTTCGAGCATGCGCCGTTCTTCGTCCAGCAGAAATTGCCCGATCGGACCGGACAGCCATTCACGGGCTGCACTGATCAGGGCCAGCCACTCAGGATCGGCCTGGGCGAACGCTTTATCAGTCATTGCATTCTCCAACTCGCCTAGACGTTCTAAGATGCACCAATGTGTTCAGCTTGGCGAATCGAAGAATGATACAGATCAGTGCCCTGCCCGCCTTCACCGATAACTACATCTGGTTGTTACAAGACCCGAGCACCCAGCGCTGCGCCGTGGTCGACCCCGGCGATGCCGCGCCGGTACTGGCCTGGCTCAAGCAAAACCCTGAGTGGGTCCTGAGCGACATCCTCATCACTCACCATCACCACGACCATGTCGGCGGCGTCGAACAACTCAAACGGGTGACTGACGCCAAGGTCTACGGCCCAGCCAACGAGAAAATCCCCGCGCGGGACGTCGCCCTTAACGATGACGAGCGGATCAGCGTGCTCGGCTGGGATTTCGACATTTATACCGTGCCCGGCCACACCCTGGGCCATATCGCGTTTTATCACCAAGGCGTGCTGTTCTGTGGCGACACCCTGTTCGCCGCCGGTTGCGGGCGTCTGTTCGAAGGCACGCCAGAACAGATGCACACCTCCCTTGAGCGTCTGGCCGCGCTGCCCGCCGACACCTTGGTGTACTGCACCCACGAATACACACAAAGCAACCTCAAGTTTGCCCAGGCCGTGGAACCGGACAATGCCGATATCGCCGAACGGGTGGAAAACGTCCGCCAATTGCGCGAACGTGGCGAGATCACGCTGCCTTCCAACCTGGCCCTGGAAAAGCGTACCAACCCCTTTCTGCGCACCTCTGAAACATCCGTTAAACAAAAAGCGGACGAACGGAATGGCCGCGACAACCGCTCTGGGGCCGAGGTGTTTGCTAGCTTGAGGGCGTGGAAAGATAAGTTCTAACGGGAAGCAATCTGATACGTAATTTCTGAATGGTTGACCGGAACCAAACGGGTTTCTAGAATCGCCCGACATTTTTGCCCGGAACTTACTTCCAGCCAATGTCGTCATCTATTCGTAAATCCAACCATTCAGACGCATTGACCCGCCTGGCTCAAGCTGTGGCGGTGGCTGTGTCCGCCACGCTGGCGGGCTGCCAATCAAGCAATTTCACCGCACAATCCACCGTGCAACCCAAGCCAAACCTCAGCGCCAAGATCAAACAGAAACCCGTCATCTGGCTTTCTCAAAAGCCCGCTCCCGAAGTGCCCCAGGATGTCTGGGAGCGCATGCGAAGGGGCTTTCAATTGCAGGATGGTGTAGGCGTCAACCCACGTATCGAGCAACAGCGACTGTGGTTCGCCAGCAACCCCTCCTTCCTCGAGAACGCCGGTGAACGCGGCAGCCTCTACATTCATTACATCGTCGAACGCCTTGAAGAACGCAACATGCCACTGGAGCTGGCGCTGCTGCCAGTGATTGAAAGTGCCTACAACCCGATGGCCTATTCGCGCAGCGATGCGGTCGGCTTGTGGCAGTTCATTCCCTCCACCGGGCGCTACTTCAACCTGCGCCAGACCCGGGCCTATGATGGCCGCCGCGACATCACCGCCTCCACCACCGCCGCCCTCGACTACCTGACCCGTCTGCACGACATGTTCAACGGTGACTGGCTGTTGGCCCTGGCCGCCTACAACGCCGGCGAAGGCACGGTGAGCCGGGCAATCGAGCGCAACGAGAAGCTCGGCCTGCCGACCGACTACTGGAACCTGCCCCTGCCCCAGGAAACCAAGGACTACGTGCCCAAGTTCCTGGCGTTGTCCCAAGTGGTGCTGGCGCCCGAGGCCTATGGCGTCAACCTGAACCCGATTGCCAACACGCCGTACTTCGAAGTGGTTGAAGTCAAGCAAAGCATGGACCTGTCACGGGTCGCCGCACTGGCCGAAATCGACGAAGACGAACTGTTCCAGCTCAACCCCGCGCTGAAACAGCGCACCACCCTGGATGGCCCGCAGCATCTGCTGGTGCCGAGTTCCAAGGCACAACTGCTCACTAGTACCCTTTCGACGATGAAGCCAGAAGAATTGCTGGCGATGCGGCCGAAAAAGCAGGTGTTCGACGAAGTCGAGACCGCGCGCGTTGCCGGCCGTAGCCGCAGCTACAAGGTGCGCAGTGGGGACAACCTGACGCTGATCGCCAAGGCCAACAAGGTCGATGTGCATGACCTGCAGCGCTGGAACAAGCTGAACGGCCAGGCGCTCAAGGTCGGCCAGACCCTGGTGATGCAGGACACGCGTAAGCTGGTGGCCAAGGCCGACAGCAAGAAGCCGGTGCAATACAAGGTCAAGAAAGGCGACTCGTTGTACATCGTCGCCAAGCGTTTCAACGTTGAGATGCAACATCTCAAGCGCTGGAACCCGCGTACTGGCCAGGCGCTCAAGCCAGGGCAGATGCTGGTGGTTTCCGGGCCACGCTGATTGTGACGAGGGAGCTTGCTCCCGCTGGGCTGCGCAGCAGCCCCAACAAACATCGGGTGTAACTCCGGTTTTGGGAGCGCTTCGCGCTCCAGCGGGAGCAAGCTCCCTCGCCACAAGAAGCCCTTACGCTCACTACAACAGCAACCTTTTTCCAACCGGAACAAGCTGTTACTGTACCGATCATAAAGCGCAAGCCGCCTGGATCGGATCCCTGACTTGAAGCGTCCCCTCCTTCTACTAATAAGTCTGGCCTTGAGCTTTGGTGCGAACGCGGCGATTACCGAGAGCCACGGTTATACGCAGTTCGGCAGGCTCAAGTACCCGGCCAAATTCACCCACTTCGATTGGGTAAACCCCGCAGCGCCGAAAGGCGGGACATTGCGGGTCATGGCCTTTGGCACCTTCGATACGCTCAATCCCTATACCTTCAAGGGCTCCAGCCCGGTTTCCACTCCCAATTTCCTGCAGTACGGCGTCAACGAGCTGAACGAGCCATTGATGGTCGGCACCGGGCTGTACGCGCCCTCCGGCGATGAGCCCACCTCCAGTTATGGGCTGATCGCCCAGTCGGTGGAGTACAGCGAGGACCGCAGCTGGGTGGTGTTCAACCTGCGCCCGGAAGCGCGTTTTCATGATGGCAAACCAATCACGGCCTATGACGTGGCGTTTTCCTATCGCACCCTGCTGACCGAAGGCCATCCGCAATACCGCACCAACCTGCAGGAAGTGGCGCGGGTGGATATCCTCAACCGACACCGGATCCGCTTTGTGTTCAAGCGCGCCGGCAACCCGTTGCTGATCCTGCGTCTGGGCGAATTGCCGGTATTGCCCCAGCACTATTGGAAAAACCGCGACTTCAAGGCCACCACCTTCGAACCACCACTGGGCAGCGGGCCGTACCGTATCAGCAAGGTCACGCCTGGCCGGCAACTGGTGTTCGAACGGGTCAAGGACTACTGGGGCAAGGACCTGCCGGTCAACCAGGGGTTTTATAACTACGACAAGGTCGAAGTGGAGTTCTATCGCGACAGCGACGTGGCCTTCGAAGCCTTCAAGGCCGGCGAGTTCGATATCTATATCGAGCATCAGGCCAAAAACTGGGCCAACGGTTACAACTTCCCGGCGGTGAACCGGGGCGACGTGATCAAGGCGCAGATAGCCCACCAGATCCCGACCCAGAGCCAGGGCCTGTTCATGAACAGCCGGCGACCGAATTTCAGCCAGACCAAGGTGCGCGAAGCCCTGGGGCTGATGTTCGACTTCGAATGGACCAACCGCACCCTGTTCAGCAGCGCCTACAAACGTACTTTGAGCTATTACCCTAACAGCGAATTCTCCGCCACCGGCGTGCCCACCGGCCATGAATGGCTGATGCTCTCGCCCTACCGCGAGCAATTGCCGGCCAACCTGTTTACCCAGCCGTTCAGCCTGCCCCAGACCGACGGGCGCGGCATCCCCCGCGAGACCATGCGCCGCGCCCTGGCCCTGCTCGGTGACGCCGGCTGGAAACTCTCCGGCCAACGTCTGCTGAACAAAGACGGCCAACCGCTGCGCTTCGAGATCCTGCTGGTCAACCCGAACCTGGAGCGCATCCTGCAGCCCTATGTCGAGAACCTGATCAGCATCGGCATCGACGCGCGCCTGCGCACCGTCGACCGCGCCCAATACAAGCAACGCCTGGATCAGTTCGACTTCGACATGATCCTCATCACCCTCAACCAGACCTTGAGTCCGGGCCTTGAGCAGTGGCAGTACTTCCACTCCAGCCAGGCCGCGATCAAGGGCAGCAAGAACTACGCAGGCATTGCCAACCCGATTGTCGATCACCTGCTGGAACAACTGCTGGCCGCCAAGACCCGCGAAGAGCAACTGGCCGCCGGCCGTGCCCTGGACCGGGTGCTGCTGTGGCAGCACTACAGTATTCCCAACTGGTACCTCAACTATCATCGCTTGGCGTACCGCAACCGGTTCGCCTTTGTCACCACGCCGCCCTATAGCCTGGGCCTGAGCGCGTGGTGGCTGAAAGCTTCGGAGAAAGCCCAATGATGTATTTGCGTACTGCACTGCTCGGCGGCCTGCTGCTGTGCACCGCGGCCCAAGCCGCCCCGCAACATGCGTTGACGCTCTACAACGAACCACCGAAATACCCCGCCGACTTCAAGCACTTCGACTACGTCAACCCGGACGCGCCCAAAGGCGGCACGTTCCGCGAGTCGGCCATGGGCGGCTTCGACAGCCTCAACCCCTACATCAGCAAGGGCGTTCCGGCGGATAACCTCGGTTTGATCTACGACACCCTGGCCATGCAAAGCCTGGACGAACCCATCACCGAATACGGCCTGGTCGCCGGCAAGATCGAAAAAGCCCCGGACAACAGTTGGGTGCGCTTCTACCTGCGCCCGGAAGCCCGCTTCCATGACGGCCACCCGATCCGCGCCGAAGACGTGGTGTTTACCTTCCAGGAACTGATCAAGGAAGGCTCGCCGATCTACCGCACCTACTACGCCGACGTCGACGAAGTGATCGCCGAAGACCCGCTGAAGGTGCTATTCAAGTTCAAGCGCACCAACAACCGCGAATTGCCGCTGATCCTCGGGCAACTGCCGGTATTGCCCAAGCATTGGTGGGCGACCCGTGAGTTTGCCAAGGGCAACCTCGAAGTCCCGCTGGGCAGCGGGCCGTACAAGGTCGCCGAGGTCAAGGCCGGGCGTATGATCCGCTACGAGCGGGTCAAGGATTACTGGGCGAAGGACCTGCCGGTCGCCAAGGGTTTCTATAACTTCGATAACCGCATCACCGACTACTACCGCGACAGCACTGTCTCGCTGGAAGCCCTCAAGGCCGGGCAGTTCGACTATTGGCTGGAGTTCAGCGCCAAGAACTGGGCCAACGCCTATAACATCCCGGCGGTGGCCCAGGGCCGCTTGATCAAGGAAGAAATTCCCAACGGCAACCCCACCGGCATGCAGGGCTTCGTGTTCAACATGCGCAAGCCGATGTTCCAGGACGCACGCGTGCGCAAGGCCATCAGCCTGTTGCTGGATTTCGAATGGAGCAACAAGCAGCTGTTCAACGGCGCCTATACCCGCACCCGCAGCTACTTTGAAAACTCGGAAATGGCCGCCACCGGCCTGCCGGGCCCGGATGAACTGGCGATCCTCGAACCGCTGCGCGACAAGATCCCGCCTGAAGTCTTCACCCAGGCCTTCGAACCGTCCAAGACCGACGGTAGCGGCATGATCCGCACCCAGCAGCGCGAGGCCTACCAACTGCTGCAGGAAGCCGGCTGGCGCATCGTCGATGACAAGATGGTCGACACCACCGGCAAGCCGGTGAAAATCGAGTTCCTGCTGGCCCAGACCGAGTTCGAACGCATCCTGCTGCCGTTCAAGCGCAACCTGGCCGACCTGGGCATCGACCTGGTGATCCGTCGGGTTGACGTCTCGCAGTTCATCAACCGCATTCGCTCGCGGGACTTCGACATGCTGGTGGGCAGCTTCCCGCAGTCCACCTCGCCGGGGAACGAACAGCGCGAGTTCTGGAAGTCCTCCAGCGCCGACAAACCCGGCAGCCGCAACTACATGGGGCTCAAGGACCCGGCCATCGACCAGCTGGTGGAAGAGCTGATCGACGCCGATTCGCGCAAAAGCCTGGTGGCGCACGCCAAGGCCCTGGACCGCGTGTTGCAGTTCGGCTACTACGTGATCCCGAACTGGCACATCAAGACCTTCCGCGTGGCGTACTGGGATCACCTGGGCCACCCCAAAGTCCCGCCGCGCTACGACGTTGGCACCGCCACCTGGTGGGCCAAGCCTGACGTAAAACCCGCCGTCACCTCAGAACCAGACACCAGCGCCGATCCGGCGAGTGGAGGCGATTAAATGCTGGCCTATATCTTTCGCCGCCTGTTGCTGATCATCCCCACGTTGTTCGGGATCCTGCTGATCAACTTCGTCATCATCCAGGCCGCCCCCGGTGGCCCGGTGGAGCAGATGATCGCCAAGCTTGAAGGTTTTGAAGGCGCCACCAGCCGCATTGCCGGTGGCGGCGCCGAAGTGTCGGTGGCCGGTTCCAGCAGCTACCGTGGCGCCCAGGGCCTGGACCCGGCGCTGATCAAGGAAATCGAGAAGATGTACGGCTTCGACAAATCGGCGCCGGAACGCTTGTGGATCATGGTCAAGAACTACGCCCAGCTGGACTTTGGCGACAGCTTCTTCCGCGACGCCAAGGTCATCGACTTGATCAAGGAAAAGATGCCGGTGTCCATTTCCCTCGGGTTATGGAGCACGCTGATCATGTACCTGGTGTCGATCCCGCTGGGGATCGCCAAGGCCACGCGACACGGCAGCCATTTTGATGTGTGGACCAGCTCGGCGATCATCGTCGGCTACGCGATCCCGGCGTTCCTGTTTGCGATCCTGCTGATCGTGGTGTTTGCCGGTGGTAGCTACCTGGACTGGTTCCCCTTGCGCGGGCTTACGTCGAACAACTTCGACGAACTGAGCTGGGGCGGCAAGATCCTCGATTACTTCTGGCACCTGGCGCTGCCCATCACAGCCCTGGTGATCGGCAACTTCGCCACCATGACCCTGCTGACCAAGAACAGCTTTCTCGATGAGATCAACAAGCAGTACGTCGTCACCGCCAAGGCCAAGGGCCTGACCAACCACCGCGTGCTGTACGGCCATGTATTTCGCAACGCGATGTTGCTGGTGATCGCCGGTTTCCCTTCGGCCTTCATCGGGATTTTCTTCACCGGTTCTTTGCTGGTGGAAGTGATTTTCTCCCTCGACGGCCTGGGCCTGATGAGCTTTGAAGCGGCGATCAACCGGGACTACCCGGTGGTGTTCGGCACCCTGTTTATCTTCACCCTGCTGGGGCTGATCGTGAAACTGATCGGCGACCTCACTTACACCCTGGTCGATCCGCGTATCGACTTTGCCAGCCGGGAGCATTGAGATGAATCTATCCCCCCTCAATCGCCGCCGGTTCGAGCGGTTCAAGGCAAACAAGCGTGGCTGGTGGTCGCTGTGGCTGTTCCTGATCCTGTTCGTGCTGAGCCTGGGCGCAGAGCTGATCGCCAACGACAAGCCGCTGGCTGTGCACTACGACGGCGGCTGGTATTTCCCGGCGCTCAAGCGCTACCCGGAGACCACCTTTGGCGGTGAATTCCCGCTGGAGGCCAACTACAAGAGCCCCTACATCCAGGAACTGCTCAAGGCCAAGGATGCCTGGACCTTGTGGGCACCGATTCCGTTCAGCTACCAGAGCATCAATTACGACCTGAAAGTGCCGGCGCCCGCGCCGCCTTCCAGCGTGAACCTGTTGGGCACCGATGACCAGGGCCGCGATGTGCTGGCACGAGTGATCTACGGCTTCCGTGTGTCGGTGCTGTTTGCCCTGACGCTGACAGTGCTCAGTTCGATCATCGGCGTGATCGCCGGGGCCTTGCAGGGTTTCTACGGCGGTTGGGTGGACTTGGCCGGGCAGCGCTTCCTGGAGATCTGGTCCGGGTTGCCGGTGCTGTACCTGCTGATCATCCTCGCCAGTTTCGTGCAACCCAACTTCTGGTGGTTGCTGGGCATCATGCTGCTGTTTTCGTGGATGAGCCTGGTGGACGTGGTGCGCGCCGAGTTCCTGCGCGGGCGCAACCTGGAATACGTGCGCGCCGCCAGGGCCCTGGGCATGCAGAATGGCGCGATCATGTTCCGGCATATCCTGCCCAATGCGATGGTGTCGACTATGACCTTCATGCCGTTCATTCTCACCGGCGCCATCGGCACCCTCACCGCCCTGGACTTCCTCGGTTTCGGCTTGCCGGCCGGTTCGCCGTCGCTGGGAGAACTGGTGGCCCAGGGCAAATCCAACCTGCAAGCGCCGTGGCTGGGCATGAGTGCCTTTGCCGTGCTGGCGATCATGTTGAGTTTGCTGGTGTTTATCGGCGAGTCCGCTCGCGATGCCTTCGACCCGAGGAAATGAGATGAATCAGGATAATCTGATCGAAATCCGCGACCTCTCCGTCGAGTTCGTCACGGGCGACCATCACCACCGCGTGGTGAACAACGTCAGCTTCGACATCAAGCGTGGCGAGACCATTGCCCTGGTGGGCGAAAGTGGCTCGGGCAAATCGGTGACCGCCCACTCGATCCTGCGCCTGCTGCCCTACCCGCTGGCGCGGCACCCCTCCGGCACCATCGACTATGCCGGGCAAGACCTGCTCACACTGAAAGAAAAAACCATCCGCCATATTCGTGGCAACCGCATTGCGATGATCTTCCAGGAGCCGATGACCTCGTTGAACCCGCTGCACTCTATCGAGAAGCAGATCAACGAAGTGCTCGGGCTGCACAAGGGGCTGCAAGGCAAGATCGCCACCCAGCGCACCTTGGAGCTGCTCGATCTGGTGGGCATTCCCGAGCCGCACAAACGCCTCAAGGCCCTGCCCCATGAGCTGTCCGGCGGCCAGCGCCAGCGGGTGATGATCGCCATGGCCCTGGCCAATGAGCCGGAGCTGCTGATCGCCGATGAGCCGACCACGGCGCTGGATGTGACCGTGCAGTTGAAGATCCTTGAACTGCTCAAGGAATTGCAGGCGCGCCTGGGCATGGCCCTGCTGCTGATCAGCCATGACTTGAACCTGGTGCGGCGCATCGCCCATCGCGTGTGCGTGATGCAAAAGGGTTGCATCGTCGAGCAGGCCGACTGTGAAACGCTGTTCCAGTCGCCCCAGCATCCGTACACCCAGGAACTGCTCGCGGCGGAGCCCAGCGGCGGACCGGCCAGCAACGAAGTCGGCCCCCCGTTGCTGGAAGTCGATGACCTGAAAGTCTGGTTCCCGATCAAGAAAGGCTTCTTGCGCAACACCGTCGATTACGTCAAGGCGGTGGACGGCATCAACTTCAGCCTGCCCCAGGGGCAGACCCTGGGCATCGTCGGTGAAAGCGGCTCGGGCAAATCCACCTTGGGCCTGGCGATTCTGCGGTTGATCGCCAGCAAGGGCGGCATTCGCTTTGAAGGCCAGCAACTGGACAAGCTCACCCAGCAGCAGGTACGCCCGCTGCGCCGGGAAATGCAGGTGGTGTTCCAGGACCCGTTCGGCAGCCTGAGCCCGCGCATGTGCGTCAGCGAGATCGTCGGCGAAGGCCTGCGCATCCACAAGATGGGTACGCCGGCCGAGCAGGAAGCCGCGATCATCGCGGCGCTCAAGGAAGTGGGCCTCGACCCCGAATCCCGGCACCGCTACCCCCACGAGTTCTCCGGCGGCCAGCGCCAACGCATCGCCATCGCCCGCGCCTTGGTGCTCAAGCCGCGCCTGATCCTGCTCGATGAACCTACCTCAGCCCTGGACCGCACGGTGCAACGCCAAGTGGTGGAACTGCTGCGTAGCCTGCAGGCCAAGTACAACCTGACCTACCTGTTCATCAGCCATGACCTGGCGGTGGTGAAGGCGCTGAGTCACCAGTTGATGGTGGTCAAGCATGGGCAGGTGGTGGAACAAGGCGATGCCAAGGCGATTTTTGCCGACCCGCAGCATGCCTACACCCGGCAACTGCTGGAAGCAGCGTTCCTCGTGCCCGCCTGATGTACGTAGATCAGAAATGTGGGAGCGGGCTTGCTCGCGAATGCAGTGTGTCAGTCGATGCATCTATGACTGACAAAACGCATTCGCGAGCAAGCCCGTTCCCACATTTGATCGACTGCACACCTCCCCTTCAATAGCCATTCAATATCATTTGCGCACACGCGCCCCCTTTGCTTTAATCGCGACCAATTCTTATTTACGCCAATCCTTTTGCGCTGGATGGACATCGTGTCGACCTCTTTCACCCACCTCTACGGCACTCACCACGGCTGGCTGCTCGGCCTGCTGCGCCGTCGGCTGAATGACCGCTGGGATGCCGCCGACCTGGCCCACGACACCTTTATTCGCCTCCTCAACCGCCCGCCGGTCGAAACCGACCACGTGGGCCAGCGCTCGTACCTGGCAACCATCGCCCGTGGCTTGTGCATCGACCTCTGGCGGCGGCGCCAGCTAGAGAAGGCCTGGCTGGACAGCCTGGCCCTGTGTCCGCAAGCCACCCAGCCGTCACCGGAACAACGCGCAATCATCGTCGAAACACTCTACGAAGTGGACGCCATGCTTGCGCGCCTGCCAAAGAACGTCCGCGAAGCCTTCCTGCTCGCCCAGCTCCACGGCCTGGCCTACAAGCAGATCGCCGAACAACTGGGCGTGGGCGAGCGCATGGTCAAGAAGTACATGGCTCAGGCCCTGCTGCACTGCGCGATCCTGGAAGCGGAACTCGACGGCATGCTGGTGCAATGAACACGCCCGGCAAACTCAGCCACGCCAGCCTGGAGCAGGCGGCGCAATGGTACGTGCGCCTGCAGGATCAAGGGGGTGCCCTGGAGCAACTGCACTGGCAGGCCTGGGTCGCGCAGAACCCCGAGCATTTGGCGGCCTGGCAGTATGTGCAGCGTGTAAGCCAGCGTTTTACCCCGTTGCAGGAACACGCCCACGGCGCCAGCCGGGCGTTGCGCACCTCGCGCCGTCAAACGCTCAAGACGCTGCTGGTGCTGGGCGTCGGTTCGACACTGGCCTGGGGCACCTGGCGCACAACCGCCCTGCCCCGCCTGGTCGGCGGCTGGAGCGCGGACTATGCCACCCGCAGCGGTGAAACCCGCGATGCGCTGCTGGCCGATGGCAGTCATGTGTGGCTGAACGCCTTGACGGCTCTGGATGTGCGCTTTGATGGGGTTCAACGTTTGCTGCAACTGCGTTTCGGCGAAGTGCTGATCGACACGGCCAAGGATGCCAGCCGGCCATTCCTGGTGGATACCGCACACGGCCGTATGCAGGCGCTGGGTACTCGTTTCAGCGTGGTACAAAGCGACGACCACACCCAACTCAACGTCTTCGAAGGCCGGGTGCAAGTCACCGCTGCCAACCACCCCGTGCGCATCATCGAAGCCGGCCAGCAAGTCTCATTCAGCCGCAACGGCTTCCAGCCAACCGCACCGGCCTCACCGTCGCGCGAGGCCTGGAGCCGCGGCGTATTGCTGGCGGACAACCTGCCGCTTGGCCAACTGATCGCCGAACTCAACCGTTATCGCCCCGGCCACCTGGGCTGCGACCCGGCCGTGGCGCACTTGCCGGTGATGGGTTCATTCCCGTTGATGGACAGCGACCACGCGCTGAATCTGCTGCAAGCCGCATTGCCGATACGTGTCGATAAACCGATGACATGGTGGGTCACCGTCGGTCCTCGGTAAACAATCCTCAACCGCCAGTTCCCTTTTTGAAAACTCGTTCGGTTAACCCTGCAGACGCTTCATTTCGCCGATCGATTTGATCCAAAGGGAAACATCCATGTCGCAACCTGCTCGCTTCGCGCTGCGCCCATTGGCGCTGGCTACCTCGCTGTTTTGCCTTGGCACACCGACGCTGCAAGCCGCCGAGTCGCCCTCGACCCAGGAAGCCAGCCGCAGCTATCGCATTGCCGCCGGCTCCCTGATCAGTGTGCTGAACAGCTTTGCCGAGCAGTCCGGTATTTACATCGCCGGCCACAACAACCTCGCCGCCGGCAAGATCAGCCCCGGCCTGAATGGCAGCTACACCCCGGCAGCCGGGTTGCAGCGCTTGTTGCAGGGCAGCGGTTTGCAGGCCCTGCCCCAAGGCAACAACGGCTATGTGCTGGAACAGATCCCGGCCAATACCAGCGCCCTCGAACTGGGCGCCACGACTATCTCCGGCCAGGACCTCGGCGCCACCACCGAAGACACCCGCTCCTACACCACTGGCTCCATGGCCTCGGCGACCGGCCTGCCACTGTCGATGCGCGAGACCCCGCAATCGGTCACCGTGATCACCCGCCAGCAGATGGATGACCAAGGCTCCAACAGCATCGCCGACACCCTGCGCCGCGCCCCCGGCGTGAGCGTGCAGAACTACGACAGTGAGCGCTGGGAGTTCTCCAGCCGTGGCCTGCCAATCACCAATTTCCAGTACGACGGCGTCAACTCCACCTACGACGGCGTGTATGACTACGGCACCACCAGCACCGACATGGCGGTGTATGACCACCTGGAAATCATCAAGGGTTCGGCTGGCCTGTTGAGCGGTTCCGGCGACCCGTCCGCCACAGTCAACCTGATCCGCAAGAAACCTACGGCAGCGTTCAAGGCCTCGGTGACCCAGACCTTCGGTTCCTGGGACAACTACCGCACCGAAGGCGATATCTCCGGCCCGCTGACCGAATCAGGCAATGTGCGTGGACGGTTTGTCGGTGTGTATCAGGACCGCCAGTCGTACCTGGACCATTACCAGAACACCAAGGACATCGCCTACGGCATCCTTGAGGCGGACCTTACGCCCGACACGCTGTTGACCTTCGGCATCGACCAGCAGAACACCCGCTCACGCGGCGCCAGCTGGACCGGTTTCCCGATGTACTTCAGCGACGGCTCGCGCACGAACTTCTCGCGCTCGTTCAACCCGGCGGCCGACTGGAGCCGTCGCGACTTCCAGAACCAGACGCTCTTCGCTTCGGTGCAGCAAAAGCTGGCAAACGACTGGTCGCTCAAGGTCAGCCTCGACCGCAAGCGCAGCCAGCACGACACCCTGCTCGCCTCCGCCAGCGGCGGCAACCCGGACCCGGTCAGCGGCGAGAACATGTACATGTTCATGGGCAAGTACAAGGGCGATCAGGTGCAGAACACCCTGGACGTCAACCTCAGCGGGCCGTTCAGTCTGTTTGGTCGCGAGCACGAGTTGATCATGGGCTTCATGGCCACCCGTTCGAAGCAGGACGTACCAGTGTATGGCTCGATCTACCCCGCGGTGGGCGGCAGCATCTTCGATTGGCGCGGCGAGTACGCCAAGCCGGATATCCCACGCAGCGGCCAGAACGACATCGTGCAACGCCAGACCGGCGCCTACCTGGCCACGCGCCTGAAACCCACCGATGACCTGTCGGTGATCCTCGGCACCCGCGTCAGCAATTTCAGTGGCGCCGACACCACCGACTTCTACGACCCGACCAAGACCGACAATCGCACCACGTATCATCAGAGCGGCGTGGTCACGCCGTACGCGGGGATTGTCTACGACCTCAACGACACCTGGTCGGTCTACACCAGCTACACGCAAATCTACCGTCCGCAAACCAGCAAGGACGCGGACCGCAAATTGCTCGACCCGATCGAAGGCGAAACCTACGAAGCCGGGATCAAGGCCGCGTTCTACGAGGGCCGCCTGAACGCCAGTTTTGCCGCGTTCCGCATCGAGCAGGACAACGTCGCCGAGTATGTCTCGGGCTTCGAGACCGACTCGGTGTACCGCCCTATTGCCGGCGCCACCACCAAGGGCTTCGAAGCAGAGCTGTCGGGTGAAGTGCTGGACGGCTGGAACCTTTCCGCCGGCTACACCTACCAGCACACCCGCGATGCCAATGATGGCTACGTCTACAGCTCGGTGCTGCAAACCACCACGCCGCAGCAAGTGGTACGCCTGTTCAGCGCCTATCGCCTGCCCGGCGCCCTGCAGAACGTCACCGTGGGCGGCGGCGTGAACTGGCAGAGCGAGTTCTTCGGCAATGTGTTCCAGCCCGATCCGGCCGACACCGTCAACTTCGGCCATAACTCGCGGATCACCCAGGACAGCTACTACCTGGTGGACTTGATGGCGCGCTACCGCTTCAACGAGCACCTGAGCACCACGCTCAACGTGAAGAACCTGTTCGACAAAAAGTACTACACCGGCCTGGGTAACTTCGGTACGGGCTTCTATGGCGAGCCGCGTAGCGTGCAACTGGCGACCAAGTGGGACTTCTGAGCTGACGGCACTGGCGGTGTGTGTAATGATCCCTGCACTCGCTCAAGGGAGGCAACCGCCGCCATGTCGATGCACAACCGCGCTCATCTTTCACGCTCGCCGCGCTTCTGGCGCGACGAGCGCCTGCCCTTCATCGAGGCACGCACCATCGACGATGGGCGCAAGGTGACCTATACCCGACACGCGCACGAGCACTTTTCCATTGGTGCAGTGACAACCGGCCGCAGCTACTACCACTATGGCGTCGACACCTTTGAGATCAGCGCCGGCACCGTGGTGTTGATGAACCCCGGCGACGTGCACGCGTGCAATCCCATCGCCAATGAGCCGTGGTCCTATCAGATGGTGTACCTCGACACGCCCTGGCTGACGGATTTGCAGCATCAGTTGGGCTTCAGTGCTGACCAGGGCTACCGGCCCTTCAACACGCCTTACACCCAGGACCCGGTGCTGTACCAGGGCCTGCTGGCGTTGTACCGGATATTGGTGGATGAACAGGCCGAGCACCTGAAAAAACAAAGCGCTTTGGTGAGCTACTTCAGCGAAGTACAGCAGCGACTCAACCCCTCCCATACCCCGCTGCGCGAGGTCAACCAAAGGCTGGAGCGGGCCGCCGAGTACATCCGAGAGCACTGCACCCAGGCGCTGAAACTCGAAGATATCTGCGGTGCGGCCGAGCTGTCACCGTCCTACCTGATCCGGGCCTTCAAGCAGTATTACGGCCTCACGCCCCATGCGTTCCTGGTCAACCAGCGCATCCATTTTGCCCGTACGCAATTGCGCCAGGGCGAGTTGATCGCCGATGTAGCCCTGGCCGCAGGCTTCGCCGACCAGGCGCATTTCCAGCGCACCTTCAAACAGCATTTCGCCGCCACGCCGGGGCAGTACCGCGACCGGCTCACGCCATCAGCAAATAACCCACACTGGCCACCAGCAACGCGGCCATTGAACGGTTGAACACCCGCACGCCCTGGGGATTGCCCAGGTAGCGGCGCAGGAAGGTTCCCGCATAGGCCCAGCAAGCCACCGACAGGTAGCAGATCACCAGGTAAAGCGCCGCAAACAGCCAGACTTGCGCGGCGTCGCCGTCCGCGACGAACAGCCCCATCCCCGCCACACAGGCAAGCCACGCCTTGGGGTTGAGCCATTGCATGATCGCGCCATACAGCATCGAGGGTGCGGTGGCAGTGCCCTCGGCATCCACTCGACCATCGTCGACCGCCAGCTTCCAAGCCATGTACAGCAGGAAGGCCACTCCACCCCACTGGATCAGTTGGGTCAGGATCGGCCAGCGCACCAGTACCTCATGCAGGCCCAGGCCAATCAGCACCAGCAACAAGGTGAACCCCACAGCAGCGCCAACCACATGTTTCTGGCTGGCGACAAACCCGAAACGCGCCCCCGAACTCAGCGCCACCACATTCACCGGTCCCGGCGTGATGGAAGTGGCCAACGCGAAGGCGGCCATGGAAATGATCAAGCTCATTGCAGTTCCCTTTTATTCGAACGAGTGACAATGACGTTACGGTAAAGAGCAAAAGGATCGGGGTATTGAACAAAATGCCCCTCTTCGGAGAATTTTGTATACATCTGTAGACTTATAGCGATTTCAGCCCTAAAGTCAGGATGAATTCATTCACACAGGCGGGAGAAAGGTCATGGCGGAAACGGTTCTGGTCACCGGAGGCACGGGCTACATCGCCGGTTGGTGCCTGGCAGGCCTGTTGCAACAGGGTTATGACGTGCGCACCAGCTTGCGCAGCCTGGCCAAGGAACCGGCCCTGCGCGCCGCCTTGAGCGGCCAGGGTATCGATCACACCCGACTCACCTGTTTTGCCGCCGACCTGACTCGCGATGAAGGGTGGAGCGCGGCCATGGCCGGTTGCGACTACGTGCTGCACGTCGCCTCGCCCCTGGGC
Source organism: Pseudomonas azotoformans (assembly GCF_001579805.1). Classification (NCBI taxonomy): domain Bacteria; kingdom Pseudomonadati; phylum Pseudomonadota; class Gammaproteobacteria; order Pseudomonadales; family Pseudomonadaceae; genus Pseudomonas; species Pseudomonas azotoformans. The sequence continues at coordinate 4,317,118 of NZ_CP014546.1, read as the reverse complement.
CTGGATGCGCCACAACACCTGGAGGACATGGTTGCCCCGGCGCGGGACGGGACCTTGCGTGTCCTGCGTGCAGCAACCCACGCGGGTGTTCGCCGGGTGGTCATGACCAGCGCCGCCACCGTCGCCACCCCACCCTTGCAGAGTCCCGACAGCCTCAGCGACGAGTCCGTGTGGTTCGACCCCAATGAAACCCACGTGACCCCGTATCGCCACGCCAAGCGCCAGGCCGAGCGTGCCGCGTGGGACTTCATGCACAAACAGACCGGCCCGACCACACTGACCACCGTGCTCCCCGGTGCGGTGTTCGGCCCGATCATGAGCGCCGACACCCTCGGGTCCGTGCAAGTCATCGCCCGCCTGTTGCAAGGTCGCGCCAAAGGCAACCCGCGCCTGGGCTTCGAAGTGGTGGATGTACGCGATCTCGCCGCCCTGCATATCCGCGCCATGACCGCATCGGCCGCCGCCGGACAGCGGCTGTTGGGGGTTGGGCAGTTCCTGTGGATGGCAGAAATTTCCCAGATACTGCGCGACCACCTGGGCGACGCCGCCAACAAGGTGCCCAGCCGTAACATCCCGGATTGGCTGCTGCGCCTGCTGGCACGTTTCGATCCGCTGCTGCGCGGCCTCACCCCCAACCTTGGCCGCCAACACCGCCACACCGCAGAAAAAGCCCGCGTGATGCTGGGCTGGCAGCCGCGCCCCAGCAGCGAGACGCTGATCGATTGTGCCAATAGCCTGATCGCCCACAAGGTCGTTTAGACGCTTTTATTCCGTTGATATAACTGCATTTTTTTCTTTCAAACGGTCGGTTTTGATAGGCAAAAATGCGTATTTCCGGTGCCGGCGCTGGTGCTAGAGTTCAGCCCCTACTCATCGCAAACAAGGAACCGCTATGTCACGTCGCCTGCTGGCAGCTGCCTGCCTGATGCTGTCTTTTTCCGCTACTCAAGCCGCTGAACGCTGGGAAACCCTGCCGCCAACGCCCGCCGCCGTGGCCGGCGCCAAGACCGGCTACGCTGCCGTCAACGGCATCAAGGTCTACTACACCCGCACCGGCCACGGCTCGCCGGTGGTGCTGCTGCACGGCGGCCTGTCCAACTCCGACTATTGGGGCAACCAGGTCAAGGCGCTGTCGGCCAAACACACGGTGATCAGCATCGACAGCCGTGGCCACGGGCGCAGTTCGCGGGATGAAAAACCCTACGGTTACGACCTGATGGCCGACGACGTGGTGGCCGTGCTCGACCACCTGAAAATCCCCCGCGCCGACATCGTCGGCTGGAGCGACGGCGCGATCATCGGCATCGACCTGGCCCTGCGTCATCCGGACCGTATCGGCAAAGTGTTCGCCTTCGCCGCCAACACCCAGACCGCCGGCGTAAAAGACGGTGTGGAGAAAAACCCGACCTTCGCCGCCTTCATCGAACGCGCGGGCAAGGAGTACGCCAAGCTGTCGCCGACGCCAAAAGAGTACGACGCGTTCGTCGAGCAAATCAGCCATATGTGGGCCAGCCAACCGAACTGGACTGACGCGCAACTGCAAAGCATCAAGACGCCGATCCTGATTGCCGACGGCGACCATGACGAAGCGATCAAGCGCGAACACACCGAGTACATGGCCGCAACCATCCCCGGTGCTGGCCTGCTGATCCTGCCGAACACCAGTCACTTTGCCTTCCTGCAAGACCCGGCGTTGTTCAATGCCGCACTGCTGGGCTTCCTCGACAGCAAATAGACCCTGTACCCTGTCGGCGCGCACCGTGTGTGCGCCCACAGTTTCCAGCCACGTCAGGATGCCAATGCCCAACCCCATTCCACGCCGGCGCAATGCCGCCGTCACCCGCGAAGCCATTTTGTTGTCCGCACGCAAGGCGTTTGCCCAGTCGGGCTATGACGGTGCCGGGGTGCGCGAAATCGCCGCTGGCGCGGGCGTGACGGCAATGCTGGTCAACCGCTACTTCGGCTCCAAGGAGCAGCTGTTTGCCGAAGTGATCGCCGACACCATGGCCAGTCCGATCATCCTCACCGAGAACAATCTCAGCTCGGAAAACCTCGGCCGCACGATGGCTACCGCACTGGTCAGCATCACCGAAGCCGGCAGCACGCCGCTGGAAGGTTTCCAGATCATGCTGCATTCGGCGTCCAGCAAACGCGCGGCGATCATCGGCCGCGAGCAAGTGGAAAAGGGCCATCAGGCGACCATGGCCGCCGCGCTCAAGGGCGCCCATCACGAAGAGCGCGCAGCGCTGGTGATGGCGCTGGTGTCGGGCTTCCAGGTGATGCGCCAGATGCTGGAACTGTCGGCATTGGCCAAGGCCGATCCGCAGGTGTTGATCGACCTGCTGACGCCGTTGTTCCAACAGTTGGTGGACGGCCAGCCGGGGCCTATTTGACGAACAGTTCGCGGTCCCGCGCCTTCACATGGCCGGGGCGATAGTAGGCGTCAAACCAGGCTTTCTCACCCGCAGCCGGAGGTTTGGCCAGACGCAGGGTTTGCAGCGCGCCAGGCTGGCTGGCATTGACGCGAAAGTGGAAATGGTCGAACAGGCGCAACGCCTCGATGGCATACACCACGGCGATCTTGCGGTCTTCGATGCGGATCAGGTGGTCGCCGTTGTTCTTCTCTCCACCGCCGGCCAGGTTGGATGAACCGGTGTACACCGTGGGGTTGGCGCCATTGAAGTCCGTGACCACAAACTTGTTGTGCACCATGTTCCCCGCATTGCCCGACCACTCCGACTTGAACGGCGCCGGGGCGTTGCTCGCCAGGTAGGCGAACGGCAACAGCCCCACCGAACCGTCCGGCTTGCGCACGGCCAGCTTGCCGGTGCGCTGGGCCACGCCGTAGGAGAACAGTGCGCGCTGCATCAGCTCGTCCAGTGCTGTGCGCACTTTGCCGTTGATCAGGCTCAGGAACACTATGGAATACAGCACCGAACTGGTGGCGTTTTCGATGCTGGTGGCGATGGGGTCGAGGGACAACGCGCTGTCGGCATGCGGCGCAAAACACAGCGATACCTTGGAGCCCGGCTCGTCACGCACCACCCACCACTGTTGCGAGAGCGGGTGCTTGCGGAACGTCGTGGGTGAGGTCCAATAAGCGTCGAAGACTTCGGCGAACTTGCCCGCGACCGTTTCGTCGTCAAACAACAGCACGTTATTGGCCTGGATATACAAGCCGCGCAAAGCAAAGTTGGTGGAACCACCGAGCACCCGGATCGCCTTGCCGGCGCGGCGCACAATCAACACTTTGTTGTGCTGCTGACTGGAGAAATGCAGGCGCTTGATCTGCGCCCCGGCAGTACTCAAGCGAGCGGCGCTGATGCTCTCGCAGCTGTCGGCGGCGCCCTGGTCGCCATGGTCATCGATGATTGCACGCAGGCGCGGGCCGAGTTGCTCCAGGCGGCGCAGGATGTCCGGCTCCTTGCTTTCGTAGATCAGTGCGTCGAGGGTCAACTCCGGGTCGTTCGCCACCTGGTCCAGCACCTGCAGAATCAACAGCCGAGCCTCAAAACCCAACCATTGGTAGTTGCGCTCGAAAGGCGCCATGTCCAGCTCCAGGTAGGCACTGGGGGCGGAACGGGCCGGTGGCAGGATACGTGTTTCATTGTCGAAACGGTCGCCGTAGGCCTGGGAGGACGCAAAGCCTCGGGTAAAACCGATATTGACGAATTGGCTGATGATCTGCGCTTCGAGGCTCACCTGCCCTTCCACCCCGACACCCTTGCTCAGCGTGCCGTCAGCCCCCATGTAGCAGGCGGTGACGCGGTAGCGGAAAAAGCCTGGCAGGATCTCACTGGGTACGTGGATCCAGCGGAATTTCTGGAAGGGCGCCTCGGTGGACGGAAAAGTCCGCGGCCGTTCGGGCGTGGGTGGGTAATCGAAGTGCAGGCGGTTGTGCAGCACGCCCCAATGGGTGGCGCCGGGGTAGCGCACTTCGATGCTGAAGCCGACAAAGTCAGGGGTGGCCAGGTCCTGCGCCAGGTCGAACGCCAGCAGTGCGGCGCCCTCTCCTCGGTACAGCTTGAAGGTCAACCCCTGGAACGTGGTCTTGCTCTCGAAATCGGCGCTCAAGCGATGTCCCTTCCAATGGGAGACGGTGCTTGGAGTCTAGCGCCTGCGCCGGATCAAGCCAGTGGCGCTTGAGTGACAATATCGTCAATACCCAACACCCGCCCGTCCTCGGCGAGGATCTCGACATTGCGCAGCGGCTTGAGCGAGCGTGCATCGAGTACCTGGGTGCCGACATGTTCAGGCTCGGTGAAGGCTTGGCCCCACTGCGCCAGTGTCACCAACACCGGCATCAATGCGCGGCCCTTGTCGGTGAGCTGGTATTCGCTGCGCGCGCCGACTTCGCTGGTTTGCAGCAAGCCTTGCTCGACCATGTCCTTCAGGCGGGTGGCAAGGATGTTTTTCGCCACGCCCAGGTGCTTCTGGAAATCTCCGAAGCGAGTCACCCCGGCGAATGCATCGCGGATGATCAACAGCGTCCACCAGTCACCCACCACGTCCAGGGCGCGCGCCACTGGGCAGCAATCGCCTTCCAGGCATTTGCGTTTCATCGTCGGCCCTCCAGGCAGCTGTAAAATTAGGTTGCATTATAGGACCAACAGGCACAGGATAAAAACAGTTTCATCATTAAACCTAATTTGTAACCTGGAGCTGATCATGGATATTCGTGGAAAAGTGGTAGTGGTTACCGGTGCCAATCGCGGCCTGGGCAAAGCGTTCGTCATTGCCTTGCTCGAAGGCGGCGCGGCCAAGGTCTACGCCGGTGCGCGCGACCCCAGCAGCGTCAACATCCCCGGCAGCACGCCGATTGCCCTGGACATCACCGATCAGGCCAGCGTGCAATGCGCCGCCGAGCAGTGCACGGACGTGGATATCGTGATCAACAACGCGGGGTTCCTGAAGTACGGCTCATTGTTGGCGGAGGACAGCGTCGAGAACCTGCAACAGCACTTCGACGTCAACACCTTCGGCACCCTGCGCGTCAGCCGTGCCTTTGCGCCGATCCTGGCCAAGCAAGGCGGCGGTGCGTTGATCAATGTGCTGTCGGTTCTGAGCTGGCTGAGCCCTCCGGGCGCCGGTGGCTACAGCGCCTCCAAGTCCGCCCAGTGGGGCCTGACCAACGGCCTGCGCGGCGAGTTGCGTGAGCAGAATACCCTGGTGATCGGCGTGCACCCGGCCTACATCGACACCGACATGGTGGCCGACGTGCAAGCCCCGAAAAGTACGCCCCAGGAAGTGGTCGCCCTCACCTTGCAAGCCTTGAGCGACGAGCGTGAAGAAGTGCTGATCACCGACATGACCCACGGGGTCAAAGCCTCGTTGTCCACCGACAGCCCGGTCTACCTCAACCATTGATCAACGAAAAGTGCACGCCCACCCCGGCGCGCACGCCTTCGGCCACGGCCAGCGCGACGGAACCGGCGGCCAGCGACGTATCACCACAGGCAAACACGCCAGGCACGGAGGTCTGGCGCATGTCGTTGGTGTGCAGGTAAGGGCCAGTGGGGCCGTCGGCCAATTCGCAACCCAGCTGCTCGGCCAAGGGGCTGATGCGGGTGCGGGACATCGTGAAGATGCCGTCGAGGTTGAAGACTCGACCATCGTCCAGTTCGAGGTCGGCGCGCTCACCGCTGATACGCCGTACCGCCGCGTTTTCCACGCTGACCCCACGTCGATCCAACTGCGCTTGTTGCTCGGCATCCGGGGTAAACACGCCATTGGTGAACAGCGTAGTGGTGCCCCAGTCCGGCAACATCAGCGCATGGTGCATGGCCAGCGGTGAGGTGGCGAGAACGCCGATGCGCCCTTGATCCAGCTCATAGCCGTGGCAGTACGGGCAGTGGAATACGTGCTTGCCCCAACGTTCTTGCAGGCCTTCGATAGTGGGCAACTCGTCGACAACGCCGGTGGCGAGGATCAGGCGCTTGGCCTGGAACGCACCGTTGTATTCGGTGCGAACGCTGCAACCTTTCGCCTGAACCACGCGGTCCTGCACCCACGTGACCGTCGGGTACTCCATCAATTGGCTGCGCCCTTCGGCAGCGATCATCTCCGGCGCCTGGCCGTCCTGGCCGAGAAAACCGTGGGAGGTGGCCGCAAAGCGATTGCGCCTCTGCCCCGAGTCGATCACCAGTACCTGGCGCCGCGCCCGCGCCAGTTGCAGGCCGGCAGACAGGCCCGCGTAGCTGCCACCCACGATAATCACGTCGTACATCATGAAAATGACCCCATGTTGTGTGCCCTCGGTTATCCGAGGGCTTTCACGACACACCATAAGTTACGTAAAAATAGCTCGTCAAGCGTCTCGCAACTTTTAGGGTTACGAACGATACTTTCGGCTTGAATGAACCGAGGCCCCTTGATGAGAAATGACACCCGCCTTTCGCGCATGCTCCACGTGCTGATCCATATGGGTCGCCATGAAGAGCGCGCCACGTCGGAAACCATCGCGCAGATGCTCGGCACCAACCCGGTGGTGGTACGGCGCACGCTCGGGCTGCTCAAGGAAAAGGGTTACGTCCGTTCGGAAAAGGGCCATCAAGGTGGCTGGAGCCTGGGCAAGCCGTTGAGTGAAATCACCCTGCTGGAGATTCACAACGCCCTGGGTACACCCTCGATATTTGCTATCGGTTTGTCCACCGACCACCCGCAATGCCTGGTGGAACAAGCGGTGAACGCCGCGCTGACGCAGGCCTTCGAGCAAGCCCAGGCGCTGCTGCTGGAGCGCCTGGGCCAAGTCACCTTGGCGCAATTGGCCGAAGATTTTGATGAGCGCTATCGCCTGGCGATGCTGCTTTAGCGCTGGGTGGGGATGCGGATATCACCGTCGCGGCACTGGGTTTTCACACTGCGCGGGCAGCCGGTAAACGCCAGGTCCTTGCTCAGGCACACCCGTACTTCCGAGAACACCTTGCCTTTGCAGATCACCGCCAGCCCATGGTTGCCCATGCGCGGGTTGCTCTCACGAAACAGCGCCTCGATCTCACTGGCCTGCAATGCGGGCGGCGTATTGAACGGTTGCAATTGCTGCGGAATGCTCACCACGCCCAGCGCCTCATCGGTCTTTTGCAAATAGGCCAACGGCTCCAGGCCGCTGCAGGTGCCATGCTTGGCCCATTCGTGCCTGAGCAACGAACGGGTCGGGAACAATGCCGCACCTTTCTCGATTTCTTCACGGCTCAACTGTGTCTGCGGCGAGCACGACGCCGGCCACCCTCCCCGCGCGTACTGCGGCCACAAGCCGTGCAACACAAACCCGTAGCCCTTGCCTGAACACTGTTCGTTGTCCGGGTGCGTCAGGCAAAAGGTCGGCGACCACGACAACGACAACACATAAAAATCAAACTCCCCCGGCGTGCCTTGGCTACGCGGGGCCGCCATTGCACTGGTGGCCAGGACCAGCCACACCGCTATCCAGTATTTCATCCGTCTATTCCTTGGAAAAAGAAAACCCTATCGTGCCTAGCCGGGGTGATGGGGGTTACGTTGTAGCACCTTGTCCAGGATCCGATCGGTCTTAAGCGCCTCGATGGCCAACGACGGATGCTCGGCTTCGCCGCGAATATGCGCGTTCATCGCCAATACGTGATGCCACTGGATATGCGCGTGGCACGGCACTTCCAGCACCTCCTGCGTCTCGCCTTCAAGGTGCAGGGGCTGGTCCTCAAAGACCGAGAACTGGATACGCCCACGGCTGCCGATCAGTTCCACCCGGTCTTCACGACGGTCCGCCACAAAGTTCCAGCAGCCCATGCCCAGCGCGCCGGACGCGAAGCGCCAGCTGGCCGTCACGGCATCTTCCGCCGCGTAACGGCCTTCCTGGCGCGAGGTGTAACCGGACACTTCGATGATATCGCCGGCCAGGTACTGGAACAGGTCAAAGCCATGGCTCGCCAGGTCGGCAAAATAACCGCCCCCGGCCACGCTCGGGTCGGTCCGCCAGTTGGCGGCATTGGCGTCGTGGGCAGCCGGTGGCTTGCACAGGGTCCAGGTCAGGTGGCGCAGCTCACCGATACGCCCATCTCGCAGCCAGTCGCGCACTTGCTGGAAGCGCGGCAGCGAACGGCGGTAATAGGAAACAAACAGATGCAACCCGGCACGTTCGAACGTGCGCTGCATCAAGGCGCTCTGCTCGGCATTCAGCGACATCGGTTTCTCGACGCAGCAATGCTTGCCGGCCGCCGCCACCATCAGGCTGTATTCGAGGTGACTGTCGGGCGGCGTGGCAATGTAGACGGCATCCACTTCAGGGTCGTTGATCAGTGCCTGGGCGTCGGTGTAGAAGCGTGCAATACCATGGCGTGCCGCATAATCACGCACGGCTTCTTCGCGGCGCCCCATCACGGCCACCAGCGCAGAACCTGGCGCTTTGTAGAAAGCCGGTCCACTCTTCAGTTCAGTGACACTGCCACAGCCGATCATGCCCCAGCGTACGCTGCTCATCTGCTCTCCTCGTGCGTTTTGATCAATCGGGCAGTATCCACATCCCTCCGCTTATGCGCCATCCCTCATGATCAACCTGCGGCAAGTTCAGCGCTTTGGCCACTGGCCAACAGACCTCGCTTCACCCCACCATTCTCTTTCTGCCGTTCGACAAAGGACCTGACGAACGCGGCAGCGGCTGCGTGCGCCACCGGTACGGCCATGGCTTGGCGGATGGTCATGAAATCGTCCTGCACCAAACGCCTTTGCGCGGTGATCTGGGTTTGCAGGAAGTCCCGCACCCCTGCCGCCGCATCCAGGCCTTGTTCGATAAACCAATCCACCGCTGCGGCCGAGGTCGGCGCGCGTACCAATTCGGCATGCTCGACCGTTCGGCTCAAGTACAGATCGTAGGCCGCACCCTGGCCGACGGCGATGCGCCGGCCCGGCGCATCCAGTTGCGCGACGTGCGTAAAAGGTGAGTCCGCTGCCACCAGATACGTGCCCTTGATCGCCACATACGGCGCGCTGAAGGCGATTTCCTTTTCACGCACCGGCTCGATAGCCAGGAACGCCACGCGCCAGACGTCCTCGGCCAAGGCCGCGAATACCTTACCCGCCGCCTCAAACGTGATGAGCTCCAATTCGACACCCAGCTCTGCAGCCAGCGCCTTGGCCAGCGCCACGGAAACACCCTGGGGCTCTGCGTTCGTACCACGTTGCGCCAGCACCGGGTTGCCGAAGTTGATGGCGGCGCGCAGCACGCCATCGGGGGCCAATTGTTGCAGTACGCGGGTGTCAATCATCAAGCGCTCCTTGGCGGGTCCGTTGCACGGTCTTGCGGATCACAAACGGCAGCACGCCGCCGTGCACAAGGTAACCAAGCTCTTGCAGCGAGTCGAGGCGCAACACCAGACTGCATTGGGTGAGACCACCGTCGACGCGATCGATCTGCAGCGTAATCGGGTTTGCGCCCACCTGCAGGTTATCCAGGCCGAGGAAAGTCAGGCGCTCGCTGCCGTCGAGTGCCAAGTCCTGCACGGTTCCCCCATCGTTGAATACCAACGGCAACACCCCCATGCCGATCAGGTTGCTGCGATGAATGCGCTCGATGCTGCGCGCCACCACCGCCTTGATGCCCAGCAGACTGAGGACCTTGGCCGCCCAATCGCGGCTGGAGCCAGCGCCGTAGTTGATCCCGGCAAACAGCACAGTAGGCGTACCCACGTAGCTTTGCGCAGCCAGATACAGCGGCTGATACTCCGTGTGGTCGGCGTCCCACGCCCACACGCCTTGGCGCGGCGCTTGCGTTGGGTCCAACAGGTTGTTCAGGCGCGGGTTGGTAAAGGCGCCACGCACCATCACCTCGTGGTTGCTGCGCCGGGTCGAGTACTGGTTGAAATCCGCCTCGGCCTCGCCCCTTTCACGCAGCCAGGCACCGGCCAGGCTCTGCGCCGGGATGGTGCCCGCCGGGGAGATATGGTCGGTGGTGACGTTGTCGCCCAGCACCACCAAGGCCTTGGCGTTACGTACCGAAAGACGCGGCACCGGCAACGGCTGTACGTCCGCCAGGTACTGCGGGCGGCGTAGATAGGTAGAGCCGGGATGCCAGGCAAACTGCACGCTGCCTTCGGCCTCCAGCGCCTGCCAGTGATGCGTGCCCTGCCAGAGCAGCTCATTGCGTTGCTGGAACAGCGCCGGGCGCACTACTTCGGCGACTTGCGCGGACACTTCGGCATCGCTGGGCATCAGCTCATGCAGGTACACCGGCCGGCCCTGGGCATCCAGCGCCAGCGGTTGACTGGACAGGTCGATGTCGATGCTCCCGGCAATCGCATAGGCCACGCACACCGCGGGCGATGCCAGGTAACCGGCCGGTACTTTGGGGTTGACCCGTCCCTCGAAATTGCGATTGCCCGACAGCACCACCACGCCCTTTAGCCCCTGCTCGGCGAAGGCCTCCACATGCGCTTCGAGGCTGCCGGAGTTACCAATACAAGTCATGCAACCAAAGCCCGCCAAGTCAAAACCCAGCGCGGCAAAATCCTCCAGCAAGCCTGCCGCTTCCAAGTAGTCCGCCACTACCCGTGAGCCCGGCGACAGCGAGGTCTTCACCCACGGCCTGCGCCCCACGCCACGTGCCCGCGCATTGCGCGCCAGCAACCCGGCCTGGATCATCTGCGCCGGGTTGGCGGTGTTGGTGCAACTGGTGATCGCTGACATCACCACCGCACCATGGGTCAGCGGCGCATCAAACGATGGTGCGAAAAACTGCTGACCGGCCTCGCCCTTCACGTGCTGGTGAAACGAGGCACCGGCCGCCGCCAGCGACTGACGCTGATGGGGCTGATGCGGCCCGGCCACGCTCGGTTCCACCTGCGCCAGGTCCAGCTCGATCAATTCATCGAACTGCGGCTCGGGCTCCCCTTCCTGGCGCCACAACGACTGCGCCGCCATATAGGCCGTGACCTTGGCCAACAACGGCTTCGGCCGCGCGCTCAACTCAAGGTAAGACAAGGTCTCGTCGTCAAACGGGAAAAACACCACCGTCGCGCCATACTCCGGCGCCATGTTCGCCACCGTGCCTCGCGCCGCCCAACTCAAGGACGCCAACCCCGGCCCCGTGAACTCGACAAACTTGCCGACCATGCTGCGCCGACGCAGCAACTCGGTCACGGTCAGCGCCAAGTCCGTCGCCGTTACGCCGGGACGCAAGGCATTGCTCACGCGAATTCCCACCACCTGCGGGAACGGAATCGGCACCGGCTCGCCCAGCATCGCCGCCTGCCCTTCCAACCCACCCACACCCCAGCCCAACACTCCGATGGCATTGATCATCGGCGTGTGGCTGTCGGTGGCGACCATGCAGTCCGGGTGCAGCAGCACGCCGCCGTCGGACGCAGTGCTCTCCCAAACGACCTGTGCGACGGACTCCATGTTCATCTGGTGGATGATCCCCGTGCCCGGCGGAATCACGTTGAAGTTGTCCAGACTGGCCTGGGCCCACTTGATAAAACGGTAGCGCTCGCTGTTGCGGCGAAAGTCGATGTCCAGGTTGGCCTCTACCGCACCCGCTTCGGCGTAGTGCTCGACAATCACCGAATGGTCGATGGTCAGCACCGCCGGAATCGCCGGGTTCACCGCCATAGGGTCACCGCCGAGCTCCGCCACCACATCGCGCATCCCGGCAAAGTCCGCCAGGGCCGGCAAGCACGTGGTGTCGTGGAACATCAGGCGGTTGGGCTGGAATGGCACCTCGCAATCAGGCCCGTTTCCGGTGGCGCGCGAAAGCACGGCAGGCAATGAGGCCGGGGCACAACGGGCGATGTTTTCCAGCAGGATGCGCAGCGAATACGGCAGCCGGTGCAATTGCGCTGGCGTCAGCAGCTTATACAGGTCGATATAGGCGTAACGTTGCCCGTCGATGTGCAAATGGTTGAGAAAGGTGCTCATAGCTGCGCAAAAACCCGTTCGATACGGACCAGGCCCCACTCCAATTCGTCGCGGGTGATGGACAACGGCGGCGCGATGCGCAGCACGTTTTCGTGGGTTTCCTTGGTCAGCAGACCTTCGGCGAGCAGGGCTTCGCAGATGGGGCGTGCGTCGCGGTCCAGCTCCACGCCGACCCACAGCCCACGCCCGCGAATCTCCTGGATCGCAGGGGAATTCATCGCCTTGAGACGTTCCACCAGGTAATGGCCGAGCTGCGCGCTGTTGTCGATCAAACCTTCGTCCTCGAGCACGTTCAGGGCTTCAAGGCCGATGGCGGCGGCCAACGGATTGCCACCAAAGGTCGAGCCGTGGCTGCCGGCATCGAACAGGTCCATGATCGAGTGATCCGCCAAAAACGCCGACACCGGCATGATCCCGCCGCCCAGCGCTTTACCGAGGATCAGCGCATCCGGGCGAATGCCTTCATGCTGGAAGGCAAACCACTTGCCGGTACGGCCCAGGCCCGACTGGATCTCATCGAGGATCAGCAAGGTATTGGTCGCGTCGCACAGTTTTCGCAGCTCGCGCAGAAACCCGGCCGGTGGCACGCGAATACCGGCTTCGCCCTGGATGGGTTCGATCAATACCGCGCAAGTGTCGGCGGTGATCGCCTGGCGGAAACTCTCGATATCGCCAAAGCGTGCCTCGGTGAAACCGTTGCAGAACGGCCCGAAGTCGGCCTTGTAGTCCGGTTCGGACGAGAAGCCAACGATGGTCGAGGTGCGCCCGTGAAAGTTGTTGTCGGCGACCACGATCTTCGCCTGGTTTGCAGCGATGCCCTTGACCCGATAACCCCAGCGGCGCGCCGCCTTGATCGCGGTTTCCACCGCTTCGGCACCACTGTTCATCGGCAGCGCGGAATCGAAGCCGCTGAGGCGGCACAGCGCCTTGAGGAAATTGCCCAGCGGCTCACTGTAGAACGCGCGCGACACCACGCTGATCTTGTCGATCTGCGCCACGGCGGCGGCGCGGATGCGCGGGTGCACATGGCCGTGGCTGACGGCGGAATAGGCCGACATCATGTCCAGATAGCGCTTGCCGTCATCGCCAATGGCCCAGACGCCCTCGCCCTTGACGATGACCACCGGCAGTGGCGAATAGTTATGGGCGCAGAATTGGTTTTCGAGGGTGATTGCCGGGTTGGAGTGCATGGAGAGTCCTGCCTAGTAGATATCTGATCAAGCGCTGAGCAGCTTGCCGCTGCGAATCGGTGTAGCCCCGGAGACGCGACCCAGCGGGTCCCCCGGTTTCACAAACCGCACATCACGGCGCATGTACAGCACACCGGTGTTGTGACTGTTGACCGTGACGGTCTTGCCGCTGTGGGGGTCGACGATATCGAACAGCGCCTGCCCTGCTTCGATCCGGCTGCCCACCGCCGCACGGTGCACCAGCACCCCGGCACTCGGTGCGTAGAACTGCTCGCTGCCCGCCAGCGGCGTGGCTGGGCTGCGCAGCGCTGGTAGCGGGCGTGGCGTGCCTTCGATGGCACCCAGGTGAGTCAGGTAATCGATGATCGCGGTGGCGTCATGGTCCGCCAGCTCGTAAGACACATCACGCTGGCCACGGTGCTCGACCGTCACTGCGATGCTGCTGTCCGGGATCGGGAAACGCGCGCCAAAACGCTCGCGCAGGTTGACCCACAGCAGGTACAGCGCTTCGTCGAAGGAATTGGCCTGGGAGTCGGTCGCCAACAAGGTCGCCTCGGCACCGATGTAACGGGCCAGCGGCTCGATGGTCGGCCACACCGCCTCGCCGGTGTAGAGGTGCATTGCGGCTTCGCGGGAGCAATGCAGGTCGAGCACGATGTCGGCATCGTGGGCCAGCAGCATCAGCGTCTGTTGCAGCGACTGGTACTCATCCATCGGCTGAGCGGCGCGCAGGCACTCACCCCAGGCCTGGCGGATCAGCGCGCGGTTGGCGTCGATGTCCTGGCCGAGCCGGAACTCGATTTTTTCGGCGATGGCCTGATAAGGCACCGGGAATCCACGGTTGTAGTTGCGCCCGCTGCCCAGTTCAAAACGGCCACTGGGCGCACCCAGGATGTATTGGCCCAGGCCGGCCGGGTTGGCGACCGCCACCAGCACGATCTGCGCGTTCAGGCGGCCGGCATTTTCCAACACTGCGAGTTGCCGGCGCAGATGCGCTGCCACCAACATCGCCGGGGTTTCATCGGCATGCAATGCCGCCTGGATGTAGATTTTCCGACCGGCACCCACTGCACCGTAATGCTCACTCTCCACGTGCCTGTGGGTACCTTGTGTCGCTTGCAGCAAGGGGTGTTGATTAAGTTTCATAACGCAGAAGTCTCGATATTCGAGTGACGGAACTTGAGAAAATACTAACGAGACCGGGTGATCGCCTGTAAGGGCGGCCGGGGCTATCTTGATCTGCAAAACCGATCAGCCCAGGCCGCCCCACCTGTGGTTACCAGAGCGCCAGGGTGTAGCCCAGCAGCACGCGATTTTCGTTGACGTCGTTGTAGAAGTTGCCCTTGGCCAGGGCGTTGCGCCAGCGCATCGACACGCCCTTGAACGGGCCGGTCTGCACCACGTAGCTGATGTCCAGGTCGCGCTCCCATTCACGGCCTTCGCCGTTGAAGCCGATCACTTCAGCCGAATCACCCTTGGCGTATTTGATGCCGAACAACAGGCCCGGCAGGCCAAGGTCGGCAAAGTTGTAGTCGTAGCGCGCATGCCAGGCGCGTTCCTTGGTCTGGGTGAAGTTGGTGAACTGGTATTCGGTGAACAGGTAGCTGATGGAGCCATCAAGGTAGGTGAACGGCGTGGTGCCGTACTGCTGCTGGAAGCCGCCGCCGATGCTGTGACCGCCGTACTGGTAGGTCAGGCGTGTACTCAAGGCACGGTTATCAACGTTACCGGCCAGGCCCGCACCGTCCTTGTCGGCCTTGAAGTAGCGCACGTCGGTCTTCAGGTTGCCCGGCCCCAGGCCAAAGCTGTTCTTGAAGCCGCCATATTGCTGGTGGTAGATGCTGTCCAGCTCGGCATAGTGGTAGCTGAGCAAGGTGTTGGGCGTCAGCGAGTAATCACCGCCGGCAAAACGGAACTGGTCGCTCAGGGCCGTGCTTTTGTAGACCTTGCTGATGGTGGTCAGCTTCATGTCTTCGTAGTTGGTGGAGTCGCGGTCCTTGGCCTGGTCCAGTTGGCCGAGGCTGATCTTGAGGTTGCTGATGTCGTTGGATACCAGTTGCGTACCGCTGAAGGATTGCGGAAACAGGCGGCTGGTGTTGGGTTGCAGGGTCGGCAGGTCCGGCACCAGGTAACCCACGCGCAGCTCGCTCTTGGCCAAGCGGGCCTTGGCGGTGACGCCCAGTTTGGAATAGCTGTCGGAAGCGCGTTTGTCGCTGTCACGCTGCAGCAGGCCGGTGCCGGATTTGTCCGGACTGGAGTCGAGTTTCACGCCAAGCATGCCGATGGCATCCAGGCCAAAGCCCACGGTACCGTCGGTAAAGCCCGACTTGATCCCCAGCAAAAAGCCTTGGGCCCATTCGGCACGCACCGATTGGCTGGCCTCTTCACGGTAGTCACGGTTGAAGTAGTAGTTCTTCAATTCCAGCGTGCCGCTGCTGTCCTTGATGAAGTCGGCATGGGCGGCGAACGGGATCATCCCGCTGCTCACGACGCCAACGCCGGTGATGAGTTGAGTCAGGGATTTTTTCATTTTTTTAGCTCCTGGCAGTGTGGGGTTTGGGGTGTTTTTATTGTTCTTCGGGCATGGCTTCGCCGTTCGCGCAAATCCGGGATTTGCGCGGCGGGCAAAGTCAGTCCTGGGTTACAGCGCTAGCGGTACGGGGCCCTGGCGGATGCGGTAGCCACCGTTTTCAAGCTTCTCCAAGGGGCTGGCAGCGGCCAGCAACTTGCGGGTGTAAGGGTGTTGCGGGCGGTCGAAAATTTCATCGCGGGCGCCCATTTCCACCACCCTGCCCTCGCTCATCACCGCCACCCGGTGAGCGATGCGCTCCACCGCCGCCAGGTCGTGGGAGATGAACAAGCAGGCAAAGCCGTATTGCGCCTGCAGGCGTTCGAACAGCTCCAGAATCTGCTTCTGGATGGTCATGTCCAACGCCGAAATCGGCTCGTCGGCAATCACCAATCGAGGATGACGCACCAGTGCGCGGCCAATCGCGACACGCTGGCGCTGGCCACCGGAGAGCTGGTGCGGGAAGCGGTCGACAAACTGCTCGGCCAAACCGATGTCCAGCAAGGTCTTGGTGACCCGTTCACGCTTCTGCTCGGCACTCATGCCGGGCACATGGCGCAACGGTTCGGCGAGGATGTCACCGATTTTCATGCGCGGATCGAGGGACGAGTACGGGTCCTGGAAAATCATCTGGCATTGCAGGCGATGTTCGCGGTTGCCGGACTTGAGAATGTCCACTCCTTCAAACTCGATAGCACCGGCACAGGCTTTGTTCAGGCCGACAATGGCGCGTCCAAGGGTGGTCTTGCCCGAACCGCTGCCGCCCACCAGCGCCAGGGTCTCCCCCGGTGCAATGGTGAGGTTGGCCGAATGCACCACGCGTTTGAACGCGGTGCGGCCCCACAGGCTGCGCGGGCCAGGATGCTCGATGCACACGTCCTTGACCGTCAGCAGCGGGCCGTCGGCCTGGGGCAAGTCCGCCAGTACCCCGCGACGCGGCAATGCTTCCAGCAACTGCCGGGTGTAGTCGGCCTTGGGCGCCAGCAGGATCTGTTCGATGGTGCCCTGCTCCACTGCGCGGCCTTCACGCATCACCACCACCTTATGGGCGTAGCGCGCCACCAGGGACAGGTCATGGCTGATGAACAGAATCGCCGTACCCTGCTCGCGAGTGAGGTCGAGCATCAGCTTCAACACGTCCAATTGCGCCAGGCAATCCAGCGCGGTGGTGGGTTCGTCGGCAATCAGCAGCGCCGGGCGCAGCAGCATCACCGAGGCAAGCATGATGCGCTGGCGCATGCCACCGGAGAACTCGTGGGGGAACGCGCTCAGGCAGCGTTCGGCGTCGTTGATGCCGATATGGCCGAGCATCTCCACGCTGCGTTCGCGGATCTGCGCTTCCGTCAGTTTGGTGTGCAGGCGCAGGCCCTCGGCCATTTGCTCGCCGATGCTCATGGACGGATTCAGCGACACCATGGGTTCCTGGAACACCATGCCGATCTTGGCCCCGCGCAGCTCGCGCAGTTGCTCGGGCTTGAGGCTGTTGAGGTCATGGCCCTGGAAGCGCACCTGGCCGCCGCAGTGTTCCAGCGGTGGCGGCAACAGGCCGATGGCGGCGCGGGCGGCCATGGTCTTGCCGCTGCCGGACTCGCCCACCAAGGCGACGATTTCGCCGGGAGCGATGGTGAAGCTCAGGTCATTGACCGCCAGCGGGCCGTGGGCGCCGATGCGGATTTTCAGGTGATCGACTGCCAGTAATACGTCAGTCATGCTCATTTACTCATCCGTGGATCAAGGCGGTCACGCAAGGCGTCGCCGCACAGATTGAACGCCAGCAACGCCATGGCGATGCAGACACCGGGAAACAACCCCAGCCAACTGGCCGTGGCGATGTACGGCCGACTGGCCGCGAGCATGTTGCCCCAGGTCGCCGCCGGTGGCGGTACGCCCAGGCCGAGGAAACTCAACGAACTCTCGGCAAGGATCGCCCAGCCGAACATGCTGGTGGCCAGCACGCACACCGGCGCGACGCAGTTCGGCGCGATGTGACGCAGCATGGTGTACAGCTCCGAGTTACCAATCACCCGAGAGGCTTCGACGAACTCCTTCTCCCGCAGCGACAGCACGGTGCCGCGCACCACCCGCACCACCGACGGCGTATAGGCCAGGCTCAGGGCAAAGACGATGCCATACAGGCTCGGGCCGATGATCGCCATCAGGCCCAGGGCCAACAGGATGCCGGGGAACGCCAGCAACGCGTCATTGACCATCATCAGGCCACGGTCGACCCAGCCGCGCAGGAAACCGGCGAGCAAGCCGAGAAAGGTTCCGGCGATGATCGCCATGCTCACCGTCAGCACACTCACCCACAGGCTGGTGTGTGCGCCGATCATCAGGCGGCTCAACACATCGCGGCCGTATTCATCAGTGCCCAGCCAATGCGCGGCGGTCGGCGCCTGCAAACGTGCCAGCAGGTTCAGCGCCAGCGGGTCATGGGGCGTCCACACCAGGCCGAGCGCGGCCATGATCAACAGCAAGCCCAACAGGAACGCACCGATCAGCGCGTTCAACGGCGGCACGCGCCAGGCCCTGGGGGCACGCATCGGTGCGGGCAACAGCACCTCGGGTGCAACAGGCAGTGGCTTATTCATAACTTAACCCTGGGGTCGAAGAGCGGGTACAGCAGGTCCACCAACAGGTTGACCAGCACATAGACAAAGGTCACCAGCAGCAGGCAGCCTTGCAGCACCGGGTAGTCCCGGGCGTAGATGGCGTCGACCATCAGGCGGCCGATACCCGGCAGGGTGAACACGGTTTCCAGCACAGCGATGCCGCTGAGCAGGTTGCCAAGGATCAGGCCGATCAGGGTCAAGGTCGGTGCAAACGAGTTGCGCAACGCATGGCGCCACAACACCGCCCGCTCCGACAGGCCCTTGGCGCGGGCATGGGTGATGTACTCCAGGCGCAGCACTTCGATGGCACTGGCCCGTGCCATCCGCGTGATCGCACCCAGTTCAACCAAGGTCAGGGTGACAATCGGCAGCACGATAAAACTCAAGGCCTGCCACGGCGATTGGCCGAACGACACATAACCCACCACCGGCAACCAGCCGAGCTTGATGCCGAAGGCATACAGCAACAGCAAGCCAAGCCAGAAACTGGGGATCGACAGCAACAGCGTCGCCGTCGACACCACGCCGAAGTCCAGCGCACTGTCCTGCTTCCACGCCGACAGCAAGCCCGCCGGCACCGCAATCAAGGCCGCCAACAACACCGACACCAAGACAATCCCGGCACTCATCTGGAACCGATCCAGGATCAGCGGCAACACCGCCTCATTGGTGGTGATCGAATGCCCAAGGTCACCGCTGAGCACCGCCTTGAGCCAGATCACAAACTGCACCGGCAGCGGCTGGTCCAGCCCCAGCGACGCACGCGCCACCTCCAGGCTGTGGGCGTCGGCCATGTCGCCAAGCATCAGCAGGGCCGGGTCACCGGGCACCAGGCGGATGATCGCGAACACCATCAGCGAGATCAGCAGCAAGGTCGGCACCGACATCGCCAGGCGTTGGGAGATAAAACGGAACATCCTCAATTACTCCCGGCGGCGGGGACGCTGACGGTCCACAAGCGCGGCTTGGACACCGGCCAGGTGCGCAGGCCCTTGACGTAGTCACGGCTGGCGGCAATCGCGTTGCCGTTGTACATCGGGATCATCGGCACGTCCTTGATCATCTGCTGGTGCAGTTGATCGAACAGCGCCTGGCGCTTGCTGATGTCACCTTCGCGCTGGGCTTCACGCAGCCACTCGCGGGCCTGGGGGTTGTCCCAGACCTTGCGTGATTCCTTGTCCTTGTCGCCGGTCATCGAGTCGAAACTCAAGGCCGGGTCGAGGCGCTCGGAATACGGGAACGCCATCATCTGGTAGTTGCCGCTCTGGTAGCGCTCCAACTGCGTGCCCCACTCCAGGGTTTCCAGCTCCAGGTTGATGCCGCTGGCCTTGGCCATGGCCTGCACGAACACGCCCATGTCGAAGATCGCCGCGTAGCGTTTGTTGACGATCAGCTTGATCGGCTCGCCCTTGTAGCCAGCTTCGCGCAGCAGTTGCGCAGTCTTGGCCGGGTCGAAGGTGAAGCCCTGGTCTTCGACGGCACTGTGGTAATGGCTGCCGCTGGCGACCATCGAGTTGTTGGCCTTGGAGCGACCGCCGGTGAGCGCCTCGACGATTTGCGCCGAATCCAGGGCATGGGCGATGGCCTGGCGCAAACGCACATCTTTAAGCAGCGGGTCGCGGGTCTGGAACAGCAAGGCATTGACCGACATGGTGCCGCTGGAGGTCACGCTCACGCCGGAATGGGCGGCCAGCTCTGTGGCGTCCAGCGGGGTGACATCAATCAGTAGGTCGACGTTTTTCGACAACAGCGCGGCTTTGGCGGCGGCCGGGTCCGGGATTACCAGCAGGCGCACGCGGTCCAGGCGGGTGGATTTGTTGCCGGTGTAGCCATCGGGCTCTGTTTCGTCGCGCGGGGTGTAGTTGGGGTTGCGCAGCAGCTCGACGTATTGGCCGGGCTTCCACTCACCCAGCTGGAATGGGCCGGTGCCGACTGGGGCTCTCCAGCTGCCGTCGGCGTTAAGCGAATCGGCAGACAGGATGCCGCTACCGCCACATTCAGGCAGTGCAGTGCTGGTCAGGAACAAGCCGTTGGGCTTGTCGAGGGTGAACACCACGGTGAGGGGATCCGGGGCGCTCATGTCGACGATCTTGGCGCCGCCATGCCCATCGAATTCTGGGGCGCAGCGCCATTGGGTCTTGGGATCGAGGAAGCGCTTCCAGGTCCACAGCACGTCAGCAGACGTCAACGCCTTGCCATTCTGGAACTTCACCCCGTCGCGCAGGTGAAAGGTGTAGCGCAAGCCGTCGTCGGACACCTGCACGTCCTTAGCCACCAGCGGGCCAACGGTGGCATCTTCGCGGAAGGCTACCAGCCCCTCGGTGATGTGCATGATCACGGCGTCGGAGTTGGTGTCGCGGTTCACACCCGGGTCGGTGCTGCGGATGTCAGCGTTGAGCGCGACCTTCAATACACTTTCAGCGTGGGCAGTGCCCACCAGCGCCGCAGACAAGGCGCCTGCCAGGATAAGAGTCTTGTTCATGGATAACTGCACCTTAAATGTTCCTTACGCATGGGGTTCGGACGCTGGCAGGACCCAAAAAGAGGCACGGCCGAACACCTGGAGAGTTGTTGTTGTTTTAGTCGCCTTCACGGTTGGCGAATGTTCCTGGACCGATCTTATTCTTCACGCAGCAAGCTTGAGAAGAACGCTCCAAGTGATCAGGCTCGGCTTTTCCGATCACCTGCCCAGCCTGTCCTGACTTGCCTCCAGCCTACCGAAAAATCAGGGCCTGGAGCCGTTTGCATGCGTTCAAAAATAATGAACCTGATCGGCCAAACCGATCTGTGCGCACCTGTAGCCATCAGATAAGCTGGCGGGCATTCAATGGTTTAAATGCTGAAACCTGAGGCAGTCCTTCATGACTCTCACCCATCTTCGTGCGTTCTGTGCCGTGGTCGAAAAAGGCAGCTTTCGCTCTGCCGCACGCCAATTGGACGTGGCGCAAAGCACCCTGACCCAGTCAATCCAGACCCTGGAAAAAGAACTCGGTGTGGTGCTGCTGCAACGCTCGAACCAAGGCATCAACCTGACCTCGGCCGGTGAAGTGTTCCTGGTACGCGCCCGCTCCATCACCCTCGACTGCGAACGCGCCCTGCTCGACCTGCAACCGTGGAAAGGCGAGCCCGAAGGCCATATCGACCTGGGCGTGACCTCCGAACCCCTGGCCGAACTGCTGGTGCCGGTGCTGAGCAATTTCACCCAGCGCTTCCCGCGCATCCAAGTGCATGTGGCCAGCGGCACCACCAAGGGCCTGGTGGAAAAAGTCCGCGATGGACGCCTGGATTTCGTGCTGTGCCCGTTGGCGCCGAACGTCACCGATATCGACCTGTCCATCGACCGTCTCTACAGCTCCAGCGCGGGCATCATTGCGCGTAAAGGCCACCCGTTGGCCCAGGCCAAGTCGGTGCAGGAGCTGGTGGACTGCCAATGGATCAGCGTGCGCTCCACCGGCGTAATCGGCGGCGCGGAAAACCGCCTGGTCCAGCTGTTCCGCACCCAGGGCCTGGCGCCGCCGAAGATCGCCATCACCACCGACTCGCTGCTGGAAACCCTGCACATCGTCTCGGAAACCGACTACCTGACCATCGAGCCGCGCATGCTGCCGGGGATGAAGCTGTTCTCCAGCGCACTGACTACCATCGCCATCGAAGAACCCCTCGCGCCCCGTGATGTGTGCCTGATCAGCCGCCGTTCCGCGCCTCTCACCGGGGTCAGCCAGGAACTCACCAGCATGCTGATTTCCTATTCCCGGCTGGTGCACCGCAGCCGTTGATCCACCCTTTTGCCGAGCGTTTCCATGCCCCTGACCTCCTACGATGGTTTACCCCGCGCCAGCGCCAGCAGTGTTGGCGTTGACCCCGACCGCCTGATCGCGTTTCTCGACGAGGTCAAGGCCGCCGGCCTCGACCTGCACGGCTTCATGTTGCACCGCCACGGCCACGTCGTTGCCGAAGGCTGGACCTGGCCGGTGGACCCCAACGAACCCCGCGTGCTGCACTCCATGGCCAAGAGCTTCACCGGTTGCGCCATCGGCCTGGCCATCGAAGAAGGCTGTCTCAAGCTGGATGATCGCCTGGTCACCTACTTCCCCGACGAAGTGCCCGCCGACGCCGCCCCACGCCTGGCCGACATGACCGTCGAACACCTGCTGACCATGCGCACCGGCCACGCCAGCAACACCTCCGGCTCCGTGTGGCGCGGCATCAGCACCAGCTGGATCGCTGAGTTCTTCAAGATCCCTTTGGCCTACGCGCCCGGCACCGAATATGTCTACACCAGCGCTGCCAGCTACATGCTTTCGGCGCTGATCAACCGCGTCACCGGGCAAACCTTGCACGACTACCTCAAGCCGCGCCTGTTCATCCCCCTGGATATTCACAACGAAACCTGGGACATCGGCCCCGACGGCGTGAACCCTGGCGGCAATGGCCTCACCGCCCCCGTGTCGGCGGCGCTGAAACTGGCAGTGCTGCACGCCCAGGACGGGCTCTGGAATGGGCAGCAAATACTGCCGGCCGCCTGGGTCCGCGCCGCCACCCAACCCCAAGGCGGGCCGGACAGCCGTTACGGCTACCACTGGATGATGAAACCGCGCCCGGCGTTCAGTGCGTTGGGGGTGTTTGTGCAGATGGCAGCGGTGTACCGCGAGCACAACGCAACCTTGGTGCTGGTGGGCGGGATGAAAAATTCGGCGGAAATCGTGCCCTCTATCGAGCGGCATTTTCCGGCGGTATTGGGTGAGGATCGCAGCGTGAAGCCCGAGGCGGATGCAAGATTGGAGCAGCGGTTAGCGAGTATGGCTGAGCGGCCTTCGCTGATCTCGAACTGTACGGCGCCCGAGGACTCGAAGCGCGTGTTTGCCATGGCTGAGAACGGACTCGGCGTGCGTCAGTTATCGTTTGAGTTTGCCGGTGATGTGCTGACCTTCGAACTGACCGACAGCCAGACGACTCACCGCGTGCAGGTCGGCATCGACCATTGGCTCAACGGCCTCACCAGCATGCCTGGCCGTGCGTTGCACCATGGGTATGAATTCAACAACGCACAGATCGTGGCAGGTGCGCGTTGGTTGGATGAGACCACATTGGAAATGACCTGGATCTATCCGCAGACGGCGTTTCGGGATCGGGTGGTGTGTGAATTCAAGGAGGGTGGCGTGAGCTTCGCTCGTACGGTGAATGTGAACAGTGCGGGGCGGGAGCAGGAAGTGTTGGTGGGTAAATCGCTCTAAGCGATCCCTCCCCCTTGTGGTGAGGGAGCTTGCTCCCGTTGGGCTGCGAAGCGGCCCCAATGAAGCTATCAAGTTCCGTCAGGTAGAATGAGATGGCTGGATTTGGGGGGCTGCTAAACCGGCAGGAATGCCGGTTTAGCAGCCCTGCACCATGGAATGGATATTCACTCAAGACCGAGGCTTAACCCCACCCGCCTGCCCCCGCAAATACAACGCCTCCACCAGCTTCTGTCGCTCCTCCCGAGGCAACGTACCGGCAAACTGCGCCAAGGTCGAATCCACCAACGCCCGCAGCGCCATATCCGCCTCCCGCGCCTTGGCCAACTCCGCCACCAACACATCCCGATCCAAGGTCGGCGCCTCCAACTGCTTGATCACCCCCAACCGCGCCTCCCGCCCCGCCATCACCAGCGGCTGGCTGTCGGCACGGTTATGGCGCAACAACTGACGCAACTCCCGCCGCCGCTCCGGCGGCAACTTGACCATCGCCTGGCGCAACCCATGCTGATTGACCACCGCCTCCACAGGCTTTGCACTCGCCATCCAGTGATACACCCCCCCACCTACCCCGCCAATCAAAAACACATTGAGCAACACCGAGACCAGCAACCACGGTTTAAGAGATTGGGCGCTCATTGCTCGGTTTCCTCAGCGTTGACGGTAAAGATGACTTGCGCATCGCCCTGGTCAAACACGCTGGGCAACACTTCGGCAGACACCATCGGCAGCGGCACGCTCATGGACGCCACCAGCATGCCGGTGACGACACCGGCAATGCCCACCCCCACCAGCCCCGCCGGTGACAGCCAGCCGGCATAACGCGACCAGAACGACCTACGGCGCGGCGCCGACTCACGGATCTGTCGGGTCAGCGCCGGGTCGGTAAATGCCAGTTGATGACTGTCCAGCTGGGCGTCGAGCCAACCGGCCTGATCCAACGCTTCACGGGCACTGGGATTGCCGCTATCGAGCAGCGCCTTAGCCGCCCCGCGCTCAGCCAGCGGCCAACGATGCAGGTCGGCGCCATAGGCGTCAGCCAGATAAGCAAATCGTTCGGGTGTCATGATGTTCCCCTTCCTGGGCGGGCGAGCCCGGGTGTATCGGCAAGTTGGCGGCGCAACTGGCGTCGGGCCCGCGACAGCAGGCTCTCCAGTGCCTCGACGCTGATATTCATCAGGGCCGCGGCGTCGATGTTCGACAGCTCCTGGTAGTACTGCAACACAATCGCCTCGCGCTGGCGCTCGGGCAAAGCGGCCAGTGCGGCGGCCATGCGCGCGCTGCGCTCGGTGCTTTCCAATTGTTCATCCAGAGGCGGTGCGCTGTCTGCCAGCTCCAGCGCCGCCTCCTCGTTCAAAGGCCGCTCCTTGCGCCGACGCAAGCGGTCATGGCACAGGTTGAGTGCCACGCGGTGCAGCCACGTGTCGAAACGCGCCTCGCCACTGCGCCAGGTGGATGCCTGGCGCCAGATACGCAGGAAACTTTCCTGGGCCACGTCCTTGGCTTCGTCGGCATCCCCCAGGATCCGGCTGGCGAGTGCCAGCAGACGCGGCAGTTTGCGCGTCACCATTTCGTTGACGGCCGCAGGTTCGTTGTTGCCGATACGTGCCAGCAGTTCAACGTCCGGATCAGTGTCGTTCAATCGGGCAATTCTCGGTCAGCGGATCCAATGCCCTTCGCGCCAGTACCAATTGGGACCGTGCGCTTCCCAATGGCCGGGCTCCCAACGTGCATTGCGCATCACCGGCTGCCAATGACCCGGCACCCAGCCATAACCGCGCCCTTCCCAGCGCCAGTGGCCTCGGTCCCAGGCGTAACCGGGCCGCTCCACGGGGACCATTTCCACGCGCTCCGGTGGCGGCGCCTGGCGGATGATGATTTCGGTCTGGGCAAACACCGGGGTGCTGACAAACGCGGCAAGGGCCAGCGGAGCAAGCAAGGCAAAGCGCAATGTGGCCAGGGGTCTCATGGCAACTCCTTCAAGCGACGGGCGAAAGTGCCGGTTGCTGATGGGTTGAACGGGGCGTGTCGAAAAATCCGTCGCAGGACGCGCAGATTATTGTCGCAGGCAGTATTGCCCAGGGGAGGAAGGCACTTGATGAAAGGTTTGAAAGCTTCGCGACGGATTTACGCCGGTGGCAACGTTGAAGGATTAACGCTGATCAACCCAAGAGGAAACACCATGTCCCGCCGACTTTACCTGCTGGTTGCCGCACTGCTGATCGCCAGCCTCAGCGGCTGCGTGATCGTGCCGGAACACCGCCACTGCTGCTGGCGCTATTACGGCGCGCTCGATACGCCGACCCGCAGCGTCAACAGCTAGCCGACTGCCGCAAACCCCCGGCGCCCGGCCTTGATTTCGGTGCGCAACTCGCCAATCAGGTTTGAGATGGAACGGATGCTGTCCAAACCTTCGGGGGACACACCGGTCAACAACAGGTCGACCCGGCCCGGACACGGGCTCGAAGATGTTGATGCGCAACGAGCCGTCGCTATTGAGTGTGCAATCGCACGCCAGCGGCAGGAAACCCGAGGCCATGATGCGGTTGAATTCAACGATTGAAATCATGACAAGTTCCCATCCCTGGGCCTCACGAGGTGTTGTGATGGAGACAGAGTAGATGAGGTTCTACAGGCCATGGAAGCATTAATGCAAAAGTGTTAGCCATGCCTCATTTCGCCCCGGAAACGCCGAATCACTGACGCCAGAAAACCCGCATTTCGACCTCTCGTCTGCTGCTCCGGCGAGGGCTTGACTCGAAGCGTCGATCACCAGACGCTCTTGGCTTTTCGCCATCATCTTGAGCCAAACCACCATGAGCATCGACCCTCCGAGCCAGCCCGACAGCGATGTGTACAAGACCTTGCTGGAGTCGACCAAGGCCATCCCTTGGCGCATCGATTGGCAGAGCATGACCTTCAGTTACATCGGCCCGCAGATCGAGACCTTGCTGGGTTGGACTCCGCAGAGTTGGGTGAGCGTGGACGACTGGGTCGAGCGCATGCACCCGGATGATCGGGAATACGTGGTGAATTTCTGCGTGTCGCAATCGCGCGCCGGAGTTGACCACGAAGCGGACTACCGCGCGCTGACGGTGAACGGCGACTACGTGTGGATTCGCGACGTGGTGCATGTGGTGCGCAAGGACGGCGAGGTCGAAGCACTGATCGGGTTCATGTTCGATATCAGCGAACGCAAGAAGACCGAAGAGCACCTGGTGCGCCTGCAAAAACAACTCGAGGAATATTCCTACCAGGATGGCCTGACCGGCATCGCCAACCGGCGCATGTTTGACACTGTGCTGGAGCGCGAATGGGCCAGCGCCCAGCGCAGCCAGTTACCGCTGTCGTTGATCATTCTGGATATCGATTTTTTCAAGCAGTACAACGACCACTACGGCCATATCAAGGGCGATGAATGCCTGCGTCAGGTGGCGAACACCCTGTCCCAGGCGGCCAACCGTCCGAGGGATTTCATTGCGCGTATTGGCGGCGAAGAGTTTGTGTGGTTGTTGCCGGAAACCGATGCGGCGTCCGCCCGGCAAGTGGCGCAGCGCTGCCTGCACCTGATCCGCCAGCAGCAGATCGAGCATGGTTTTTCGGCGGTGTCGAACCTGCTGACCCTGAGCCTGGGCGTCGGTACGCGCATCGTGAAACCCGACAGCCCGATGCTGGGGTTTGTCGAGGAGGTCGACAAGTTGTTGTATCAAGCCAAACGCAATGGGCGGATGCGCGCGGAGTTCGCTGACGGTGAAGTGTGACGCGAAGGTCAAATCGCAGGCAAAAAAAATCCCAAGTAGCTGATGGAAACTTGGGATTTAAAAATGCATAAACCGTGGGAGGTGAACGCCCGGCTATAGTAGCGATTGTAAAAACCTGTAACAAGATTATTTTAATCCTTTCGTCGGATTAAAAGTGCTGTAAGTCATTCAATAACCACACATTTTTTAAGGTGGCGCGGTCTATGAGTGCCACTTTTTGGTGCAACTACCGACACTATTTCCACTTATAAAAAAGGGTTATTGGATTAACGCGGCGTCACACTTTTGGATATACGCTCATTCAATTGTTTGCAGGCTTCCTGGGTTTCAAGGCTATTGGGCAGAACCGAGCGCCCCACACTTTCCACCTGCCTGCACAGTGCCAGGCGTTGGTTGGCAGCTTCCCGCTCGCGGTCAACCTCGGCGTTGAGCCGCATAAAATAGAACCCCAGCAATACTGCAGCGCAGAGCACGGCGAGCACGAAGTAGCGAAAGCTGTTGGACGGCGGCTCGGGTGGGTTCATGACATTACTGCGCCCTGCTCTTCTCGTAACGCACATCATCGCCGTCTACTGGACCGACCACGCTCCACCCCAGCCGCTGATAAAACCCGTTGGCACGGATTCCGTCGCGGCCGTCGGTGATCAGGAACAACCGATCATGGTGTTCAAACAGCGCAGCCTCGGCCACCGCCATCAGTTGACGGCCCAGGCCCAGGTTCTCGAAAGTCGGCCGCACGAACATCGCGAACACCTCGCCTCCAGCCAGGTCGACCATGGCAAAAGCGGCAGGCTGGCCCTCCACCTCGGCGATCCAAACGCAGGGCGCTGCACGAATACTGTCGGCCAGCACCTGGGGCGTGATGCCCAGGTCGGCCATTTGCTCGACACTCAAATGGTTTTGCACCACCGAGGTGCGAATGGCGAAGAGCGTATCGACATCGTCCTGCGTCGCCACGCGGATTAGCGTTTGCATACTGGCCTCCCTAGTAGAGGACGCAATTGTAAGCAAATAGAAACACAGTGAATGTCGTGGATTTGTAAAACGCCCTACAGCGCCTCGCCCTGCTGCTGGCGACGGAACTGCCCTGGTGCCACGCCATGGGCCTTGCGGAAACACCGGGAAAAATACGCCTCGTCAGTGAAACCGCAGCGGTGCGCGACCACGCCAATCATCTGCGCACTGTTGAGCAACAAGGTGCGCGCCAACTGCATGCGCCGGTCGAGCACCAGTTGCGAGAAAGGTTTACCGGTTTCCTTACGCAACAAATGAGTGAGGTAGTTGGGCGACAGGAACGCCGCCGCCGCTGCGTCCGTGAGGTTGAGCGTCGGTTCATGCAGGTGCTCGCGGATATAGCCCTGCACCCGTGCCAACGCATCCTTGCGCCCGCGCCGCGTGGCATTGTTGGCGGCGAAGGCCTGCAACGGCTCGGCGTATTGTTCGCAGACCAGGCCGACCAGTTGAAACAGATAGCCCTTGAGGCGTTCGCGGGCGCCGAAGGTACGGTGGGCATCAAGTTCGCGCATATGGGCGAGCCAGGTTTTTACCTGCTCGAACGCCGCGTCTTCAAGGATGAAGTCCAGCTGTTCCTGAAAGCGAAACGGCGACAGCTCCGGCGCCTGGCCGATGGGAATGTCTTCCAGGTCCAAGGGGTCGCAGGTCAATTGCGGCAGGAAAAACGCCTGGCTGAAGTTGATCAGCATGAATTCGCCCTCTTCAGGATGGGGAATCACATGCAAGCGATGGGGCAGGATAAACGCCAGCGCCTTGCGCGGAAACGGCCGCACCGCGCCGCCGATATGCTGCACGGTGTCGCCGCCGAGGTTGATCTGGATCTGGAAATACTCATGGCGATGAGGGCTGGTCAGCGCCGCCCGCCCGCGTTTGTCGCGGATATAGAAGTCGGGGCGGTCGCTGCGCTGTTGCATGCCGTAAGTGGTGACGCGGGTGCCTGGCATAACGGTCTCTCGGGTGGCCTGGGCACCACTGTAGCCTCAACCCTGGCCGAGGGTGAAACGCAACTCGCCGATGCCGTCGATGCCGGCGGTGACGACATCGCCCGGTTGCAAGGTGCCGACGCCCACCGGGGTGCCGGTAAAGATCAAATCGCCGGCCTTCAGTGCGACAGATTTGGAGGCATGGCTGATCACTTCGCTGACGGACCAGATCTGGTCGGCCAGGTCGCCCACCTGGCGCTGTTCACCATTCACGTTGAGCCAGATCTTGCCACTGGACGGATGCCCGACCGCGCTCACCGGTTGCAGCGCCGTTGTCGGTGCGGACGCATCGAAAGCCTTGGCCCAATCCCACGGGCGTGAGAGCTTTTTCGCCTGGGCTTGCAGGTCGCGGCGGGTCAGGTCGATGCCGACGCCATACCCCCAGATGTGGGAAAACGCCTGTTCCGGGCTGATATCGACCCCGCCCTTGCCGATGGCCACCACCAGTTCCACTTCGTGGTGCAGGTCGGCGGTCAGCGGCGGATAGGCGACCACGCCTTCGGCCGGCACCACGGCATCCGCCGGTTTCATGAAGAAGAACGGCGGCTCTCGGTCCGGGTCATGCCCCATCTCACGGGCGTGTTCGCTGTAGTTACGGCCCACACAGAACACCCGGCGCAGCGGGAAGCGGGCTTCGCTGCCCTGCACGGCCAGGGATGGGATGGGCGTCGGGGTGAATACATAGTCAGTCATGGCTTGGGCCTCGTCGTTACCTGGCGCCAGTATGGCGAGTGGCGCCGGGGCGAAGTTGGACAGGTCTACGCAGATTTTGCACTGGCCGGTGCTTGAGGCGACCGATCCAACAGGCGATACAACGGCAGGCACGCCGCCTGGATCAACAGCATGCGGATGACCTGCATCGCCGTCACCAATGTCACGGCCAGGCCCAGGGCCTCGGCGGTAAGGCTCATTTCCGGCGCGCTGCCGGGCATCATGCCCAGGGCCAGCGACAGCCACGGCATGCCCAACCCGGCACCCAGCGCCCAGGCCGCCAATGCGCTGGCGATCACCGAACCGGTCAATAGCAGCAGCACTTTGCCCAGCAGGCCCGGCGCGCGCTGGAAGAAACTGCGGTCAAACGCGACACCCAATGCACAGCCAATCAGCAACTGGCCGCTGCCGCTGAGCCAGCCCGGCATGCTCATCGAGAGGTGATTGCAGCCCACGCCCACCGCGCAAATCAGGAACGGCCCGAACGTCCAAGGGTTAGGCAACTTGCACTGTTTGAAACCCAGGGCCGCCAGCCAGCCCACACCGAGGATGAAGATCAACCAGGGCCAGACCACCGGCAACGGCGCATGCGCAACAACGGGGGGCATGCCGAAGGTGGCGACTGCCGGCACCGTCAAAAGAATCAGCAACAATCGGATGCTATGGGCGGCGGCGATAAAACTGGTGTCCGCCTGGCGTTGGCGGCCCAGGTGCACCATCTCGCTGGAATTGGCCGGCATCAAGGCAAAGAATGCGGTGCTGAAAGGCACGCCCCAGCGATGCAGGAGCAGCACCGAACACAGCGCCAGTACCAGCGTGAGCAACACCGCCGTAATGATCAGCCCGAGATGAGCCGCCACCTGCTGCATCACCGGCAGCGTGAAATGACAGCCGATGGCAACCGCCACGATGAGTTGCCCGGCCTGGCGGCCATGGGGAATTTCCGGCACCAGGCTGCCGGCACAACGAGTCAACATCACGGCGACCAGCGAACCGATCACCCAGGGCAACGGCCACCCCGCCCAACTGGCAAGGCTGCCGCCCAACGCGCCGATAATCAGTGTGAAAAGCCAATGGTTGGGCATGGTCGGGTACTCGGCATGGAGAAGAATGCCGACAGGCTATAGACTTGCTGTCATCACAGAAAATATCCATTTGTTAAGCCAGCTATCACACTTTGTTATGCGAGCCATCATGAACCTGAAAGCGCTGGAGTACTGCGTCGAAATCGCCCGCCAAGGCAGCTTCACCAAAGCCGCCCAAGCGTTGCACGTGGCACAGCCGGCGCTGAGCATGGCGGTGAGCCGATTGGAGGATGAGCTGGGTGTGGCCCTGTTCAACCGCGCGACGCGGCAGATCAGCGTGACTGCCGAAGGCCAGTTGTTCCTGGCACGCGCCGAGGCGTGTCTTGAAGGCTTGGCCGGTGCCCGCCGTGAATTGCAGGACCTGACCCAACTGCACAGCGGCGAAATCCGCGTGGGCGTACCGCCCATGTACGGCATCCGCCATATTCCCGACCTGCTGATGCAATTTCGCGCCCGGTACCCCGGCATTGCCATGCATGTGGTGGAAGGCAGCGCCGATGACATCAGCGAACGCCTGGCCACTCGGGATATCGATGTGGCGTTGTTGGAGTCGCGACGGGTGGATCCGGCGTGGGAGTCGGTGCTGCTCGGCAGTGATGAGATGGTGTTGTGCATGGCCCAGGATCACCCACTGGCGGGCAACTCGTCCATTGCGGCGCAGCGGCTGCAACACGAACCGATGCTGGTGTTCGACAACACCTTCCTGCAACGCCATCTGCTGGACGCCTTTTGCAGCAACGCCCGAGTGCGTTTCAACATCGCGCTGGAAAGCAACTTCGTGCCGCTGGTGATTACCGCCACGCGCAACGGCATGGGCGTGTCCACCTTACTGCGGTCGGTGCAGGAGCAAGAGCCAGGGTTGGCCGGCGTGTCATTCGAGCCGGCGCAGTTCATGCACTTCAACTTGTGCTGGCGCGCTAGCGAATACCTGTCCCAGGCCAATCGGCGGTTCATTGAAACGGCGAAGGTGTATTTCCAGGAGGACGCCAGCTCGCCGCTGTCACGTTAAGCGGTTATTTGCGTGCGACTTTGTAGCGCACGCAATCCTGATAGAAACCCTGGCGGATCGCCTCGGGCTTGAGCCGTGAACGGCTGTCGTAGGTCTGCTCGGTGATGCCCATGGCCATCATGCGCATCCACGACTTGTTGAACTTCATGCTTTGGATCTTCTGCCGCGCCGCGTACAACGACACGCCCGACAGTTTGAGTTCCTGGGCCCTGGCGGCGGTGCCGGCGCCCCAACTGCACATGTACTTGTCACCCTCGCGCAGCTCCCGTGCCTGCACGGCAGCCGCGCCGCCAGCCAGGGAGCAGGCGATCAGCATCATTCCAACAGAGCGCATTTGCATCCTCACCTAACCACCTGAAAATAAAAGCGATTCTGGCGAGGATTTTGTTACAAAGGGGCCATTAAATTGCCTTATTGCGCAAGGTTTCAGTTAGCCGCAGCCGGCGTGGTGCGAAAGGTGATGCCCAGTCGGTTGAAGGCGTTCATCAAGGCAATGCCGTAAGTCAGGTCGGCCAGCTCCTTGGCGCTGAACTCGGCGGCGGCCGCTGCGTACTCTGCATCCGAGACGTCGCTGCGGGTGACCGCTTCAGCGAAAGCCAGGGCGATGCGTTCACGGGCGGTGAACACATCCCGTGCGTCGTGCCACACCGGCACCAGTACCAGCTTGTCCACGGCCAGGCCTTGCTTGAGCAGGTCACGCGAGTGCATGTCGATGCAGAAGGCGCAGCCATTGATCTGCGAGACACGCAGGTAGACCAGGTCGATCAACGCCTTGGGCAAGCCGCTGTTTTGCAGGTAGACATAGACGCCACCGAAAGCCTTGTAGCCTTCCGGGGATGCTTGGGTGTAATCGAGGCGAGTGGTCATGATAAATCCTGTCGAGGTTGAGTGAAGGCACCATGTTGCAGCGCCATGGCTCACCTCTGAAGAGCCAAGAATGGGCCCGGTGACCGGACCATGATGGTCTAGTCAAATGTTGCAGTTATGGCACTTGGGTACAGGTCATGCAGCCGCTACAGTTAAGGCAGGCGCGACCAGGAAATCTCCCTCATGCACACCCTACCCCCGTTGGACCCTACCTCGGCCGAGCCGATCTACCGCCAGCTTTACTGGCGTTTTCGCAATGCCATCGCCGAAAGCCTGCTCAAGCCCGGCGAGCGCGTCCCGTCAGCGCGGGCACTGGCCAAGGAGTTGGGGCTCGCGCGCGGCACCATCGACAGCACCTACGCATTGCTGACCGCCGAGGGTTACCTTGAGGCTCGCGGCCAGGCGGGCACGGTGGTGGCGCACGGCATCCAGAGCGCCCAGCCTACGCCCGTGGTCATTACGCCCTACAACGCCGTGCGACAACAGTCACACGTACTGCCCTTCCAGATGGGCCTGCCGGCGCTGGACGCTTTCCCGCGCAAAATCTGGTCGAAAATTGCCGCCCGTTGCGTGCGCGCCACGCAACTGGCGGACATGGCCCACCCGCCGGTCTACGGCCTGCCTTCGCTGCGCACCGCTATCGCCAGTTACTTGCAGGTGGCGCGGGGAATCCATTGCTCGCCGGAGCAGATCTTCGTCACGTCGGGCTACCGCAACACGCTGAGCCTGGTCACCCATGCGTTGCTGTCACCCGGCGACGCGGTGCTGGTGGAAGACCCAGGTTATCTGCCCACGCGACCCTTGCTGGACCATTTGCAGATCAAGTCCATCCCTGTGCCGGTGGATCAGGACGGCCTCTGCGTACAGCACCTCAGCGCTGCCCGCGCCGTGGTCGTCACCCCAGCCCATCAAAGCCCGCTGTGTGTGTCGCTGTCGCTGCCGCGTCGCCTGGAACTGCTGGACTGGGCCCGCCGTGAACTCGCCTGGATCATCGAGGACGACTACGACGGTGAGTACCGTTACGTCAGCCGCCCTCTACCAGCGCTCAAGAGCCTGGACCGTGAGGGCCGGGTGCTTTACGCGGGCACCTTCAGCAAAGTGCTGTTCCCCGGCATTCGCCTGGCGTATCTGGTGGTGCCCGTTTCCCAGGTCGGGCGTTTCGAACAGGTCAGCCAGAGCTTCCTCGGCAACTGCCCGGAACTGACCCAGGCCATCGTCGCCAGTTTTATTGCCGAAGGGCATTTCGCCCGGCACATCCAGCGCATGCGCAAGCTGTACGGCGAGCGCCGCGAAGCCACCGCCAACGGGTTGCGCAAGGTATTGGGCGCGCATATTTCCATTGATGCACAACCTGGCGGGATGCACCTGATCCTGCGGTTCAAGACCCCGCAATCAGACCGCCTGCTGGTGCAGAAACTGGCGAGCGTCGGTCTCTTCGCAGAAGCCTTGAGTGAATGGAATGTCGTGCAGCACAGCGGTCCCGGCCTGCTGTTGGGATTTGCCAACATCGATTCCCAGGCCAGCGCTGAAGCATTGGGCCGGCGCATCCTGGAATGCTGGGTGGCCTAGTCATCAGGCGATTTCTTGGCGCTGTGCTTGTCGGCCAACAGGCGTGAAACTGCAACGCCCTCCCCCAACCAGGAATTCTGATGCGCAGTCTCACGGTATTTTGCGGCTCCAACTTCGGCACCCACCCTCGCTACAGTGAAGACGCCAAAGCCCTGGGCCGTGAAATCGCCCGGCGCGGTATTCGCCTGGTCTACGGCGGCAGCGCCAAAGGCTTGATGGGCGTGATTGCCGATAGCGCACTGGCCGAGGGTGGCGAAGTGATCGGCGTCATCACCCGATTGCTGCATGAGCTCGGGCACATGCATCCAGGGCTCAGCGCCTATGAAATCACCGAAGACATGCGCAGCCGCAAAGCGCGCATGAGCGAACTGGCCGATGGGTTTATCGCCCTGCCCGGTGGCCTCGGCACCTTCGAGGAGTTGTTGGAAGCGATGACCTTGACGCAGCTTGGCGAACACCACAAAGGCGTGGCCTGCCTGAATACCGCACAGTTCTTCGCGCCGCTGCGGGGCCTGTTCGCGCACGGCGTAAAGGAAGGCTTCATCAAGGCCGAGCACAGCCAGATGCTGATCGTCGAAGACCACCCCGGCGCCCTGCTCGATGCCCTTGGGCGGTGGCAGGCGCCGGTGGTCGACAAATGGATCGAGCCCGCTAAGCGCTAGCCCGTTTCGGCCTTGGCGATGCTGCTCCCGAATCCTTTCGCCAAGGCCTTTTTTTCACCTCACCACTGGTACGTGGCGCTTGCCTGTACGGTGCGCTGCGAGCCATACCAGCACCACGAATAGGAGTAGCAGGACGCAACGTACTCTTTATTCGCCAGGTTGGTGGCATTGAGCGCCAGGCGCAGGTTGTCCTTCAGGTTGGTGATGTTCGGGATGTCGTAGTGCACCGCCGCATCGAACAGGGTGTAGCCCGGCACCTTCAGGGTGTTGGCCGTATCGCCCCAGGACGAGCCGACATACCGCGCACCCGCGCCCGCACCGAAACCTTTCAGGTTGCCATCATGGAAGGTGTAGTCGGCCCACGCCGAAGCGGTGTGACGCGGCACGCCGTAAGTGGTGGTGCCTTCAGCGGCGATAGCCGGGCCTACGCCGATGTCACTGATGGGCGCGTAACGCACGGTGTTGTTGGACTTGCTGATGCGGTTGTCCAGGTAGGCATAGGCCGCAGTGATGTCCAGGTTATCGTTGAGGCTGGCCTTGCCTTCCAGCTCAAAGCCACGGGATTGCACTTCGCCGTCCTGGCTCTGGCAGCGCCCGGTGCCGCACAGATGAGTCGGGTCCGGGTCGGTGGTCAGCACGTTGGTCTGGCGCAGGTCGAAGATCGCCGCGGTGATAAAGCTGTTGCTGCCCGGCGGCTGGTACTTGATGCCGATTTCATACTGCTTGCCTTCAGTCGGCTTGAACACCGAACCGCCGTAGCCCGTACCCGACTGCGGGTTGAACGACTCCGCATAGCTGGCATACGGCGCCAGGCCATTATCAAACAGATAGACCAGGCCGATACGGCCGGTAAACGCCTTGCTGTCCAGGGACGACTCGGATTTAGAGCCGGTGCGAATCGTCTTGGTGCTGCTGTCAGTGCTGGCCCCAGTCATAGCGGCCGCCCAACAACAGGACCCATTTGTCCCACTTCATCTGTTCTTGCAGGTACACACCGGTCTGCTCGCTGCGCGAGGTGCCGTCGGTGGTGTAGGCCGGCACCGGAACGGCCGCGCCGTAGACCGGATTGAAAATATCCAGGGTCGGGCCGGCGGTGTACACGCCCGAGCCGGACTTGGTGTCGGTGCTGGTGTTCTGGTAGTCGAGCCCCATCAACAAGGTGTGCTGCAACGGGCCGGTGTCGAATTTGGCCTGCACCTGGTTGTCGAGGGTGTAGGCGTCCAGGTCGACATCGCTGGCGATGGTCGAGCGGCGGATGGTGCGGTAATCCGCCATCAGGTAGTTGCTGTAGAGGCTGCGGTACTGGCCTTCGCTGCGCAGGTAGCGCGCATTCTGGCGCACGGTCCACACGTCATCGAAGTGATGCTCGAACGCCCAGCCGATGCTGTAGTACTCGCGGTCACTTTTCTCGAAATTCTTTTCGCCGTCGTAGAAGTCCACATCGATACTGCGCCCGGTCGGGCTGTGCAGCACCGAGCCCCAGGCCGGCACCGAACCGTAGGACGCGCCTTTGGGGTCCTTCTGGAAGTGCCCGAGCAGGGTCAGTGAGGTGGCGTCGTCCGGACGCCAGGTGAAGGCGCTGGACAATGACTGGCGGCGCGTCTCGGTGTGTTCTACCTGGCCATCGGCATCGTCGAAAAGCCCGGCCACACGGTAGGAATACACGCCCTGATCATCCAATGGGCCACTCAAGTCGAAGGTCGTGCGTTTCTTGTTGAAGGTGCCGTATTCCACGCCCACTTCGTGAAACGGCGTGTCCAGCGGGCGCTTGCTGACCATGTTGATCACGCCGCTCGGCGTGCCCTGGCCGTAAAGGACCGAGGCCGGGCCGCGTAGCACTTCGACGCGTTCCAAGTCGAAAGCGTCCTTTTGCGGCAAGGCGTCACGACTCGAGGGCATGCGCAGGCCGTCAAGGTAAGTGGCCGGTGAGAAACCCCGGATGGTCAATTGGTCGAGACGTGATGCAGTGGCGCCACGGGTTTCCGGAATGACGGCGGCGCTGTAGCGCAGGATCTGGTTGAGGCTCTCGGCGTTTTGCGCGCGCATCTGGTCTTTGGTGACGATGGAGATCGACTGCGGGGTTTCGATCAGCGCAGTGTCGGTCTTGGTGCCCGACAAACTGCGCGTGGCCACATAACCGGACACTGGCCCGGTCGGGCTCTCGCTCTGGTACGCGCCGCTGATGGTAGTGGCCTGCAACTCCATGGCCCCGCCGTTATCCGGGATGGCTTCCAGGCGGTAGCGGTCGGCGGAGAGCTTCAAGGCTTGCAAGCCGCTGCCGGCGAGCAACTGGTTCAGCGCCACATCGGTGTCGTACTGCCCACTCAGGGCCTTGCTGCGCTTGCCACGGGTCAGGCTTGCATCAAACGCCAGCACCAGGCCCGCCTGCTCGGCCAGGCTATTGAGCGCCTGGCTCAAATCACCAGCGGGAATCGAGAAACTGCGCACGGCGCTGCTGCTTTCTTCGGCAAAGGAGGACTGGACGGTCAGCAACGGCACGGCGGCAAAAGCCATCGCCACTGACAAGGCCAGTGGGTGCAAGGGACGAGCAAGGCGCGACATGGGAAATCCTGGGTAAGGGAGGTTCTATAAACCATGACGGCCATGTCGGAAGATCGGGCAAGGATGAGAGCGATTTTTATTTAAGCGATTGCGCTGAAATCAGGTTTATTGCTTTTTTGCAGGCTGTTGAGTTGGAACTTTGCGGTTTTCTCCTGTGTTCAGTCGGCCCTTTCTTACCCCCACGCCACCACCAACAACCCCGCCCCCAACACCAGG
Organism: Pseudomonas azotoformans; assembly: GCF_001579805.1. Classification (NCBI taxonomy): domain Bacteria; kingdom Pseudomonadati; phylum Pseudomonadota; class Gammaproteobacteria; order Pseudomonadales; family Pseudomonadaceae; genus Pseudomonas; species Pseudomonas azotoformans. The sequence goes on along the minus strand of NZ_CP014546.1, from coordinate 4,279,191 downwards.
CACAACGGCGAATAAAAATACGTATCCAACCGCGCAAACCGCGACCCACCGACCTTCTTGAAAAACCCCACCAACTCCGAATCCCCAATCGCCCTGGCAAACATCACCACCGCAATCGCACTGATCCCCCACTGCAACGCCCCATGAGACACTGCCGAGAAATACAGCCCAGCCCGCAAGCACACCATCAGTGCAATCCCCACCAACCCCATGGCAACCAGAAACGTAGCCAGCGCGGAGGGTTTGAACGCTGGTTTCGGCCCGCGAGCGAATTCGCCGGGCAATTGGGGAATGGCGGCCTGGAAGCCGAGTTTGCCTCCGGCAGCCCAGTACAAATGCACCATGCTGATGAAGGTGAAAATGCCGACAATCCATCGTGCGACAACAAAGCTCATGGCTGGCTCTCCCTTAAAAGGTGCGAAAGAGGATAGTCGCCTGGAGATTTTTTGCAGGCATTTCGTCGGCGGCTGATGGTAAAGTGCCGCCCCATGAAAATCGCTCGTGCCGACCGCTCGCTCATTGCCTGGATGCTCTATTGCTGCGTCCTGTTCAATGTGTTCGCCTGCAGTATCGGTCATGGGCAGATGGTCGGGATGCAGCTCAATGGCATCGGTGGTCAGTTTTGTACGGTAGACCCGCGAACCCAGGCGCCCAAGCCGTCCAACTCCACTGAAGAGAACCTGCCAACGCTGTCCAAGGCGTTTGGTTGCCCGCTGTGCTCCACCGGTGGCATGGGCCCGGCGCTGAGTTCCAGCTTGAATGTGGCAGTACTGCCACAGCCCCATGCACCGCCGCCGGCCATTGTCCTGGCTGCCGACATTCCTGCCCGCTTCACCTGGCCTGCGGCTAATCCGCGCGCACCGCCTGCTTTCGCCTGATCCCTTCGCTTTCCGATCTGCACTGACCACCGTTTCCGCGAGGACGTACGGGCGGTTGTGCGTTGTTTTCAAGCCAAGTTTTTCAGGATTCAACCATGAAACATCTTCCCCTGTTGGCGGGCCTGTTCGGCTGCCTGCCTGTCTGCGCCTGGGCCCTTGAGTTGGCCCCGACCACCATTGATGGCGAACAAACCGCCGAGCCTGGCCTGGCCCTGGATCAATCCAGTGGCATGGCCTCGCGCTTGGGTTTGAGTGTGCGCGAAACCCCGGCGTCGGTGGCTATCGCCAACCGCAATGACATCGAGCGCCATGGCGCCAAGACCTTCCGCGACGCTGCCAACACCTTGCCTGGCGTGAATGCCAGCGCCCCGCCAGGATTTGGCGGGTTTGTCTCCTACCGTGGCTTTACCAGCAGCCAGATCACCCAGATGTTCAACGGGATCAATGTGGCGACCGGCCTGGCCCGGCCGGTAGATGCCTGGATATATGACCGGGTGGAGCTGGTAGGTGGCCCCTCCTCCTTGATCAACGGCGCCGGCTCCGTGGGCGGTTCGCTCAACTACGTGACCAAGCTGGCCACCCGCGAGGAACAGGCCGCCGAAGGCCAGCTCACCTATGGCAGCTATGACACCGCCGGCATGGCGTTTGGCGTCAATCACGCCCTGACCGAACCCGGCGCCGAGGTGCAGCACTACGCGCGCCTGGATGTAAGCCGCAACACCAATCACAGCTACATCGACCGCGACCAGCGCGAGGCCTGGAGCCTGGCGTTTTCCCTGCTCAGCGACCTCACGCCCAACCTGTCTCACACCCTGGCGCTGGAATACCAGGATGAGCATGAAGACAACCCTTACTGGGGTACGCCGGTGCTCAATCCCAAGGTGGGCGAGCTGAAGATCGACAAGCACAACCGCTTCAACAACTACAACGTTGCTGACGGCCGCTATGAACAGCGCACGATCTGGGCGCGCTCGATCATCGACTACCGCCTCAACGACAACACCACCCTGAAAAACACCCTCTATCACCTGGACAGCCAGCGTGATTATCGCAACCTGGAAACCTACCAATACAACGCCGATAACAGCGCGGTGAACCGCTCGACGGCCTATCAGGTACGCCACCAGGGCGAACAGAACGGCAACCAGTTCGAGCTGCGCCACGATGACAGTATTTTCGGTTTGTCGACCACTTGGTCCGGGGGCTTCGAATACAAGGTCAACAGCACCACCAACACCCCACTGAATGTGCCGGGCAACAGCAGCGTGGACCCGAACAACTACAACCCTGGACACTTCTACGACATCCCGCGAACCCGTGAGAAGTTCGGCAAGGACAAGACCAACGAGGTCACCACCAAGGCGCTGTTCGTGGAGAACCGCCTGGGGCTCACCGATAAACTTTCGCTGCTCACCGGCCTGCGTTACGACGCCATCGACCTGGACGTCACCAACCATCGCGCGATCACCGCCACCAATCCCCGCCACTTCAAGCGCAGCTGGGAACCGGTAACCGGCCCGCGTCGGCCTGACCTACCAGTTCATCCCGTCGGCCAACGTGTACGTGCAATACAGCACCGCCGCCGAGCAGCCGAACACTACCACGCAAGTGTTTGATGTCTCGACGGGCAAGCAGTGGGAAGTGGGCAGCAAGTTCGATTACCTGGACGGCCGTGGCTCGGCCACCGTGGCCGCGTACAAGATCGAGCGTAAGGATTTTGCCGTGACCGATCCGCAGGACCCGACCAACAGCATTCCGGTCGGGGCGCAGTCATCCAAGGGTATCGAGTTGGCCAGTTCGTTACGCATCACGCCAAGGTTGCTGGCGGAGGGTAACTTCGCCTGGGTCGACGCGGAATACGATGATTTCAACGAAAAAATAGCCAGTGGCGCGGTGGTCTCGCGTAAAGGTAATACGCCAACCAACGTGCCCAAGCGCGTGGGTAACCTGTGGCTGACCTATGATTTTGCCGAAGATTGGCAAGGGGGCGTGGATGCGCGTTATGTGGCCGAGGTGTACGCCGATAACGCCAACACCCAGACGGTGCCGGCCTACACGCTGTTCGGCACGTTCCTGCGATACAAGGTCGACTCACACACCTCGGTGACGGGCCGGGTGCGCAATTTGACGAATGAGGTATATGCCGAGTTTGCGCATGTGTCGCCGGCGTATTACCTGGGCTCGCCGAGGACATTTGAGCTGGCGGTGCAAACCAAGTTCTAACACCTGAATGTAAGAGCCCGGCTTGCCGGGCTCTTACAATGTATGCGCATTCTTACTTCAGACTCGCCTCAACTTTCTGCGCCACCTCTTCAGTCAACCAGGCTTTCCAAACTTCTGGGTGTTCCTTTAAAAACGCCTGGGCCACGTCCCGTGGCGCCGTATGATTCTCACTCATGGTCGCCAAGGCTTTGTTCAGCGGCTCAATCGGAAACTCGACTTTCTCGAAGAACTGCGCAATCTGCGGATGCTCCTTCTGGAACGGCGTCGACACCCCGATGCTCAACTTAGAGGCCAACGAGCGCGTGGGCTTCGGATCAGGATTATCCGCATCCGTCAGCGTCTTCCACGCCTCGGCATCAAACGGCGGCTCTTCCAGTTGGATCAACTTGTAGCGCCCCATCAACGGCGTTGGCGACCAGTAATAGAACAGCACCGGTTTGCCCCGGCGGATCGATGAGGCAATCTCGGCATCCAGTGCCGCGCCCGAGCCACTGCGGAAATTCACATAGCTGTCGTCCAACCCATAGGCCTTGAGCTTCTGTTTATTGACCACTTCCGAGGTCCAGCCGATGGGACTGTTGAGAAAGCGTCCCTTGCCGGGGGATTCCGGGTCCTTGAACACGTCTTTGTAGCGCGCCAGGTCCTTCACGCTCTTGAGTTCAGGCGCCAGGGGCTTGATGCCTTTGGCGGGGTCGCCCTTCACCACGTATTCCGGCACCCACCAGCCTTCGGTCGCGCCTTTGACCGTGTCGCCCAACCCAACCACTTTGCCTTCGGCTTCGGCCTTGACCCACACCGGGCTGCGGCCCGCCCATTCTTCGCCAATCACCTGGATGTCATTCTTCGCCAGGGCGGTTTCCAGGGTGATGGTGGTGCCAGGCAAGGTGTCGGTGGGCAAGTCATAGCCCTTCTCGACGATCACTCGCAGCACTTCGGTAATCAGGCTGCCGCTTTCCCAGTTCAAATCGGCAAAGTGCACTGGCTTCTCGGCGGCCGAAACCGGCAGTGCGGTCATTGACAAACTCAAGGTCGCCACGGACGCCGCCAACAGTGTTCTCAATCCTTTCATGCCCTTGCACCTCGCGATATCGCAGCAGACAGCGGACGGCTTTGCTACATAAGCGCGAAGCCTCTGAATAGTTAAGTCAACTCAACTGTAGTAGAGGTTCCGGGAGATAGCGGGTGTTCGAGGAATTTGATGCTTATTCGCTGGCCTTGAACGTGACCAATTCACCCTTGCGCCATTTGGCGGCCTTGCCGGTCACGGCCTTCAGGGTCTTGGTCAGGCCTTCCTGCAGTTGTTCGTTGGCGGCAAATACCAGCATCACGCTGTGACCTTCCTTGAACACGATGCCTTGGCCTTCGGCCGAGGACACAAAGGCGTAGTCACCGAGGCCATAGACGGTCAACTTGATGTCGCGAAACTTTAGCTCGAACTTGCCACCTTCACGGCTGGGCAATACCGCTGCGCGAAAGTGATCGCCGACTTTGAGTTCCAGACGCGGCTTGTCATCTACAACCATCGCCGCCTCGGTGTCGATCTCGGCGATGTAGATGCCTTCCGGCGTCTGCTCCGTGATGTAAACAAAACGGGATTGAAACTGCTTGACCAACTTTGCGCGCAAATCACCCAGCACGAACAACGCGTGCATATCCAGATTACTGACTGCCAAGGAAACGCCCCCACATCGAAAAGAGCGCCGTCCGCCAGAGCGGGCAGCACAAAAAAACGGCCATTACGGCTCGGTTACATCACTCATTCTGTGAAAAAAACTGAAGAAGATCCCGCTGTCGCGCCATAAGACTAGTACAGACGTACGCGATGGACCTTGTGCAAGGTCATCAGGCATCACAGGAGATCACAGGTTCAACAGCCCGAGAATACGGGCCGACCAACTTCAGAAAATAACCTAATTAAAAATGCGGTTTTCCGACATGCAAACACAAATAAACACGCTGTCATGGAACCGGGCGCTGGCCGCCGACGACAATACTAAAACAGCAGCACCGATCAAAACCACCCAAAACGTTGCAATCAAGTCAACCGGATCGATCGAAAGGAGCAGGCCATGCAACGATCAACCTACAATGCAATGTCTTCGCACACCCGTTCATCATGCCAGGGCGAGGCTCAATACTACCGCTTGGGCGGCTTCGACGGGTACCCGGATTCGGTTCTTTACCAAGTCGTACCTGCCGGCAAAAACTTTTTCCATATCCGTGAAGTGCTCAGCGGCCGAATCAAAGGCTTTCGCAGCGGCCATGTCAAGGCGTGTGAACTGGCCAAGACACTTGAAGCCCAGTTGCAGGCACCTCACGGAGCGGTCGTTTCATCCGCCCTATAACTTAACTGCGCCGCCGACCTGCAACAACTGCCATACTGGCCCGTCCACTGAAGTGTGTGCCCTGCGGGCCAGGCTTCACCAGTGCAGTTATCTCCAAGGGAAGGCTCTACGTGACGGAATTTGATATCGGCGAATTTTTCATCCATGGCGACGCAAGGGAAGTAGACGGTGAATTTCAAGCAGTGATCATCATGCGGGCCAAGCCACCGCTGACCACTGTCACCACCCATCAAGTGGAAAAGGACCGCTGGTTCAAAACCGTCGACGCTGCTGCCCTCGCAGCCAAGGAATCCGCCAAGGCCCTGAAAGCTGCTGTGGATGCCGGAGCCTTGAATTCCTGACAATCCGATAGAACTCTGTTGCTCCGTCACCCTCCCATGTACAACCACCACCCTGCATGGAGAACGATATGGACGCGCCAATTCCTACCCTTGAAACCCTGTTCGAACAATTGGGCCTGGATTCAACTCCGGACGCCATCGACGCCTTTATCGTCGCGCATCCCTTGCCTGAAGATGTAAAGCTGATCGATGCGCCGTTCTGGTCTAAACAGCAAGCAGCCTTTCTGAAAGAAGAGCTGCGCGAGGACGCTGAATGGGCGATTCCCGTGGATGAGCTGAATCAACGCCTGCATCAATCGCAATAAACCCGTCTCAATGCAGGCTGTCCGACTGTTCCAGGCGCAACAGCGCCTGCCAGGCAGCCCTGCACTCCTCCGCCTCATCGCGACTGGAGAACGCTGTGCCGCGTTGCTCACCGTTGAGCAACACCACCCAGCAGGCCCTCTGGCCCAGCGCACGCAGGGTTTGGGGTACGCCACTGCCAATCATCACGGCGACATCGACTTTGTTTTGCATGGAGCTTCTCCGCAGCATTAGTTAGCTGGCTAACAATGTTGGCCATGCTACGGTTTTCTTCCAGTTGGAAAAAGCTATCCCCGGAATAGCTCCATTGCATAAACGGCAATAATCCCTAGCGCCCGCCCTTCACCGCTTCGGGTTTATAGCCCAGGCGCAAGCCGCCCCAATGCCGGCCCTTGACCATGATCGGCACCGACAAGTCGTGCATCAGCTCTCCGGTGTCGCGGGTATAGGTTTGCAGCAAGACGGCCTGCTGGTGGCTGCCACATCGGATTCCGGTGCGGTCTTCGAATTTGCGTTTGGTGCGGTTCTGCACCGCATCCACCTGCGCATCGCCGGTCAGCGCGTGGGAAAACGCCTTGTTATGCGTCGGCACGTAGCCCTGGGGCGTACAGGCAATGGCAAAGACCAAGCCTTCATGGCGTGGCAGCAGCGCTTCTTGGATCGCCGGCAACACCTGGTCGGTGTAGCCGTCAAAGCGGGTGTGGTACTTACTCGGGCGGGTGTTGGCAATCGGCGTATAGCTGCGGTCGAACAGGTCATCCAGGCTGATCCGATTCTGCTGCACGTCGGCTTCGAATTGCGCAGCAATCCGGCTCGCCCCCTCGCGCGCCAGGTCGTAGATGCGCTGGTGATAGTCATCCAGCCCAACTTCCGCCAAGCGCTCGCTGATGGTTTCGGCCTGCCCTTCCATCTGCACCGCGGCGTCGGCCAGTTGGCGGGTTTGCTGATCACTGACAGCCAGATCGCTGCGCATCTGTTCCACGGCATGGAACAAGCTGTCGAGCTGGGTGCGATTGGTGTCGGTGCCCTGGGCGATCTCATTGACCTGGCCTTCCACATCCGCCGCCAGGCTGGCGATGCTTTGCAGCTGCTCACCGGCGTGCTCCACCTGCTCCACGCCAGTATGCAGGTCCGCCGAGAGCTGGCGAATCTGCTCCACCACTTGGGCCGTGCGTTGCTGGATATCCGCGACCATCACCCCGACTTCATCGGTAGCCGTGGCCGTACGCCCCGCCAACCCACGCACTTCATCCGCAACTACCGCAAACCCACGCCCATGCTCGCCGGCCCGCGCCGCTTCAATGGCCGCGTTGAGTGCCAGCAGATTGGTCTGGCTGGCAATGGATTGGATCACCAGGGTCACCCGCTGGATTTCCTCGCTGCGCAGGCTCAAGGCTTCGATCAGTTCACGGCTGGCATTCGCACGCTGGCTGAGCTGGTGCATGCGGGTGATCGACTGGGCCAGCACTTCGCGGCCTTCGGTGCTGCGTTGATGGGCCTGGCTGGCGGCACCCAGTGCTTCGCGGCTGAGTTGGGAGGTGACCTTTTCGGTGCCGATCATCACCTCGGCACTGCTGACAATCTGCTTGGCCGCGCCCAGCTGCGACTGCACGCGCGCGGCCAGTTGCTTGACCGAATAGGCCACACCGGCGGCGGACAACGCGTTATGACTGGTGGTGTAGGACAGGTCGCGCGTCAATTCGCCGATGGCATCGACGGCATCGGAAGATGCGATAACAGGTGTGCGACTTTTCAATCGAGGCAGCCAGATCACCAGCAGAACCAGTGGCAGGCAAAGGTAGAGCGGCAGGCTGGCGAGCGCCAACCCAAGCAGGACCAACACCAGGGCGGTGCTCTGCAACAGTGGCGTCAGCCAGCCGGGCAGCCCGCGCGCCACCGTTTGCGGTGACACTGCTGCGCCCATCAGAGATCCGTCTCCAGCCATCTTCGTTACCCCACTGCTTGTCATTATTGTCGCTGCATTAAACGCCACTATCGGGCCATTATCCATGGGCCTTTAGTGGGGTAGCTTGCAACAGATCAATAGACCGGGTGTAACGGGTCTTTCCCTGGGAAACCGCAGGACGGTCCCCCAGCTTCACCGCATCAGGCTTGGCGCTGATGCTTGTCGATCTGCTCGTGGCGCTCTTGCGCTTCGATGCAGTACTTGGTGGTCGGGCTGATCAGCAGGCGCTTGAGGCCAATAGGTTCGCCGCTGTCATCGCACCAGCCGAAGGAATCTTCCTTGATGCGCTCCAGTGCACGCTCCAGCTGCGGCAGCATGCGCTGGTCGCGGTCAATGGCGTTGACCAGCCAGGTGCGCTCTTCTTCAACGGAAGCAGCGTCAGCCGGGTCAGCCGGGGTGTCCAGGCTTTCAATGGCGATACGGTTCTGTTCAATGCGCTCGTGGTGTTCCACTTTCATGTCTTGCAGCAACTGCTCGAAAAAAGCGTGCTGTTCGGCATTCATGTAGTCATCCGCCGGCATGGCCAGCAACTTTTCCTTTGTCATTGATTTCTCTATAAAAAATACGTGCATTAAGGCGAATAAGGGAGCGTTCCGGCCGACCTCTGCAGGTCTCGGAAGGGCGCCATCCATTTCAAGCGCCACCCGGCACTCAATTTACGAGGGGCGGCAGTCTAAGGCCGACTTGAGGGCGCAGCAACTGAAAAGACAGGCAATTTTTCCGAGATAACCCCCAAAAGCACCAGGACGGGCTCGGCGAATGGTCATCGGAGTGCGTTTATAGCAGGAAAGTTCGTGAAGCAGCTATAAGCCGCAAGCTGCAAGCGACAAGCTGCAAACACTCGCCCTGCTTGCAGCTTGAGGCTTAAAGCTTGCCGCTGCGCTTCAGCGCTTTAGCTTGCGCTTGTTGCGATACTGGTCGATTACCACCGCCACCACGATGATCAGGCCCTTGATGATGTCCTGGATATACGCGTCCACCCCGACAAAGGTAAACCCGCTGGCCATCACCCCAAGGATCAGCGCGCCGATCACAGTGCCGGTGATGCGCCCTACTCCGCCCGCCAGGCTGGTGCCGCCGATCACCGCCGCCGCAATCGCATCCAGCTCATAGGACATGCCCATGCCGGCCTGGCCGGTGGCGGCACGTGCCGAGGCCACCACGCCAGCAAGACCTGCCAGCAGGCCGGCGATGCTGTACACGATGATCAAGTGGCGTTTGACGTTGATGCCCGAGGTACGCGCCGCCTGCATGTTGCCGCCGATGGCGTAGGTGTACTTGCCGTACTTGGTGTAGCGCAGGGCGATATGGAAGATCACCGCTACCACCAGGAAGATGATCACCGGCATCGCACCATGGCCGATGGCCGTGTACGAGTCAGAGAGCATGCTCACCGGCTGGCCTTCGGTGTAGTAACGCGCCAGGCCACGGGCCGAGACCATCATGCCCAGGGTCGCAATGAACGGCGGGATGCCGGTGACGGCGATGATGCTGCCGTTGATCGCCCCCGCCAGCAGCCCCACGCCCAACCCCATCGCCACCGGGATCCATACCGGCAAGTCGGTCAGGCTCGGGAACACCGCACGGGAAAAGTCGGAAGTCTGGGCAAGACTCGCGGCGATCATCGCCGACAGCGCCAGCACCGAGCCGGAGGACAGATCAATCCCCGTGGTGATGATGACCTGGGTCACGCCGATCGCCAGCAGGCCGATGATCGATACTTGCAGGATCATCAGCACCAAGCGCTGGGAGTTCATCAGGAAACTCTGGTCCCGCACGATCCAGCCAAACAGCTCGAAGACCAGGCCGATACCGATCAGCACCAGGAAGATGCTCAGCTCGGTGGGCATGCGTCGACGACTTTTAGTGGGCACCGTCGCAGGTTTGTTGTCCGTTATTGCATTCATAGCCAATCACCTTCTTATTCTGTACGTCAGTGGACTGCCGTCATCCCGGAGGCCAACTGCATGACTTTTTCCTGGGTCGCTTCGCTACGGTCCAGGGTGCCCATCAATTCGCCTTCGTGCATCACCATGACCCGGTCGCTCATGCCCAGCACTTCGGGCAATTCGGAGGAAATCATGATCACCGCCATGCCTTCGCTGGCGAGGAATGAGATCAATCGGTAGATCTCCGCCTTGGCGCCCACGTCGATGCCACGGGTGGGTTCATCGAGGATCAGCAGGCGCGGGTTGGTCATCAGCCAACGCGCCAGCAAGGCCTTCTGCTGATTACCGCCGGACAAGGTGTCGATGCACTGCTCAAGGGACGGGGTTTTCACCCGCAGCTTCTTGCACATGTCTTCGCACAGCGCGCGCAGGGCCTTCTGCTGGATAAAGCCGTTGCCGGTGTAGTGCGGCAACACCGCCATTTCCATGTTTTCCAGGACCGACAGGCACGGGAAGAGGCCACTGAGCTTGCGATCCTCGGTCAACAGCGCGAAGCCTTTTTCGATGGCCATGTGCGGGTCGGTGATGCGCACCGCCTTGCCATCCAGGGTGATCTGGCCGCTGCTGCTGGGGGTGATGCCAAAAATGGTTTCTGCCACGTTGGTACGGCCCGAGCCCATCAGGCCGGCGATACCGAGGATTTCGCCGGCGTGCAGGTCGAACGACACGTCCTTGAACACGCCGTCCAGCGTCAGGTCGCGCACCGTCAGCAACAGGTCGCCGATGGGCGTCTCGCGCACCGGGAACAACTGGCTCAGTTCACGGCCGACCATCATCGAGATCAGGCTGTCGCTGTTCATGCTGTCGGCGCGCTGCAGGCCGATGTAGTGGCCGTCTCGGAACACCGCCACTTCATCGGCGATGGCAAACACTTCGTTCATTTTGTGGGTGATGTAGACGATGCCTTTGCCCTGGGACTTGAGGTCGGCAATGATCGAAAACAGGTGGGCCACTTCCTTCTCGGTAATGGCCGATGTCGGCTCATCCATGATCAGGATGTCGGAGTCGTAGGACACCGCCTTGGCAATCTCGACCATCTGCCGCTCGGCGATGCTCAGGTTGCCCACGTGTTCCTCGGGGTCCAGGTTGATGCGCAGGCGCGCCAGCAATTCGGCAGTGCAGCGGTGCATTTCGCGGTGGTTGACCATGTGCAGGCTGTTGAGCTGCTCGCGGCCGATCCAGATGTTCTCGGCGATGCTCATGTGCGGCATCAGGTTGAGTTCCTGGTGGATCATCGCGATCCCGGCCTTCTGGGCCGCCAGGGGTGTTTCAAACACGATCGGCTTGCCACGCAGGCGGATTTCCCCGGCGTCGGGCTGGTAGATGCCGGCGATGATTTTCATCAGCGTCGACTTGCCCGCACCGTTCTCGCCCATCAGCGCCAGCACGGTGCCAGGGCGCACCCGCAATTGCACGTCGGCCAGGGCCACGACGCCGGGAAAGCCTTTGCTGATATTGACGATTTCCAGCAGGTAGGGTTCTTCCAGCGGCTGGGGCTGGATACCGGGAGGCTGCGAGACAGTCGCTTGAGCGAGCATAGGGAGGTACTCCATCGGCAGGGCGGGCACGACCGCCCTGCCGGCTTATTGTTGTTATGTAGGGACTATTTGAAGTCTTTGACGTTGTCCGGAGTGATCAGCTGGAACGGGATCACCACGTTCTGCTCGATAGGCTCGTTCTTGGCCATCTTGCGCGCCGTCTCCACCGACTTGTCGGCCTGACCCTTGGCGTCCTGGAAGGCCGACACGGTCATGTCACCCTTGGTGATCGCGTTCAGTCCATCCGGCGTGCCATCGACACCGGCGATCAACACGCCCTTCTTCCCCGCAGACTTCAGGGCCATGGACGCGCCGATGGCCATTTCATCGTTGTTAGCCAACACCGCGTTGAACTCACGGCCCTGGGTCAGCCAGTCGTTGACCAGGGTCATGCCCTTGTCACGCAGCCAGATACCGGTCTGTTCCTGTTCGATCTTGATGCCGGGGTACTGGGTCAGGACTTCCTTCACGCCCTTGGTGCGGTTGGTGGTGGAGTTGTTCGCCAGGTCGCCCAGCAGGATCACGATGTTGCCTTTGCCGCCGAGCTTTTCAGCGATGTACTGCATCTGCAACTTGCCGGCCTCGACGTCGTCGGACGTCACTGCCGCGACGCCTGGGGCCAATGTCGGGCTGTCAGGACGACGGTTGACAAACACCAGCGGGATTTTTGCTGCGGTGGCGGCCTTGATGATGTTGGCCGTCGACGCGGTGTCTACCGGGTTGACGATGATCGCGTCGACTTTCTGACTGATAAAGTTCTCGACCTGACTCAGTTGCTTGACCACGTCGGCACGCGCGTCTTCGAACTGCAATTGCACGCCATCGCCCTTGGGATAGGACTTGGCCTGCTTGTCCATGTCTTCGCGCAGGTAGGTCAGGAAGGTGTCATCGAAGGCGGACATGCTCACGCCTATCTTCAGATCAGCAGCCGAGGCAACACCGCTGGCGAGCAGCATGGACAAGGCCAGGGCGGTAAAACGGATCGGGGTCTTCATGAACGGTCTGTCTCCACTTTCTTGTTGGTTTTTTGGACGTTGCGTTTATCAGAGCTCGGCAGGCAGCCGGACGACGGGTGCACCGGGAATGCAGCACAGCAGCGCGCCTTTGTTTTCGACGCACAGCACATTAAGGAAGGAGAAGTAGAACGGCCGGGCGCGGGGCAGACCGCGTGGCGCTTTGGCAGGGCGTAAAACTCGCAGTACAGCGTTGAAGATTTTCATCTGACGGTACCTGGTTGTTTTTGATCTTGTTTTTGTTGAGTCGCCCGGATCGAGCCCGAACGTACTTTATGCAACCTGGAAAAGACTTTATTGGAAAATAATTTCCATATCAACCTGTTTTAGAATTTTATTCTATTTTTGTTGAAACCACCTGCTGGCGCTCGGCGCTGAGCCGTGCGGCGTCCAATATACGGGTGGTTTCCAGGGCGTCATAGGCGTCCACCGGCAAGGGTCCCTGCCCTTGTACCGCCAACTGCAACTGCCGATAGAACTGCGTCCAGCAGCCCTTTTCCGAAGGGACTCGCTCACGCTCCGCACTTTGCTCGAACCAGCCCCAGCGTCGATGCTCTTCGGCGCCCCAGTGTTCGCCTTCGGTTTTAGGCGATTTGCCGGCCATTAGCGCCTCTTCCTGACCGTCCAGGCCTTCGACGGTGTAGCAACCTGCGCTGCCACTGACGCGAAAACGCGGCGCCTGGCTGTTTTGCAAGGCGTTGCCCCACAGGTGTGAGATCACACCATTGGCATGGGTCAGAGAGACAAAGAAACCGTGATCCACCGTGGGGTGTTCGGCGGTGTAATGCAGCTGGGCAAACACCCGATCCACCGGGCCGAACAGTTGCAACGCCTGGTCGACCAAATGGCTGCCCAGGTCGCGCAGCCAGCCGCCACCGCTGGCGTTGCCCACGGCCTGCGGGCTGTAGCGTTCCACACGGGATTCAAAACGGGTGATCTTGCCCAGGGCGCCGGCATCGATGAGCTTGCGCAGGGTCAGGTAGTCCGAATCCCAACGCCGGTTCTGATACACGCTGAGCAGCGTGCCCTGGCGCTCGGCGGCAGTGATCAGCGCCTGGGCCTGTTCGGCGTTGGCGGCGAAGGGTTTGTCGCTGACCACGGTGACACCGTGTTCGATGGCCTCCAGCACCAGGGCCGGGCGGCCTTTGAGGGTGGTGGAGATGACCAGGGCGTCGACACCGGCCTCGACGATCTGGCCGATGGAGTCGAAGGCCTTTACACCGGGAAGGTCCGTGTTCAATTGCTGTCGGCGCTCCGGCGAGCGTGTCACCACGCCAACAAACGTAGCGCCGGGCAGTGTTGCAATCAGCGGCGCATGAAAGAAGCGCCCTCCGTGGCCGTAGCCGACCAATCCAATTCGCATACATATACTCCTCAATTGAAGTGGAAGCCCGCTCCCACACTGATTGCATTCCACCTGTGCGATGGTGATCAGCCGTAGAAGTGCGGACGATCCGGCAGGCTCACCTTCACAATCTGCTCACTGTTCTGCGCCTCGATGCACGCATCCGCCGCCACCGCCGCGGCAAAGCCATCCCAGGCCGAGGGCCCACCGACCTGGCCGGCACGTACGCTGTCGATAAACGCCTGCAACTCCACGTCATAGGCCCCGATAAACCGGTCCTTCCAATCCATCAGGATCGCGTTGGACAGCTTCGCGCCACTGCGCAGTTGCACCTGGGACGGCTCCGGCAGCTTGGCGATGCCGGTCTCCCCCACCACTTCGCACTGGATGTCGTAGCCGTACTGACAGTTCACGAACACTTCCACATCAATGCGCGTGCCCTTGGCGGTTTCCAGCAGCACGATCTGTGGGTCGCGCAGGTGGGCCAGGGCCTTGCTGGATTTGCGCGGGAATACCACCTGCACCGACACGTAGTCGTCGTTGAGCAGCCAGCGCAACACATCCAGCTCGTGGATCAGGGTGTCGGTGATCGCCATGTCGGTCTTGTAGTTCTCGCCCACCGTCGGGTTGCGGTGCGCGCAGTGCAGCATCAGCGGCTCGCCGATCTGTCCGCTGTCGATCACGGCTTTGAGGGCGCGATAGCCTTCGTCGTACGGGCGCATGAAACCGACTTGCACCAGGCGCTTGCCGAACGCCACTTCGGCATCGACGATCTTGCGGCAGCCTTCGGCGGTGACCGCCAGGGGTTTTTCGCAGAACACCGGTTTGCCGGCGGCGATGGCGGCGAGCACGAACTCTTCGTGGCTCGGCCCCCAGGAGGTGACGAGTACCGCTTCGACTTCCGGGCAATTGATCAGCGCATGGCCGTCGGCGTATACCTCGGCACTGATATTCAAGTCAGCCACCACCTTGGCGGCGTGCTCCAGGTTGATGTCGGTCACCGCTACTACCTGGCTGTTGAGCAAGGTCTGGCTGCAACGACGGATATGGTCCCGGCCGATAGCGCCTGTACCGATGACACCGAGCTTCAAAGACATACAAACACTCCTCTTTTTATTAGTACTGCCGGGCCTTCGCCAGGTGTTCATTGAGTTTTTTCGCGGCGGCATTTGTGCGCTCGCTGGTGGAGACCTGCGCCACGCCCACCCGCCACCACGACAGGTAGCCGTGGATCATGGTTTTAGGCAGCACCTTGATGTCGATCAGCGTCGACACCGTCTGCGTACGCGCATCGGCCAGCGCGGCGCGCAACTGTTCCACGCTGCTGACCTTGTAGGTCTTGCAGCCATAGGCCGCCGCGCTCATGGCGAAGTCCACCGGCACCAGGCCACCGTCGAGCTTGCCGCTCTCGGGGTTGCGGTAGCGGAACTCGGTGCCAAAGCTGTCCATGCCGTTGCCGATCTGCAGGTTGTTGATGCAGCCGAACGCCATGTTGTCGAGCAGCACCACGTTGATCTTGCGGCGCTCCTGGATCGAGGTAGCCAGCTCCGAGTGCAGCATCATGTAGGAGCCGTCACCGACCAGGGCGTAGACCTCTTTGCTCGGTTCGGCGAGTTTCACGCCCAAGGCGGCGTTGATCTCGTAGCCCATGCACGAATAACCGTACTCGACGTGGTAGGTGTTCACGCCCTTGCTGCGCCAGGCGCGTTGCAAATCACCGGGCAGGCTGCCGGCGGCGGCGACGATGATGGCGTCGTCGGCCAGGGTTTCATTCAGCACGCCCAGCACGCGGCTTTGGGTCAGGCACGAGCCGGTCAGCTCGATAAATTCACGCAGCACCGCGCGGTCCAGGAGGTCGTCGACCTCAGGCACAAAACCGTCGCCGGCATATTCGACCTGATGCACCCGATCCACTTCGGCCTCCAACTGCGCCTTGGCCTCGCTGATCTGTCCGCCCCAGCCGGAACGGTAATCGCCCAGGGCATCCGCCAGTGCTTCCAGGGCGACTTGGGCGTCGGCCAACACCTGCACGCCGTCCAGTTTCAGCGCGTCGCAGGGGCTGATATTGAGGTTGAGAAACTTGACGTCGGCGTGCTTGAACAACGACTTGGATGAGGTGGTGAAATCGGTGTAGCGCGTGCCGATACCAATGATCAGGTCAGCCTCGGGCGCCAGCAGGTTCGCCGCCAGGCAGCCGGTCTCACCAATCCCGCCGACGTTCAGCGGATGGCTGGACACCACGGCGCTCTTGCCCGCCTGGGTTTCCGCGAAGGGAATCTCAAAGCGTTCGGCAAAGGCTTGCAGCGCGGCATTGGCGCCGGAGTACTTCACCCCGCCACCGCAGATGATCAGCGGCTTGCGCTTGCCGCGGAACGCCGCCAGTGCATCACTGATCATCGCAGCCGTGGCCGGACGACGGTCGATGCGGTGCACGCGTTTCTGCAGGAAGTAATCCGGATAATCCCAGGCCTCGGCCTGCACATCCTGGGGCAATGCCAGGGTCACCGCGCCGGTCTCGGCCGGGTCGGTCAACACGCGCATGGCGTGGATGGCGGCGGTCATCAACTGCTCGGGGCGGTTGATGCGGTCCCAGTATTTGCTCACCGAACGGAAGGCATCGTTGGTGCTGATGCTCAAGTCGTGGAACTGCTCGATCTGTTGCAGCACCGGGTCAGGCTGGCGGCTGGCGTACACATCTCCGGGCAACAGCAACAACGGGATGCGGTTGGCCGTGGCGGTCGCGGCAGCGGTCAGCATGTTGGCGGCGCCTGGACCGACGGAGGCCGTGCACGCGTAGATCTTGCGTCGCAGGTGCTGCTTGGCGAAACCGATGGCGGCATGGGCCATGCCCTGCTCGTTGCGGCCCTGGTGCACCACCAGGTCGCCGGCGTCCTGTTCCAGGGCCTGCCCCAGCCCCAGCACGTTGCCGTGGCCGAAAATCGTGAACACCCCGGCGACGAACTTGCTCTGCACGCCGTCGACTTCGATGTATTGGTTATCCAGGAACTTCACCAGGGCCTGGGCCATGGTCAATCGTGTGGTGGTCATCTCGCGCCCCTTATCGTTTCTGCAGGTGGGCGATGCTTGCCCCCAACGCCTGCTGGATATCCGCCAATGCATGCACGCTCTCGGCAAACGGTTCGAACGACAGGTAGCCGCTGTAGCCGGTGCTGAGCAAGGTGTCGATCTGTACGGCGTTGCCCAGGATGTCACCCTCGCCCACCAACACGCGGTGGCCGTCGCGAATCGAATTCAGCGGCGCCTCGCTATCGTCCACGCCGGAGATATGCACCAGCCCGGTCAGTTCCGGAAAGAACTCGTGTTCGCTGGCCAGGTGATGATGGAAGGTGTCGTGCACCAGGCGGAACACATCCAGGCCGCCGATGGACTTGATCGCCTCCACCGCCACGCGTTTGCGCCGCAGGGCGCATTCTTCAAAACCCAGGGGCTCGATAAAGCCGAGAATCCCGTAGTCGCGCAGGATCGGCGCCAGCTCGCTCAAGGCCGTGCGCAAACCGGCGGCACGCTGGGCTTCGTTGCGCGTGTCGCCCGGCTCATTGAGCGGGCACATCACCAGGCCCTGGGCCCCGCATTCACGGGCGTAGGTCGCCAGTTTGATCGCCTGGGCCCGGCGTTCGTCGTTCCACATATCAAAGGGGTACAGCGCGTTGATCGACAGCACGGTGATGCCCTGCACCGCGCACAGTTCACGCACGCGGCTGGCCGGGGTGCCGAACTCGATCTGCTTGTCGGCCAGGTCATTGCGGATCTCGATGGCATCGCACTTGAGCGTTGCAGCCAACTGGATGAAATCCGGCAGGGACAGATGGGGAGCAACCATGCGGTTAAGGGCGAAACGTAGAGGCGACTTCATTTATTGTTGTTCTCCGTCCAAACCGCTGATTAGAGGTCCAGCAGCCAGCTGTGCTGCGGGTCGTTGTGGAAATGCCAGGCACGCTTGGGGCCGGCCATCACGTTCAGGTAATAGGATTCGTAGCCATAGGGCACGCTGACTGGGTGATACCCCTTGGGCACCACCACCAGGTCGCTGTTTTCCACGGCCATGGCCTGGTCGATGCTGCGGTCGTCGGTGTAGACGCGCTGGAACACGAAGCCCTGGGGCGGGTTGATCTGGTGGTAGTAGGTTTCTTCCAGGAAGCTCTGGTGCGGCAGGTCGTCGGTGTCGTGCTTGTGCGGCGGGTAGCTCGACGAATGCCCGGACGGCGTACGCACTTCCACCACCAGCAGCGAGTGGGCCGGCTCGCTGTCGGGCAGGATGTCGCACACGTAGCGGGTGTTGGCGCCCTTGCCGCGAACGCTGCGCTTGCAGTTTTCGGGGCGGATCAGGCGAGGTTCGTAGCCCTCTGCGCCCGGCGCGGCGCACACGGCAATCTGTACGTCGCTCAACGCGGTGACCTGGGCATCGGTGCCCGGCGGCAGGTAGGCGGCGAACGGGGATTTGTCTTCAAACACCGATTGGCGATCGCCCAGGTTCTGCCAGTTGAAGCCTTCGCCTTCGATGTTCACCCGGCCGCTGAGCAGCACCAGGCACAGTTCTTTATCACCGGCGCTGACCGGCAGGGTTTCCCCCAGGCTCAGGCGGTAGGCGCAAAAACCCACGTACTCCAGGCGCCCGGCTTCCAGGGCGACCATGGTCTGGCCGCGTTTACTGCTTTTGACCAACAAGCTCATCACTCAAGTCCTCTCGTTGAGAAGCGCACGCAGGGTGTCGTAGCCTTTTTTCGCATAGATATAGCTGGGTGCCACCGCCGGATCCTGCTCGGCTTCCACCACCAGCCAGCCCTCGTACTGCGCGGCCAGCAGCACATCAAGCAATTGCGCGAAGTCGATGTCGCCATCGCCGGGCACGGTGAAGGTGCCGTTGACGATGCAGTCGGGAAAACTCCACATCTGGTTGCGCGCCAACTGCACCACAGGTTTGCGCACGTCCTTGAAATGCACATGGCAGATGCGGTCGATGTGTTTGCGCAGCACCTCGATAGGCTCACCGCCGCCCATGTAGCAGTGGCCCGAATCGAACAGAAGGCCGACTTCAGGACCGGTGCGGCGCATCAGTTGGTCGATGTCTTCCGGGGATTCAACATAAGCGCCCATGTGGTGGTGGTACGCCAGGCGCACGCCCTGGGACAGGGTGAAGCGCGCCAGTTCAGTGAGCTTGTCGGCGTAGTCCTGCCAGGCCTGTTCGCTGTGAAAACGTGGGCGTTCGATCAGGCGGATGCGCGAGCCCTGGATCGAATCGGCCACCTCGCCGTAGACCAAGACCTTGGCGCCATTGTGCTTGAGCAACTCGACATGCCCGGCGATGGCCTCGATTTCTTCGGCCACCGAGCGCCGGGCCAGGCGGCTGGAGTACCAGCCAGAAACCAGCGCCAGGTCATAGGGGCGCAACACATCGCCGACGCCCTTGGCGTCCTTGGGGAATTTGCCGTTGAGTTCAAAACCTTCGTAGCCGATTTCCTTGCCTTCGCTCAGGGCGGTGCTCAAGGGCGTTTCACCGCCCAGGGCCGGCAGGTCGTCGTTGCTCCAGGAGATCGGGTTGATGCCAATTCGGATTGCGGGCATGGCTGCACCTTTTATTGTTTTTCAAAGTTGCCGGAAAGCGGTTCAGCCGCGTGCGCTGCGCCAGGCATTGATCAATTGCTCGAACGTACCCTGCACCTGCTGGATCAAGGTCTCGTCATCAATCTCCCCCGCCATCCACGCGCGGCTGGGTTCCTGGAAGATCGTGCGGCCGACGGCAAAGCCTCGGCAGGTGGTGCTCTGGCTGGCCTGCTGGAAACCGTCGGCGAGAAATTCAGCCGACGCATTCAGGCCCAACAACACCACGCCACGGCAATACGGGTCGCGCTCCTGTATCAGTTCATCGAGCTTTTTCCAGTCTTCGGCCGATTGCGCCTCGATCTTCCACCACGCCGGGTAGATACCCAGGTTGTACAGGCGCTTGAGGCTGCGGTAGAGCACGTCCGGGTAGGTGGACGGGTGATCCTTGGGCGGAATGACTTCCAGCAGCAGTTCATGGCCACTGACAATCGACGCCTCGTACACCGCCTTGAGTTGTGCTTCCTGTTCCAGGCGCAGCATCGGTTCGTCGTCCGGGTGGAATTGCACCAGGCACTTGATGATCTGTTCCTGGGGCCAGGCGATCAGGTTGCTGCCCACTGAACGCCCGTGTTCGAACGCCAGGGGGCGCGAGTTTTGCACTTCTACCGGGCGCGCGATCCACCAACCACGGCCACTGGCGGCGTTGAGCGCGTCCTGGCCGAAGCGTTGGTCGGCGAGCAGGCCGACGTCGGCCTCCACCCCTTGCTCGGCGAGTTTTTTCTCGACGCGTTCGATGGCCTGGATAAACAGTTGCTTGGCATCGCTGATGCGCGCCGGGTCCTGGCCGCCCTTTTGCGCCAGGTCCACCAGTTGCCAGCGGTGATCGAAGGCAAACACAAACAGTTGTTTCCAAGCCTTGCGCGGCACCGTCACGCGGTGCAGGCGTTGCAGGGTCACGTCCTGATCCGGGCGGGTAATCGGCACGGGGCTGTTGAACAGGTATTCCAGCTCCGCCGGCGTCGGCATGGCCGGCGCGCAGGCGTGGCGGGAGACGACCAGGCCGCCGCAGGCATTGGCCAACTGGCTGCAACGCTCGTCACTCGCGTCGTTGATCCAGCCGCTGAGGAAACCCGACATGAACGCATCGCCGGCGCCCAATACGTTGAGCACTTCAACCCGCACACCGGGGTAGATGGCGCCGTCTTCCAGGCGCGCCGGGATGGCGCCGTGGATGACCGTGCAACCCTGCGGGCCGAGCTTGACCACCAGGGTCGCCGGGGTCAGTTCACGCACTCTGCGCAATGCGGCGAGTAAATCTTCACTGCCGCCCGCGATGAGGAATTCTTCTTCGGTGCCGACGATCAAGTCGAAGCGCGGCAGGATGGTCTGCACGTGCTGGCTGACATTCTGGTCAGCGACAAACCGGGTTTCACCATCGGCCTTGCCCGCCAGGCCCCACAGCACCGGGCGGTAGTCGATATCCAGCACGCGCTTGACGTTGTGCTTGGCCGCGTAGTCCAGGGCCTGGATGCTGGCCTTGTACACGCCGTCGGTGGAGAAATGCGTGCCGGTGATCAGCAGCGCCTTGCTGGAGGCGATAAAGGCTTCGCTGATGTCTTCGGCGCGCAGGGCCATGTCGGCGCAGTTTTCGCGGTAGAACACCAGGGGAAAGGTTTCGCGGTCCTTGAGGCCGAGCAACACCAGGGCGGTGAGGCGTTCCGGGTCGACCTTGATGCCGCTGACGTCACAGCCTTCACGGGCCAGGGACTCCACCAGGAAGCGCCCCATATGGTCGTCACCGACCCGGCTCAGCATCGCCGACTTGAGCCCCAGCCTGGCGGTGCCGAAGGCAATGTTGGCGGAAGAACCGCCGAGGTACTTGGCGAAGCTGGACACGTCCTCAAGCCGCGCACCCACTTGCTGCGCATAGAGGTCGACGCCCAGGCGCCCGAGGCAAATCAGATCCAATTGACGCCCACTGGCAAAACGAGTCTGGCCCATGCTGGCTCCTGTTATTTTTATCAGCCTGCGTTGCACCGACGTGGCGACGGCAAACGCTCTTGGTGGGAGCAGACTAGAACGTCCGGCGACACCAATCAATATTTATTCCATATATTTTTTCATTGGAATATTTTTTCCATTAAGCTTGTACAGGGGCCATCCCACGACAGTGCATCGTTTCAGCAGGCCACGCCGGCCGTGATGCCGGGGTATTTTTTTGCGCCTACCCTGTAGACTTGCGCCACCCATCAGCGCAACAGACAAAAACGCCAGAAGGATTGCCCATGTCCCGCACCGATCCCGAGACCACCCTGGAAGACACTATCGCCAGCCCTCCGATCAATGCCGAGCGCCTGTTGCAGCTGATCACCGACGAATACGAGAGCCTGCCACGCCAGCTCAAGCGCATCGCCAGCTACATGAGCCAGCAGAGCGACCGGATCATGGTCGACCGCATCAGCGACATAGCCCGCGAGTGCGAAGTGCACCCGTCGGCCATCGTGCGCTTCTCGCAACGCTTCGGGTTCAGTGGCTTCAGTGAGATGCAGGCGTTGTTCCGCGAGGCCTACACCCACAAGACCACGCCGGTGCAGAACTACCAGCAGCGCATCCGCAGCATGATCGCCAACAAGTCGCAGAAGGCCAGCGGCGGCGACCTGGCGCGTGAGTGCGTCAACGCCACCTTGTCCGGTATCGAGCGCCTGGGGTTGGAGTTGGATGATGTCGCGTTCGACAAAGCCGTGGACCTGGTGGTCAACGCCGACAATATCTACGTGGTCGGCGTGCGCCGCTCTTTTGCGGTGGCCGATTACCTGGTCTACAACCTGCAGCACACCAACAAGCGTATTCACCTGATCTCAGGACTGGGCGGCAGTTATCGCGAACAGATGCGCAGCGTGCGCGCCAACGACTTGGTGATTGCCATCAGCTTTACGCCCTACGGCAAAGAGACCCAGCACTGTTTGCGGATTGCCCAGCATCATCAGGCCAAGACGTTGATCATCACCGACAGCAACCTGTCGCCCCTGGCCAAGCGGGCGAACGCGGTGCTGTTGGTGAATGAAGGTTCGTCGTTTGCCTTCCGCTCGTTGAGCGCCACCCTGTGCCTGTGCCAGGCGTTGTTTATTGCGGTGGCGTACCGGCTGGAGTTGAAGGTGGATGAGATTCATGAGCAGGTTGGCTTCGACGACTGAGCATCAACCGATAGGCCGCCGGGATCACAAACAGCGACAACAACGGTGCGGTGAGCATCCCGCCGATCATCGGCGCGGCGATGCGGCTCATCACCTCGCTGCCGGTGCCGCCGTCCAGCAGGATCGGCAACAAGCCCGCGATGATCACCGCCACCGTCATTGCCTTGGGCCGTACCCGCAGCACCGCGCCCTCGGTGATGGCGGCCAGCAAGTTCCCATCCTTGCGATCGGCCCAGGCGTTTTTCAGGTAGAGCAGCATGATCACGCCGAACTCCGCCGACACGCCGGCCAGCGCGATAAACCCTACGCCCGTGGCCACCGACAAGTTGAAGCCCAGCCCGTAAAGCAACCACACCCCGCCCGTCAGTGCGAACGGCAAAGTCGCCAGGATCAGCAGCGCTTCATCCGCCCGGCGAAAGGTCAGGTACAGCAGCACGAAGATGATCAGCAAGGTCGCCGGCACCACCAATTTCAGGCGTTGATTGGCCCGTTCCAGGAATTCGAACTGCCCCGAATAGCTGAGGCTCATGCCCGGTTGCAATTGCACCTGCTGGTTGATCGCTGCACGCAGGTCCTTCACCACCGACGCCAGGTCGCGATCACGCACGTCGATGTAGACCCAGCCGGAAGGCCGTGCGTTTTCGCTCTTGAGCATCGGTGGGCCGTCGCTCACCTTGACCTTGGCCACCGTGCCCAGGGTGATCTGGCTGCCGGACGGCGTGTAGATCGGCAAGTTTGCCAAGGCTGTCACCGAGTCGCGCCATTCCTTCGGGTAACGCAGGCTGATCGGGAAGCGCGCAAGGCCTTCCACGGTTTCGCCAATGGTTTCCCCGCCGATGGCACCCGACACAATCGACTGCACATCGGCGATGTTCAGTCCGTATTGCGCGGCCGCTGCCCGGTCGATATCCACGTCGATGTAGCGCCCGCCGGTCAAGCGTTCGGCCAAGGCTGAACTGACGCCCGGTACGCCCTTGGCGACCTTTTCCACCGCCTGGGTCACTGCGTCGATCTGCATCAGGCTGGTACCGGCGACCTTCACGCCGACCGGGCTTTTAACGCCAGTGGCAAGCATGTCGATGCGGTTGCGGATCGGTGGAATCCAGATGTTGGTCAAGCCCGGCACCTGCACCACGCGGTCGAGTTCCTTCACCAGTTTGTCCGGGGTCATACCCGGGCGCCATTGGTCACGGGGTTTGAACTCGATGGTGGTCTCGAACATTTCCAACGGGGCCGGGTCGGTCGCGGTTTCGGCGCGACCGGCCTTGCCAAACACATGGGCGACTTCCGGCACGGTCTTGATCAGCCGGTCGGTGCGTTGCAGCAACTCACCCGCGGTTTGCGTCGACAGACCCGGCAGTGCCGAGGGCATGTACAGCAAGTCTCCTTCGTCCAGTGGCGGCAAAAATTCACCGCCCAGTTTCGAGATCGGCCACAGCGCACTGGCGACCACCAACAACGCCACCACCAGGGTCAGGCGCGGCCGACGCAGCACCGCCTCCAGGGCAGGCTGGTAGAGCTTGATCAGACCGCGATTGAGCGGGTTACGCTGCTCATCCGGGATACGCCCGCGAATCCAGTAGCCCATCAGCACCGGGATCAAGGTCACCGACAAACCGGCGGCCGCCGCCATGGCGTAGGTCTTGGTGTAGGCCAGCGGACCGAACAGCCGACCTTCCTGGGCCTGCAAGGTGAACACCGGAATGAACGACAAAGTGATGATCAACAGGCAGAAAAACAGCGCCGGGCCGACCTCCACCGCCGCGTCGGTCATGACCTTCCAGTGGTCTTCGCCCTTGAGTTCACGACCCGGATTGGCGTGGTGCCAGGCTTCGATTTTCTTGTGGGCGTTTTCGATCATCACCACCGCCGCGTCGACCATCGCGCCGATGGCAATCGCGATGCCGCCCAGGGACATGATGTTGGCGTTGATGCCCTGGAAACGCATGACGATAAACGCAATCAACACCCCCACCGGCAGCGAGATGATCGCCACCAGGGACGAACGCAGGTGCCACAGGAATATCCCGCAGACCAGCGCCACCACCACGAACTCTTCCAGCAACTTGTGGCGGAGGTTTTCCACGGCGCGGTCGATGAGTTTGCTGCGGTCGTAAGTGGTGACGATCTCCACGCCGGGCGGCAGGCTGCTCTTCAGTTGCTCAAGCTTGGTCTTGACGGCGGCGATGGCCTCCCGCGCGTTCTTGCCACTGCGCAGGATCACCACCCCGCCCACGGCTTCGCCCTCACCGTCCAGCTCGCTCACGCCCCGGCGCAGGTCCGGGCCCAGCTGAATGCTTGCCACGTCGCCAAGCGTCACGGGCACATTATTCGCGTCCAGGCGCAAAGGAATCCCGCGAAAATCCTGCAGCGACTTGAGGTAGCCGGACGCCCGCACCATGTACTCGGATTCGCCCATGTTCAGCACCGAGCCGCCGGTTTCCTGGTTGGCTTTGCCGATGGCCTCCACCACCTGTGCCTGGGTGATGCCGCGATTGGCCAGGGCCAGCGGGTCGAGCTGCACCTGATACTGCTTGACCTGGCCACCGATGGTCGCGACTTCGGCCACATTGGGCAGGGTCTTGAGTTCGAACTTGAGGAACCAGTCCTGCAAGGCACGCAACTGCGCCAGGTCATGCTGGCCGCTGCGGTCAACCAATGCGTACTGGTAGATCCAGCCAACGCCAGTGGCGTCCGGCCCCAACGCCGGTTTAGCCGATGCGGGCAAGCGCGCCTGCAACTGGCTGAGGTATTCCAGTACCCGCGAGCGCGCCCAATACAAGTCGGTGCCTTCGTCGAACAGCACATAGACGTAGCTGTCGCCGAAAAAGGAAAACCCGCGCACGGTCTTGGCGCCCGGCACCGAAAGCATGGTGGTGGTCATCGGGTAGGTGACCTGGTTTTCCACGATCTGCGGCGCCTGGCCGGGATAGGGCGTGCGGATGATCACCTGCACATCGGAGAGGTCCGGCAATGCGTCTACCGGCGTGTTTTGCACCGCCCAGACGCCCCAGGCCGTGACAAACAACGTTGCGAGCACTACCAGAAAACGGTTGGCGACTGACCAACGAATCAATAAGGCGATCATGGTTGGATAATCCCGCGCAAACTGGCTTCAGAATCCAGCAGGAATTGACCGGACGCGACCACCTGCTGGCCTTCCTGCAAACCGCTGCGGATCACCGTCATCTCCTGGCTTTGCGCGCCGACCTCGACGTCCACCGGACGGTAATGCCCGCCCTCCTCGGCCAGCATCACCAACGTGCGTTTACCGGTACGGATCAACGCTTCGCTGGGCACTTGCAGCACGGATTGCGGGGAGGATTGCGCCAGACGCACCTGGGCGGTCATGCCGGGGCGCAAGGTGCCGTCTGTATTGGGCAGTTCAACGCGAACCTGCACGGTGCGGCTGTCGCCGGCAATCGCCGGCAGAATGGCACTGACCGCACCTTTGACGACTTGACCCGGCATCCCGACAAAGCGGCTTTCCACCGCCTGCCCCACAGCCAGGTCCGCACCTTGAGATTGCGGCACGGCGACCTGCAACCACAGGCGATCCAGGCCATTGATGCGCGCCAGGGTTTGCCCCGCCGCCATCGTCATGCCTTCGCGCACGTCCAGGGTTTGCACCACACCGCCGATGGGGCTGGTGACGGTCATTACTGATTGCGCACGGCCGCTGCGTTCCATTTGCGCGATCAATCCGGCGGGCATGCCGCTAAGGCGCAAACGCTGACGCGCTGCCGCCAACAAGCTCGCATCCGCGCTGCGGCGCAAGGCCAGGAATTCTTCCTGAGCCGCCGCCCATTCGGGTATCAACAGGTCAGCCAGAGGCGCGCCGGCCTTGAGCACGTCCCCCGGCGCGCGGTCATACACGCGCTCGACAAAACCACTGGCCCGCGTCTGTACTACGGCGACGTCGCGCTCATTGAAGGCGAGGATGCCGGAGAGGTCCAGTGTGGACGCCAACACGCCACGGGTGACCGTTGCCAGGCGCACACCGAGGTTTTGCGCCACACGGGGGTCAATCTGCACGGCGGCGCTGTCTGCGGCGCCTTCGGCGTAACGCGGCACCAATTGCATGTCCATGAAAGGCGATTTGCCGGGCTTGTCGAATTTCTGCTGTGGGTACATCGGGTCATACCAGTACAGCGCCGGTTTGTTGTCGGCCATGGCCGCGACCGGAGCCGGTGCCTGCGCCAGCCAGTAACCAGCGCCCAGGCCGCCGCCCAACAACGCCACTGCGAGGAGTCGATTAATCATGGGAAGCTTCTCCGTAGGCGAAATACAGCTGCGCGCCAACCAAGGCACGTTGCTCAAGGGCATCGATCTGTTTGAAACGGGCCTCGACCAGCTCACGGCGGGCACTGACCAGGTTGAGCAAGTCACCCTTGCCAGCGCGATAACCGGCCAGGCTCAGTGCGACCTTCTCTTCGGCCAGGGGCACCAGACTGTCCTGGCTGCGCTGCACGGCGCGGTCCAGGCGTTGGTATTGCGCGAGGTCATCATCCAGTTGCTGGGTGTGTTCGCGAGTGACCGCTTCGCGCTCAGCGTCCAGTTGATCCAGTTCGGCTTGCTTGGCGGCGATCCCGGGGTTTTGCCGGCGACCGGGGAAGATCGGCAGGTCGAAACTCAATTGCAGGCTGACCATATCGCCGTATTCACGGCCACGGTGCTGGTAGTCCACTTCCCAACTCCAGTCCGACGTCTTTTGCGCCTTGGCTTCGCGCAACCGCGCTTCGGCTTCGCGGGTGCGCGGTGCAAAGGCTTGTAGCTCAGGGTGTTGATGCAGGTTATAACGCCCGTCGATGGGCCAGTTGGGCAGCTGGCCGCTGGGTGCTTCATTGGCGGCCGGGCCGATCCAGCGCTTGAGCGCCGCGCGGGCCTGGGCGCGTTGCTGGGTCAGTTCGTCTTCACGCCCGGCCAGTTCGGCGGCTTCCTGTCGCGGTATCACCGCATCCGAAGGCTGACCGCGACCACCAGCCAGTTGCGCACGCACGCTGTCTTGCAGCAGGCGGTTCTGCTGGTAGAAGTCCTTGAACAAGGCCTCCTTGCGTTCCACCGCATAGGCACGGATCCAGGCCTGGGCCGTGGCCTGGCGCACGTTCAGGCGTTCGATCCGACCTTCAGCCGCGGTGCGTTCCACCGTGGCATCGGCCAGTTCGATACGCGCCTTGCGCTTGTCGCGGCTGGGCACCTGCTGTTGGATACCGATCATTTGTTCGGTCATGTCATCGCCATACAACGTGCCGCGATTGGGCCCACCGATGGGGAAGTTCTGCAGGCCAACCACCAGCTTCGGGTCGGGCAATTCACCCGCCGGGATCGCCGCCTGGGTCGCGGCCTGCAACTTGGCCGACTCAGCAGCGAGCGACGGTGCGTTGTTCTGCGCCAGGCGCAGGGCGTCGTCCAGGGTCAGCGCACTCGCCCACGCCGGCCACGCCAGCACGCCCACCACCAGGGCGCGCATGTAGAGGGGATTCATGTTGAAGATTCCTGTTCCGTTGCGCTGCGCGCCGCATTACGCGGCCCACAGCAAAGCCATCCCGATCAGGGGATGCGTCTTGAGGTGCAACAGGAATCAGGAACGGGGTGGGCGCCAGACGCCGGACGGCGTGCGGTCGGGGATGAAATCCGAAGAGGCGCTGACGAGCAGCGGATGGGCCAGGGTCAACGGCGCCTTGAGCACCGGCAGGGACAGTTGCAACAGGCCGCCGGTCTTGCATTCCTGGCCGGGTTTGCAGGCCTTGCCATGATCAACACCGTCCTGACAGCAGTCCGGGTTCATGTCGGTCATCACTTGCATATCCGACATCTTCATCGGGCAAGGTTCGGTGCTCGACGGCACACCCGCCATCCCGGTCAGGGGAAGCGTGAGGCTTAAAAGCATGACGAGGATGACGCGTAGAAGGCGGCTCATGGGGCGCGAGTCTAGCCAAGCGCGGGTTAAGCCGCTATTAACAATTGCGTGAGAACTCGGCCGTGATAGCGGATCTGGGCCAGGACCTTACAGCCAAACGCCGCGCCTGTTGGTTAGGCGCGGCTTGGTTGGGGCGGCTATCAGTGCATGAAGATCGCGATCAGGATGATCACCGGAATAGGCACACCGAGGAACCAAAGCAGTAATGAGCGCATGATGTTCTCCTTGAATTAACGTACGAAGTGTTCGGTTTCGACATACACCACGGCATCGCGACGGCGACCGCCAAAGGTGGCTGCGAAGCTGGCGAAGAACGCGCCGATCAACAGGGCAACAAAGGTCCACAGCGAGGTATAGGCAGCGACCTTGGCGGCGGTATCAGCGGCTTGCTTGGCTTTGAGCTTGGCGTCTTCCACTGCTTTGCGGGCATCGCCGTAGACTTTATCGATACGCGCTTCGGCATCCGCCTGGCTGAGGTTGGTGCGCTGGCTGATCAACTGGGCCAGGTAGGCACGGTCTTCAGGGGCCAGTTGGCCGTCGTTGCTCAGGGTGCGGGTGAAGATGCGGGCAACTACACCATGGGCGGCGTCATCGCTGACGGCGACCGGGCGGTCGTCGCGGAACAGGCTGTCGACGTAGTAGTCGAAGTCGCCACCGTTGACGCCCTTGGCAGCACTGCCGGCGGCTTGGGTGATGCCGCTGGCCGCACCGGCTGCAACGCTGGCACCGGCTTTCACGCCGCCGCTGACGACACTGCTGACCGAACCGACCACCAGTACCGCAGTGATCAAGGTGGCCACAGCCCAGGCCAGGAAACCATGGGCGGTGTCGCGGAAGTACACCTCATCGCCGTGCATATTCGCCCACTTCACCCGCAACCGGCCGGCGATGTAACCGCCCAGCCCGGACGCGACAATCTGGGTGAATGCCAGCCAGACAATCGTGGAAATGCCAAGCCCCTTGGCACTGATACCGCTGTCAGCCCACGGCGACACCGCCGAAAAGCCCAGGCCGAAGCCCAGCAATACTAGGATCAGTGACAATGCGGCCGCAGCGGCCGCCCCGGCAAAAATCGCCCCCCAGGAAACCCCGGAGAGCGCGCTCGACTCTTGCAGCGTGGATGAGGATGTGATCATTGTTGTTGTGCTCCAAGGCAGAAAAATAGTGTTACAAGTCTCAAAAGGGACAGTGCAGGCACCATGCCAGTCGCCACAAAAATAAATATCCATATATTTCAACAGGTTAAATAACTTGAACTTCCTAGGACCATGCAAGTTGCAAGAAAGGCCAGTGGCAGGCGGGCGTTATGCATTCCCGAAGGCCAATGTGGCGGTTTTGCCAACATGAAGTTTTATTTAGGAAGCGTTCAGCCATTTCTTGGCAAAATGCCCGTACTTCTAGTGTGAATCGCTCACCAGGTAATCCTATGACCCGTATTTTGACCATCGAGGATGACGCCGTAACGGCCCGCGAAATCGTCGCCGAGCTGAGTAGCCATGGACTGGATGTAGATTGGGTAGACAACGGCCGCGAAGGCCTGGTCCGCGCCGTGAGTGGCGATTACGACCTGATCACCCTCGACCGCATGCTGCCGGAACTCGATGGGTTGGCCATCGTCACCACGCTGCGCACGATTGGTGTGTCGACGCCGATCCTGATGATCAGCGCCCTCTCCGACGTAGATGAGCGTGTACGCGGGCCTGCGTGCCGGCGGTGATGATTACCTCACCAAGCCGTTCGCTTCGGATGAAATGGCCGCCCGCGTCGAAGTGCTGCTGCGGCGCAAAAGCACGGTCCAGGAATTCGAAACCGCCCTGCGCGTGGCCGACCTGGAGCTGAACCTGATCAGCCGCGAAGCCAGCCGCGCCGATCAGCCCCTGAGCCTGCTGCCCACTGAATACAAATTGCT
Source organism: Pseudomonas azotoformans (assembly GCF_001579805.1). NCBI lineage: Bacteria > Pseudomonadati > Pseudomonadota > Gammaproteobacteria > Pseudomonadales > Pseudomonadaceae > Pseudomonas > Pseudomonas azotoformans. The sequence continues at coordinate 4,248,705 of NZ_CP014546.1, read as the reverse complement.
GGAGTTCCTGATGCGCAACACCGGGCAGATCCTGTCGCGGATGATGATCTTCGAGGAAGTCTGGGGCTATCACTTCGACCCCGGCACCAACCTGATCGACGTGCACATCGGCCGTCTGCGCAAGAAGATCGATCCACCGGGCCTCACGCCGCTGATCCGCACGGTACGAGGTTCCGGTTATGTCATTGCTGAACCCCTCTAAGGGCTGGCGCTCTTCCAGCAGCCGTTTGCTGGCGCTGTACAGTTCGTTGTTCGTGGCGTGGAGCTGCATCCTCATGGGGGTGCTGTATTACGAGGTGTCGGGTTACCTGGGCGACCTGTCGCGCCATTCCCTGATGCAGCGCCAGCACTTGTTCCAGCGCTTTGACGGTGAGGAACTGGTGGAGGCCCTGACCACCAGCATGACCTTCGACATGAAGGGCGTGGACGCCTACGGTTTGTTCGACGAGCAATTCCGCCCGTTGAGCGGGCCGATCCGCGCAGTGCCGCCCGACCTGCCGCTGGACGGCAAGATCCACGCCCTGGCCAATTGCGTCGACTCCGACGACCCCAAGTTGCCCAAGGACAGCTGCGACGCTGTCGCCACCCATACCGAAGACGGCCGCTGGCTGGTGCTGGTGCGCGCCAACGGTTCGCTGTTTGGCGTGACCCGGATCATCTGGCATGCCCTGCTGTGGGCGCTTTCGTTGACGATTATCCCCGGCGCTGCCGGCTGGCACTTATTGCGTCGACGCCCGTTGCGACGCATTCGCGGGATCCAGGCCAGCGCCGAAGCCATCGTCGCCGGCGACCTGACTCACCGTCTGCCGCTGTCGAACCGACGCGACGAACTGGACATGCTCGCAGCCATCGTCAACGCCATGCTGGATCGCATCGAGAAGCTGATGAACGAGGTCAAGGGCGTGTGCGACAACATCGCCCACGACCTGCGCACCCCGCTGACACGCCTGCGTGCGCAGCTGTACCGGATCAAGCAGGAGGCCGAGGCGGAATCGGACTACGCGGTGAAACTGGATGACGCGATTGCCGAAACCGACACCCTGATGGCGCGCTTTCGCGGGCTGTTGCGTATCTCCGAACTGGAAGACCACCAGCGTCGCTCCGGCTTTTTGGTCATGGACCCGTTGCCGCTGTTGCGCGAGCTGCACGACTTCTACCTGCCCCTGGCTGAAGAAGGCGAACTGCAATTGCGCCTCGAAACCCCGGAATCCCTGCCGTGGATCACCGGCGACCGTGCCCTGCTGTTCGAGGCCCTGGCCAACCTGTTGAGCAACTCGATCAAGTTCTCCCCGCCGGGCGGCGAAGTGATCTTGCGCGGGGTCAATGATGGGGGTAGCACGCGCATTGAAGTGCACGACTCCGGCCCCGGCATACCCGCGGCGGAACGTGACGCGGTGTTCCAGCGCTTCTATCGCGTGGATGAAAGCGACCAGCAAGGCGGGTTCGGGTTGGGCTTGTCGATCGTGGCGGCGATCATCAACTTGCACGGGTTCAAGTTGGAGGTCGGTACCAGCGAGCAAGGCGGTGCCAGATTAGTCCTGGAATGCCGCCAGCAGCTTATGCCTGAATAACACAAGCACCACAAAACCCTGTAATAGCCGGCAAGCCGGCTCCTACAGGGGACGCGGATCAGCCTGGAAAATTGGCGCGCAACGCCTCCAACCCTCCGCTGTAGACCCCGGTAAACAACTCCTCCACCGCCGCATCCGAAGTCCCCGCCGCCGGTGTGAACACACCCGACCAGGTCACTTTCGCCGACGATTCGGTCAAGGCCTCAACCTGCAACGTCGCCAGGTACGCACTCACCGGGAACGGAGACTGCTCGATGGTGTAGCTGTAGGTACGCCCGACGTTGTCAAAACTCTGCAACCGCTCCACCACCACACCGCCGTCGGCAGTTTGCAGGTGACGCACGCGGCCGCCGTCGCTTGGCTCGCTTTTGACAATGAACGGCAGCCAGTCCGGCAGGCTGTTGAAGCCGCCGACCAATTGCCAGACCTGATCGGCCGACACCGGGATTTCAATTACAGAAGACGCTGTTGCCACGTTAATTACTCCAGAAAATGAAAAACAATTCAGATGGCCATGCTGTCGACCACACCACCGTCGACCCGCAACGCGGCACCGGTGGTGGCAGATGACAGGGGTGAAGCAATGTACGCCACCAGGTTGGCGACTTCATCCACATTTGCCGCGCGCTGGATGATCGAGGTCGGCCGTGCGTTACGCACAAACACATCCGCCTCGTCCCGCGCACTGCGCCCGGATTGTGCGGTGGCGTCCTTGAGCATCTGCTCAAGGCCGTCGGTGAAGGTCGGCCCAGGCAACACCGCGTTTACCGTCACGCCGGTGCCCGCCAAGCGCTTGGCCAAACCATGGGACACCGCCAGGTTGGCGCTCTTGGTCACGCCGTAGTTGATCATGTCCGCCGGGGTCGCCACGCCGGACTCCGACGACAGGAAAATCACCCGCCCCCAGCCCTGCTCGACCATGCCCGGTGTGTAATGCCGCGCCAGGCGCACGCCGGAGATCACATTGACCTCATAAAAGCGTGTCCATTCGCTGTCCGGGGCCTCAAAGAAATCCACATCGTTGAAGATGCCCAGGTTGTTGACCAGGATGTCGGCACGCGGTTCGGCGGCGAAGAGTTTTTCTGCACCGTCGGCCGTCCCGAGGTCCGCCACCAAACCACGCAGGTCCGCGCCGGGAACGGTCTGGCGGATGCTCGCCAAGGCGTCATCCACCTTGCCCGCGTCGCGCCCGATCACCACCACCGTGGCGCCGGACTGCGCCAGCGCCTGGCTGATGCCCAGGCCAATTCCAGCGGTGCTGCCGCTGACAATCGCTACTTTGCCGCTTACATCAATTTTCATGGTTGAAACTCCTGAGGTTAAAGCGGCAGTGGTGCGCGATCCGAAATCAATCGGGCATTGCGCAGGGCCTGCCAGAAGGCTGCCGGGATCTTTTCTGACAACGCTGCAACGTCTTCGGCAATCCTGCCCGGACGGCTGGCACCCGGAATTACCGCTGCCACGGCCGGATGGGCCAGGGAGAATTGCAGCGCGGCGGCTTTCACACTCACGCCGAATGCCTGGGCGATCGCCTTGATCTGCTCGACCTTGCTGATGATCGCCGGGCTGGCTTTCTGGTACTCGAAGTGCGCGCCACCGGCAAGGATGCCGGAGCTGTAGGGGCCACCGACGACGATTTCGACGTTCTGCGCCAGGGCCGCGTCCATCAAGCGTTGCAGGGCGCGATCGTGGTCCAGCAGAGTGTAGCGGCCAGCCAGCAAAAAGCCGTCGGGCTGCGCGTCCGTCAGGTCCAAGGTCAATTCGCACGGCTCGACGCGGTTCACACCCAGGCCCCAGGCCTTGATCACGCCCTCTTCGCGCAGGCGGGTCAGCACTTTGAAAGCGCCGGTGCGGGCCTGGTTGAAGTACTCCAGCCACTGGTCGCCGTAGAAGTCCTGGGCGATGTCGTGAATCCATACGATGTCCAGGCGATCGGTGTTCAGGCGGGTCAGGCTGTCTTCGATGGAGCGCAAGGTGGCATCGGCGCTGTAGTCGTTGAGCATCTTGTTCGGGCGGCCGTGTTCGAACACGCCGCTTTTTTCGCCGAGATCACGGGCGCTGTCTTCGACTTCGTCGAGGATCACCCGGCCGACCTTGGTGCTGAGCACGAAGTCGTCGCGGTTGTACTGCGACAGCGCTTGGCCCAGGCGGATTTCCGAGAGTCCCGAGCCGTAGAACGGCGCGGTGTCGAAGTAACGCACGCCGGCGTTCCAGGCGGCCTCCACGGTGGCCAGGGCCTCGTCTTCAGGAATGGCGCGGAACATGTTGCCCAGCGGTGCGGTGCCAAAGCCGAGCTGGCCTGGGAGTTTGTCTTTCAAGCTCATGGTGGATCCTCAATGGGTTCAGGGGTCGCTGTGACCGTTGAGCAGATCCTAGATTGCAGAGATCGGACCGTCCAAGACATACTGCGACCAACTTGAGTCCTTGTAGGTCTAACATGATCGATCTCCGCCAACTGCGCTACTTCGAAGTGGTCGCCGAAGAAGAACACGTCGGCCGTGCTGCCGAACGCCTGCACATCTCCCAGTCGCCGCTGAGCCGACAGATAGCCCAGCTGGAAGAGCGCCTGGGCCTGACCCTGTTCGAACGCAGCCAGCAACGCATCCGCCTGACCCGTGACGGCCAGACCTTCCTGGCTGAAACCAAAGCGCTGCTGACCCATGCCTATCGCCTGGAGTCCCTGGGCAAGCGCCTGGGCCGTGGCGAAGAAGGTGGGCTGTGCATCGGCTACATCGAAAACGCCATGCATGCCGGTGTGTTGCCCAATGCCCTGCGCATTCTGCGCGACGACCGCCCCACCGTGCATATCAAGCTGTACAACCTGCCCTCTCTCGAACAACTGGAAGGCCTGCGTCAGCGCAGCCTGGATATCGCGCTGGTGAACGAGCCGCCGGCCGACGATGATCCCGACCTGATCGCACTGCAAGTATTGGATGACCCGATGCTGCTGGCCCTGCCTGAACACCACCCATTGGCACGCCAAAGCGAGCTGCTGCCCGAGCACCTGGCCGATCAGGAATGGATCGGCGTACAGCGCAAACCCGGCGCGCATCCAACTGACGACTTTATCGCCGCCTGCATCCGCGCCGGTTTCACCCCGCAGATCCCCATGGAAGCCGGTGAACCGTTTACCGCCTTGGGCCTGGTTGCTTCAGGCCTGGGCGTGGCGATGGTGCAAAAGGGCTTGAGCCGCAATGCCCCGCCCGGCGTGGTGTTGCGGGAGTTGCCGTGGCTGAGCTACACCACGCCGCTGTGGGCGGCGTGGCATCGGATCAACCTGCGGCCTCTGGTGGAAACCTTCAGGAAAGTACTGACCGAACCCGTCGGTTGATCAACCCATCAGCTCCTTTAACCGATACCACAACATCCCCAACGCCAACAGCGGCGAGCGCAACGCCTTGCCACCCGGAAACGTCATGTGTGGCACTTGGCTGAAAATATCCAGGCCCGTGCTGTGGCCGGCGTGGATACCTTCGGCCAGCAGCCTGGCGCACCAGTGGGTGACGTTCAGCCCATGCCCGGAATAGCCCTGGGCATAAAACACATTCGGGTACTGCTTCAACCGGCCCACCTGCGGAAAGCGGTTGGCAGTAATGCCGATCTTGCCGCCCCACTGGAACTCAATGGCGGTATGGGCCAGTTGCGGGAACACCTTGAGCATTTTCGGTTGCATATAGGCGGCGATGTCCGCCGGATCGCGGCCGGAGTAATGGCAAGCGCCGCCGAATAACAGACGGCGGTCAGCGGACAACCGGTAATAATCCAGGCCGACTTTCTGGTCGCACAGCGCGAGGTTCTGTGGGATCAACTGGTTGGCCATCGCCTCGGATAAAGGCTCGGTGGCGATGATATAACTGCCCGCCGGGAGCACCTTGCCGCTCAAGCGCGGCTCCAGTTCCTCCAGATGGGCATTGCACGCCAGCACCAGGTGGTCGGCACGCACGCTGCCGCCAGCGCAGCGCACCTGCACCCTGTCGCCGTGGATCAGCTCCAGCACTTCGGTGTGTTCGAAAATCCGCACCCCGAGGGATTCGGCCAACTGCGCCTCACCCAGCACCAGATTCAACGGGTGCAGATGCCCGGAGCCCATGTCTACCAAGCCGCCGGCATACACCGACGAGCCCACCACTTGCGGCATATCCTGCGGACCGACCAGGCGCGTTTCGTGGGTATACCCCAGCGCCGCCAGGTGCGCCTGCTCGCCTTTGAACGCAGCGAACTGCGCGGGCGTATTGGCTAATTCGCAAAAGCCCCAACGCAGGTCGCAGTCGATGTTGTGCTCACGAATACGCTCGCCCACCAACGCCACCGAGTCGATGCCGGCACGCTCCAGGTAACGCACGCCCTCCTCGCCCACGTATTTGGCGAAGCCCGACACGTCATGGCCGATACCGCGAATCAACTGGCCGCCATTGCGCCCGCTGGCGCCCCAGCCGATGCGCCGGGCTTCCAGCAGGATCACCGAGAGCCCACGCTGGGCCAGCTCGATGGCGGTATTCACACCGGTGAAGCCGCCGCCGATCACACACACATCGGCGGTCAGGTCGGCGCCCAATGCGGGGCGCTCCGTCAGGGCGTTGGCCGTGGCCCGGTAGTAAGACCGGGCGTGGTCAGTCGACGGCATCATTTGTTGGTCTTCACTTTGCTCCAGGCGCGGGTCATCAGGCGCATGGTCGCCGGGGTCGGCGTGGTGGAAATATAGAGTTTGTCGAGCACTTCCTGAGACGGGTACACCTCAGGGTTGTTCACCAGTTCCGGGTCCATGAACGCCTTGGCGGCCGGGTTGGCGTTGGCATACCCCACCGAGGCGCTGACCTTGGCGATCACCTCAGGGTCAAGCAGGTAGTTGATAAAGGCATGGGCTTCTTTCGGGTTGCTCGCGTCGGCGGGAATCGCCAGCAGGTCGAACCACAGGTTGGAGCCTTCCTTGGGAATCGAATAGGCGATGTTCACGCCGTTCTTGGCTTCCTTGGCGCGGTTGGCGGCCTGGAACACGTCGCCGGAATAACCGAAGGCCACGCAGATATCACCGTTGGCCAAATCCGAGATGTACTTGGAAGAATGGAAGTAGGTGATGTACGGCCGCAACGTCAGCAACTTGGCCTCGGCCTGCTTGTAGTCCTCGGGGTTCTCGCTGCGCGGGTCCTTGCCCATGTAGTTGAGGATCGCCGGGAATAGCTCGTCCGCCGAGTCGAGGAAGGCCACGCCGCATTGGTTGAGTTTCTTGATGTTCTCGGGCTCGAACAGCACCGCCCACGAATCGATATGGTCGATGCCCAGCACCTGCTTGACCTTGTCGACGTTATAGCCGATGCCATTGGTGCCCCACAGGTACGGCACCGAGTGCGCGTTGCCGGGGTCATTTTTTTCCAGCAGCTTGAGCAGCTTGGGGTCAAGGTTCTTGAAGTTGGGCAGTTGCGCGCGGTCGAGCTTGAGGAACGCACCAGCCTTCACCTGGCGTGCCAGGAAGTGGTTGGACGGCACCACCACGTCATAGCCGGTGCGCCCCGCGAGCAACTTGCCCTCCAGGGTTTCATTGGAGTCGAACACGTCGTAGATCGGCTTGATCCCGGTCTTGGCCTGGAAGTCCGCCAGGGTGGTCTCGCCGATATAGTCGGTCCAGTTGTAGACGCTGACCGTCGGCGCCGCCTGGCTGGCACTGCTGAACGCGGCCACCAGGGCCAGCGGGAGAAGCTGTTTCACAAGACGCATATCGACACCCCTTTTTTGGTTTTTTTAGACGCTCAACAGCAGGAACTCACGCTCCCAGGAACTGATCACCCGCTTGAAATTCTCGTGCTCGGCGCGCTTGACCGCGACGTAGCCCCGCACGAATTTGTCGCCCAGGTACTGCTTGACCGTATCGCAATCCTCCATGCGTGCCAGCGCATCTTCGAGGGTGAACGGCAGGCGCAGGTTGCGGCGCTCATAGGCACGCCCTTCCACTGGCGCGCTGGGTTCGATCTGCTCGATCATCCCGAGGTAGCCACACAGCAGACTAGCCGCAATCGCCAGGTAGGGATTGGCGTCGGCGCCGGGCAAACGGTTCTCCACGCGCATGGCGTCGGGGCTGGAGGTGGGCACGCGCAGGCCAACGGTGCGGTTCTCTTCGCCCCACTCGACGTTGACCGGTGCCGAAGTGTCCGGCAGGAAGCGACGGAACGAGTTCACGTTGGGCGCAAACATCGGCAGCAGCTTGGGGATGTATTTCTGCAAGCCGCCGATGTGGTGCAGGAACAGCGGACTCTTGTTGCCGTCAGCGTCGACGAACACTGGTTTGCCGGTGGCGATGTCGACCACGCTCTGATGCAGGTGCATGGCGCTGCCCGGCTCGTCGGCCACCGGCTTGGCCATGAACGTGGCGGCGACGTTGTGCTTTAGCGCTGCCTCGCGCAGGGTGCGCTTGAACACAGTGATCTGGTCAGCGAGGTCGAGGGCATCGCCGTGGCGGAAGTTGATTTCCATCTGCGCCGGGCCGTCTTCGTGGATCAACGTGTCGAGGTCCAGGCCCTGGGCTTCGCACCAGTCGTAGACGTCTTCGAAGAGTGGGTCGAATTCGTTGGCCGCATCAATGGAAAACGACTGGCGACCGGTTTCGGCGCGGCCCGAGCGGCCTACTGGGGTTTTCAGCGGCAGGTCCGGGTCTTCGCAGCGCTGGGTCAGGTAGAACTCCATTTCCGGCGCGACGATCGGCTGCCAGCCCTGGTCGGTGTACAACTGCAGGACCTTCTTCAGCACGTTGCGCGGCGACAGTTCGATGGGGTTGCCCTGCTTGTCGAAGGTGTCGTGGATCACAATCGCCGTCGGCTCGATGGCCCACGGCACCACGTAGGTGGCGTTGGACACCGGGCGGCAGACCATGTCGATATCGGCCGGGTCGAGCAGGTCGTAGTAGATGTCGTCGTCGACAAAGTCCCCGGTTACCGTTTGCAGCAGTACACTTTCCGGCAGGCGCATGCCTCGCTCATGCAGGAACTTGTTGGTGGGTGCAATCTTGCCGCGTGCGATGCCAGTCAAATCACTGATCACGCATTCGACTTCGGTAATCTTGTGTTCTTTCAGCCAGGCGGACAGCTGATCGAAGGGGGCGTTCATAAGGACCTCGTCATGGGTTGGGTGCATGCGCCGGCTTGTACTCCTGGCGCATTGAGGTCTATCTTGATGCGCCGCCCCTGCGGCATCTATCCACTTTGCACGAACCACAACGCACCAATAGAGTGCGCCCAGGTTACCCATGACACAGGCAACAGCTTTGCGCGTACAGGCCTTCACCACCGGTGATGTGGCCGCTCAATGCAATGCGACACCCGGTTGGGTGCAGCAGTACCAGCAGATGTCCCCAGGGCATTTTGCCGGGCAGATCCGCTACCTCGACCTGCAAGGCGTGGAGGTGTACGAGGAGTGCATGAACACCCGCGTAGAGCAGCATTTCAATGCACCGCCAGGCTCATTGGCGTTCTGTTTCGACGGCAGTGATAACGCGCTGTACATGCTCAATGGCGAAAGCCACAACACCTGGATCACCCCGGAAAACTACCGTGAAGTGGCGGTGGTGTTCGGGCCGCAATTCGTGCAGCGCCATGGGCTGGATGTGGCCAAGCTGGAAGGCCTGTTCATGGCGCCGCTGAGCTGCCAACAGAATGGGCTGTTCAGCCGCTGGCTGAGTGGCACCCTCACCCGCTTGTCCACCGAAATCGACCCCGCCAGCCGTGACGCCCTCACCCAGCAGTTGCTGGACGATTGCCTGTTCATCCTCGATAACGCCTGCGTTTGCCTGGACCGCCACTCGTTGCAGCGACGCAGCGACGAGCGTCGGCTGATGGCGCGCATCGGCGAATGGGCGGCGGATGCACCGGATGAGACCGTGAACCTGCTGGAACTGGCGCACATTGCCGGCGTGCCGTTGCGTCAGTTGCAACAGGGCTTCAAGACCTATACGGGGATGAGCCCAGCGCAGTGGTTGCGGTTGCGCCGGTTGAATGGGGCGCGGCGGGAGTTGCTGGGCTCACCGAACGCCACCGTGGCCGAGGTGGCGATGAATTGGTCGTTCTGGCACCTGGGGCGGTTTTCCAACAGTTACCGGGCATTGTTCAAGGAACTGCCGAGTGAAACGCTAAAGCATCGTCACTAACGGAGAAACCTTCTCAATACCTTGTAAAACCTGGCCGATATGCCTAGCTTATGCGCCCTCCCGCCCTGCGCTTTAAGGCCCTGCCCCCATGGTTTTGCGTTTTCGTCCCGTTGTCACCTCTCGTTTCGCCCTCGGCCTGCTGCTCAGCGGCGGCATTGGTAACAGCCTCGCGGCTGAAATCGAACTGCCGGCGGTGAACGTCCAGGGCCAGGATGAATCCGGCTACCGCAGTGAAACCGCCTCGGTGGGCGGCTTCGATAACGCGCCGCTGCTCGACACGCCCGCTTCGATCACGGTGATCAACGCCACACTGATCAAGGACCAACAGGCGCGCCTGCTCAGTGAAGTACTGCGCAACGATGCATCCGTGGGCGACAGCTACGCGCCCATCGGCTACTACGAGAATTTTGTGGTACGCGGCTTCTCGCTGAACGCGGCGAGCAGCTACAAGATCAACGGGCGCACCATCACGGGCGAGCAGAACGTCGCCCTGGAAAACAAACAACAGGTGGAAGTGCTCAAGGGCCTGGCGGGCCTGCAAAGCGGGATTTCCGAGCCCAGTGGTGTGATCAACTACGTGACCAAGCGCCCGGAAGATGTGCGCTCGGTAACCGTCTCCACTGACGACCGTGGCAGCGGCTACATTGCCACCGACGTCGGCGGCTGGTTTGGCAGCGAGCAGCAATTCGGCCTACGCGCCAACGTGGCCCATGAAGACCTCAACTCCTATGTGGAGCACGCCAACGGCCAGCGTGACTTTGTGTCCCTGGCGTTCGACTGGAACATCAGCCCTGACGCGGTGTTGCAACTAGATGCCGAGTACCAGAACAAACAACAGCGCTCGGTGCCGGGCTACCAGTTGTTGGGCGGCACCGAAGTGCCCCACGACGCCTCGCCAAAAAAACTGCTGGGGCACCAGAGCGGTTCGAAGCAAGTGGGCATTGATTCACTGAACCTTAACGGCAAGTTCGAGTACCGCTTCAGCGATCAGTGGAAAGGCAGTGTCAGCGCCGCCCGCAGCAAGGTGGTGATCGATGACTACAGTTCGTTTGCCTATGGTTGCTTCTACGTCACCGATTGCGGCACCGCCTTTTTCAGCCCTACCGGCGACTACGACATCTACGACTACCGCAGCCCCGACGACACCCGCCGTGACGACGAAGTGCAGGCAGCCATGACCGGGCTGTTCGACACCGGTAGCCTCGGCCATGAACTGACCTTTGGCACCAGCGCGTTCCGCCGGGTGGTCGACAAGCGCAAATCGGTCAACGAATACATCGGCAGCAGCAACATCAATGTTGACGCCCCGACCTTCACCCCCACCGACGTGCCGCTCAACGACAAGCACAAGCGCCTCGACAGCCGCCAGTACGGCCTGTTCGTCACCGACCGCATCCGCTTCAACGAGCAATGGCAAACCATCCTTGGGGGCCGTGAAGTGCGTCTGGATGAAAAAGCCTTCGACGAAAACGGCAATCAACAACGCCACACCCAGCGATACGAGTTTCTGCCCCAGGCATCGTTGATCTACAAACCGGTGGAAAACGTGTCGTTGTACACCAGCTACAGCAAAGGCCTGTCCCTGGGCGGTGAGGCACCTTGGACGACCCGCAACGACGGCGAAACCCTGGCCCCCACCACCTCACGTCAAATCGAAGCCGGCGTTAAATACGACTGGCGCCGCATGAGCTTTACCGCCGCTGTATTCCAGACCCGCCAGGCCTACCAGTACGCCAAGCCGGACGGCACTGGCCAATTCGACTATGTGCAACAGGGCGAGCAAAAAAACACCGGACTGGAACTGTCGGCCAACGGCTGGGCCACCGAGCGCCTGCAGATTGCAACCAGCGTGGCGGCGATTCGCGCGCGGGTGAGCGGCAGCGGCACTGCGGACTATGAGGGCCACCAAGCGATCAACGTGCCCAAGCTGCGCGCCAGTGTGTATGCCGATTACGCGTTGCCTTGGGTGAACGGCCTGGCGGTGCTGGGCGGCGTGCAATACAGCGCCAAGAAGTACGCCAACCGTAGCGGCAATGTGGAGGTGGGGGATTACGCAGTGGTGAACGTAGGCAGCCGCTACACCACCAAGGTGAGCGGCTATGAAACGGTGTTCCGCCTGAGCGTCGACAACCTGTTCGACAAGCGCTACTGGCGCGACGCGGGCGAGTACATGGGCGATGACTATCTGTTCCAGGGCGCGCCGTTGACGGCGCGCCTGAGTGCTTCGGTCAACTTCTGACGCTTACTTCGGCATCTTGCGGAAACCCACGGCCAGGCGATTCCAGCTGTTGATGGTGGCGATAGCCACGCTCAGGTCGATCTGCTCCTGAGGGCTGAACTCGGCGGCCAGGGCGTTGAAGTCTTCGTCCGGGGCGTGGGTGTGACTGATCAGGGTCAGGCTTTCGGCCCAGGCCAGTGCGGCGCGTTCACGCGGGGTAAAGAACGGCGTTTCGCGCCAGGCGGAGACGGTGTATAGGCGGCGTTCGGTTTCGCCGCCTTTACGGGCGTCGGCGGTGTGCATGTCGAGGCAGAAGGCGCAGCCGTTGATCTGCGAGACGCGCAGGCGGACCAGTTCCAGCAGGGGCAGCTCGATGGACAGTTTGCCGACGGCGGCTTCCAAGGCGAGCATGGCTTTCATGGCGTCTGGGGAGGCGGTGTAGAAATCGGTACGGGTTTGCATGAGGGTGCTCCAAGGCTGTGGGGATTGGTGGCTAGGTTAGTCATCGGGCCTTGGGGGAGGAATATCCAATTTTGGGGAAGAATGGGTGACCAATTGTTTGGGCGGGGGGTATGGGGGCATATCCGTTATTAGGGTAGCGGCTACCTATGGTTCCGCTCTTACAGCGGCTCACTTTTGATAGAGCGCAAAAGTAAGCAAAACGCTCTTGCCCCAACACTCGGCACCTCGCCTAGGCTCGGTGTGCCCGTAATCCGACAGGGATTTGGGGGGCCGCCGCCCCGCGCCATCCATGGCGCGGGGCGGCTAAACCGGCATCCCTGCCGGTTTACCCCCCAAATCCCTGTCAGATTCCGGCCAGCGTGTTTGACGGGGCGCCTAAGATCAAAATCAAGATCAAAAACAAAAGCACAGCGGCCTGACAGCCGGCTTGAGTGGTGTGGAGCAAAGGCAACGGCAAACGCAGTCCACGATGGTCTTCGACGATGACGCGATAAACCAGGATGTACGCCACGCTCTCACATTTTTCGCAGGCACACCGGCTCCTACACGTATCTGCTCTTGATCTAACCACTCAGGTCGGCTACTAGGCCGCCGTGCTCTTGCTTTCGATCTTGATCTTGATCTTGATCTTGATCTTGATCTAAGGCGCCCCGTTAAACACGCTGGCCGAACGCAGGCTTGAATCCGTGGGTAACCCGGCAGGACGCCGGGTTAGCCGCGCTGGGCCAAGGATGGCCCATCGCGGCGGCCCACGGATTCAAGCCTGCGTTCGGGCACACCGAGCCTAGGCGAGGTGCCGAGTGTTGGGGCAAGAGCCCTTTGGTGGACTTGTTCCCTCGCAGCGGACGCCAAGAAGCGATATTTTAATCGCAATCTTGGAGGCACTTATGGCACAGCAAACTCGCCGCAGTTACACCGACGACTTCAAAGCTCAGGCAGTGACACTCGCTGAAAGCATTGGTCGAGGAGAAGCTGCCCGACAGTTGGATATCTCGGTCAAAACCTTAGGTAATTGGCTGGACGCCGCACGCAACGGGCGTCCTCTCAGTTCTCCTGCCCGGCATCCGGTCTCTGACCTGGAAAGCGAGCTGGCTCGGCTTCGAGCTGAAAATGCCACGCTCAAAATGGAGCGAGAAATCCTAAAAAAAGCGACGGCGTTCTTTGCCAAAGAGTCCAACTGAGATACGCCTTTGTCGCCCGTGAACGGACTCACTTTCCAGTCAGGCTGTTATGTCGAGTGATGGAGGTCTCGGTGTCGGGCTTTCACGGCTATTTGAAGCGTCAGAAACGTCCTGATCCAGATGTGGCGATTCGCTTGGAAATTCGCGCGATTCATCGGGCAAGCCGAGGCACTTATGGGCGTCCACGCATGGTTAAGGCGCTTCATAACCGCTCGTACGCGATAGGGCACAAGCGAGTAGCTCGTCTGATGAGAGAGGAAATGCTGCGAGGAAAAATCAAAGCCCGCTTCAAACACTCGACGGATAACCGGTATATCCAACCTATTTCTGACAACGTGTTAAAACGACGCTTTTCCGTGACAAGCCCAGCACCCGCCTGGGTGGGGGATATCACGTATATTTCGACCCGCCAGGGTTGGTTGTACTTGGCTGTGGTGTTGAGTATCCAGACCCGGCAGGTGCTGGGTTACAGCCTGTCGGATCGTATGCCCGAGGGCTTGGTACAACAGGCGTTCATGAACGCCTGGACCAGAGCGCCCGTGGATCACGGTGTGATTTTTCACTCTGATCGAGGCCGACAATACACCGGTAGCGGTTTTCGTAGCATGATCGCGGAAAGAGGCTTCGTGCAAAGCATGAGCCGTAAGGGGAATTGCTGGGATAACGCCGTGGCAGAGAGCTTTTTTGCCACACTCAAGAAGGAAGAAGCCATCGGTGTGTATCCCAGCAAAGCACAGGCCCATGCATCAATCGCAAGCTACATCCATGGGTTTTACAACGCGGCACGGCTGCACTCGGCGCTGGGATACAGCTCACCTAATGACTACGCAAAGCAACTGAAGCAAACTGCTTAACACTCGCTTCATGGCGTACGTTTTGAGGGAACAAGTCCATGCTTACTTTGGGGCTTTTCCAAAGTGAGCCGCCGTAAGGGCGGAACCTATTTCAGCCATCAACCTAATAACGGATATGTACTCAGTCAAAACCCCGAGCCATATGCTCCCCAATCCTCCCCCTCAACCACCGCTCCGCCGGATCATTGTCATGCACCCCGCTCCACACCATCGACAACTCCGCGGCATCAATCGCAAACGGCGGATCCTCCGCCCGTAACGACGTCCCCTCGGTCAACGCACACGCCGCATAATCCGGTACCGTCGCAATAATTTGCGTGCCCGCCAACAACGCCCGTAACCCACTGAACTGCGGCACCGCCAACACCACCCGCCGCGCCCGGCCGATCCTCGCCAAATCCAGATCGATATTGCCGCTCAAATCCCCCGAAAACGACACCATCGCATGAGGGCGTTCACAGTAGTCATCCAGGGTCAGCGGCTCAGTCCCCCCATCCCCACGCAAGACCTTGCACGGAATATCCCGCAGCTTCTTGCGCTTGGCATTCGCCGGCAAGTCAGTGGTGTAACTCACCCCCACCGAAATCTCACCACTGGCCAGCAGCGACGACATCAACAGGTAATTGGCCCGGCGCACCACCACGATGATCCCCGGCGCCTCCTCGCGCAGTTGACTGAGCAAAGGCGGAAACAGGCCAAACTCAGCATCGTCCGAGAGACCAATGCGAAACACTGCACAACTGCTGGACGGGTCGAAATCCTTGGCACGGCTGACCGCGCCGGAGATGGTGTCCATGGCCGGTTGCAACTCCTTGAGTATCGCCACGGCGCGTGGCGTGGGCTCCATGCCCCGTCCGTTACGCAACAGCAACGGGTCGTCGAACAAATCGCGCAGACGCCCCAATGCCGCACTCACTGCCGGTTGGCCCATAAAGAGTTTTTCGGCGACACGGGTCAGGTTCTTCTCGAACATCAGTGCTTCGAAAATAACCAGCAGGTTCATGTCGACGCGGCGCAGGTCGTTGCGGTTCATGGGGCTATCCAAACGGTTGGCAAGCCCACAGATAAGCACGCAAAACCCGACTTGCATTGCATGCCTGTGCTGTCTTTTCCACCTGCGCACCTGGCGAAATTAACAACGATTAACTCGTCAGCCGGACGGTCCGGCAACAAGATTAGTGGCGTCTACACTGCATCCATTCACCGGGAACGCTCCCATCGACTGCGGATATTTGTCATGGCCCGACTCGAGCAATATGCCCCTCGTTTGTCCGCCACCGGAGGCCTGTGCCCTCGGCGCGAGCGCATCGCCAAGCAACTGATCCTGGCCAACCTCGGCGAAAGCCTGGCCATTGCCGACCTGGCCCAGGCCTGCGCGTTGTCGCGCAGCCATTTTTCCCGGGCGTTCAAGTGCACCACCGGGTTGTCGCCACAGGAGTGGATCCGTCAACAACGTATCCAGCGCGCCAAGGAACTGATCACCAGCTCGTCCCTGAGCCTGACGCAAATCAGCCTGGAATGCGGTTTTTGCGACCAGGCGCACTTCTGCCATATGTTCACCCGCAGCGAAGGTGTCAACCCGATGACCTGGCGAAATCACCACTCGCGCCACAAGCCTCAAGTGATCGCAGCCTAGTGGTCGGTGCGTACCTGGAATATGCTGGCCGCTCCCCATTTCTCGAGCATGGCCCCCCATGAGCGATCCCGGCGACCAGGCCGTGCATTTCGGCCCCTATCGCATCCACCCGCGCCAACGCCTGGTGCTGGAGGCGGGTCGCCCGTTGCGCTTGGGACGGCGCGCGGTGGATATCCTGCTGATCCTGCTGGAGCAGGCCGGCAATGTGGTGAGCAAGCAGGAATTGATCGCCCGCGTCTGGCCCAAAAGCGTAGTGGAAGACGGCAACCTGCGGGTGCATATGGCGGCGTTGCGCAAGGCCCTGGGCGATGGCCAGGCCGGGCAGCGCTATATCGTGACCGTGGCCCAGCGCGGCTACAGTTTTGTTACGCCACTGAGCATCGAACCGATGACGCCGCCCACCGAAGGTGCCCCACAACGTCCTTGCCACAACCTGCCGTTGCGCCGTACGCGGATGATCGGCCGCCAGGCCCTGATCGACAGCCTGGTGCAGCAACTGCCGGAACAACGCTTTATCACCCTGACCGGCGCCGGCGGTATCGGCAAGACCACCGTCGCGCTGAGAGTCGCGGAATTGCTGATCGGCCATTACCGCGACGGCATTCGCCTGCTCGACCTGGCGCCACTGAGCGCGCCGTCGATGATCCTGCCCAACCTGGCCGCCCTGCTCGATCTCCCCCACGCCGAGCATGAACCCTTGACCACCTTTGCGCGCAACGTGCAGGAACGCCAACTGCTGCTGGTGATCGACAACTGCGAGCACCTGCTTGACGACATCGCCCTGATCAGCGAGACCCTGCTACGCCATGCGCCCAGGCTGCACATCCTGGCCACCAGCCGGGAGGCATTGCGCGCCGAGGGCGAGTCCGTGCAGCGCCTGGAACCGCTGGCCTGCCCGCCCGTCACCGGCAACCGCGCGCAGGCACTGGGCTACCCCGCCCTGCAATTGTTGATCGAGCGGGCCATGTCCCATCAGGACAGCTTTGAACTGAGCGAAGCCGAGCTGCCGCTGGCAATCGATATCTGCCAGCGCCTGGACGGCATTCCGTTGGCGATCGAGTTGGTGGCGGCGCAGATCGAGCGCTTTGGCTTGCCAGGGCTATTGGTGCAGATGGAGGACAATTTCCGCCTGCTGACCCGTGGCCGGCGCAACGCCCTGCCCCGCCATCAAACCCTGCGCGCCACGCTGGACTGGAGCTTTGAGCTGCTGACCGCCTGCGAACAGATCTGCCTGCGGCGCCTGGCGGTGTTTCGCGGCGGTTTCAGCCTGGCCAGCGCGGCAGCGGTGATTGCCGGGGAAAAGATTGCACCGACCGAAGTGTTGGGCTCCATCACTCAATTGGTCGCCAAATCCCTGCTCAATGTGGAAGCCGGCGATGACGAGATGGTCTATCGCCTGCTGGACATCACCCGCACCTACGCCCTGGAGAAACTCAGCGTCGCCGATGAACTCGACATCACCCGCGAGCGCCACGCCGAACGCTGCCTGGCGCTGATGCACCAGGCCCAGGACGATTGGGAACTGACCGCGACCCAACCCTGGATCGACCGCTACGCGCCCCTGCGCGAAGACATCCGTGCCGCCCTCGACTGGAGCCTGAGTGACCAGGGTGTGCACGTGCTGGGCATGCGCCTCACGGTGAGTGCGATGCCGTTGTGGCAGGAGCTGTCGCTGCTGCGTGACCAGGGTTTGTACGTGGGCAAGGCCCTGGCACGGCTGGGCGAGTCAAGGACACCGAGCCAGCGCTTGAACATGGCGTTGCAGCTGGCGCTGGGCAGTTTTTCCTATCACACCCAAGGCGGCACGCCGCAGACCATCGAAGCCTTCCGTTGCGCCCGGCGCCTGGCGGAAGCCGGCAAGGACCTGGCAGGCCAACTGCGTGCGGTGTCGGGATACATGGCCGTGAACCTGTGCTGCGGCGACTACCGTGAGGCCTTGGCGCAAAGCCTGCACTTCGACCGCCTGGGTCCCGAGGCCGAGCCCCTGTTGGCCCTCAGCGCCCAACGCCTGCGGGTATTAGCGCAACACTTCGCCGGCAACCAGGCACTGGCGCAGCACAATGCTGAGCAGGTGATCCAGCGCATGGCCCACAGCGGTCACCTCAACCGTTTTACCCACGGTTTTGGCGTGCAGTACGACCAGAGCGTCGCCTCGTTGACCATCCTCGCGCGCATCCTGTGGCTGCGGGGTTACCCGGAGCGCGCGTGGCGCACCGCAAGCCAGGCGTTGGCGCTGGCCTTGAACATCAATCATGGCACGTCGATCTGCTATACCCTGGCCCTGGCCGGGGTGGTCATCGCCTACTACAACGGCGACAACAAGGTGGCACGCGAGCAGTTGGACCAACTGTTGCAACAATCGCAAAAGCACTCGGTGCAGCTGTTCCAGACTTGGGCGCGCTGCTACGAAGGCACGTTGCCGATGGCCGATGTGCAGGGGCTGGGCCTGGTCGAGGACATCCTGGTGACGTTCAACGCCATCGAGGTCAGTGACGGGCTATTTGAACGCGCCAGAAATGGCCTCGCAGGTTGGTGTACCCCGGAGATTCTAAGGGTGCGTGCAGACAGCCTGACAGATCGCCGTGCGGCCGAAACGCTGCTGCTGGAAGCCTTGGGCCTGGCACACCAGCAAGGCGCGCTTGCCTGGGAGTTGCGCTGTGCCACCTCACTGGCAAGGCTGTGGCAGGCGCAAGGCCGCGTGCAGCCGGCGCGGGATCTGCTGAGTTCGATTTACGCGCGGTTCACTGAAGGCTTTGCCACCCAGGACCTAGTCCGCGTACGCCGCCTGCTCGACGAGTTGCAGGACAAACGGCCGGCCTGAAAACGGCCCCAGGTAATGCCCATAGCCCTGCTGCAAACGCGCGACCTGCATCGGGTCGCGCAATTGCGTCAGGGCATAGCTGCGCACGCAGTTGAGCAGGCGGTAACGGGCATTGCCAGGGCCCGGTTCAAGGCTCAGCAACGAAGTACTGACCAGACGCTCCAGCAGGTAGGCCAGGTCGGCATGTTCCAACTCGGTGCCGGTGACCAATTCGCTCAAGGTGGGCAAGGTGACGGCCATCTTGAACAGGCTCAATTGGAGGAACAGCCAGCGCTCCGGCAGGCTCAAGCGCTGGTAAGTCCAGTCCAGGGCGGCGCTCAGGGATTGATGACGTTCCACCGCCGTACGCCGGCCCCGGCTCAGTACCTGTACGCCTTTGCACAATTGCTGCTGCAATCCCCGCACACCCAGGGCGTCCACTTGAGCGGCCGCCAGCTCCAGGGCCAGGGGAATACCATCCAGGCGCCGGCAGATGTCACGCAGCGGGGCCAGGTCCTGAGGCCGCAGCACAAAGCCTTGCTGAGCCGCACGTACTCGGGCGACGAACACTTGCACCGCAGGGTTTACCATCGCCTCCTCGACACTGCCCAGCATTGACGGCGCAGGCACCGCCAGCCGGGGCACGCGCTGCACCCATTCGCCGGGGACTTGCAGGGTTTCACGGCTGCTGACCAGTACACTGACCTGGGGCGCCGCTTCGCGTAGCACGCGCACCAGGTGACGGCAGGCGCCGAGCAGCAAGTCGGCACCGTCCAGCACCAGCAGCAACTGACGGGTCGCCAATTGCCGGCCCAGTTCAGCCGCACTGGCGCAGGGTTCAAGATGCAGCACCAAAGCCAGGTGGCGCAACATGCTCATCGGCGCTTCCACCGTGGCCAGGTCGACCCACCACACGCCGTCCCGATAACGCGGCAGCACCCGCTCGGCCAACGCCAGGGCCAGGCTGCTCTTGCCCACGCCGGCACACCCGGTGAGCGTCATCAGGCGTTGGCCGGACAAGCGCCGCACCAGCACACCCAACAGTTCATCGCAGCCCATCACCGGACTAAGGCGTACGGCGAGGTTATGCCGGGGTAACGTGGCCGGCACAACGCCGTGCACAGCGGCTGCAAAACAGTAGCCACGCTGCGGATCGTTGAGAATGAAGCGCTGCCCGTCAAGGGCGCGACGCAGTGCAGCGATGTGCACCCGCAGGTTGTTTTCTTCCACCACACTGTTCGGCCACACGCGCTCGATCAAGGTGGCCTTGCTGATGTACTGCCCAGGCGCTTCGAGCAACGTCGTGAGGATATCCAGCGCCCTCCCACCCAACGGCACCGGCCAGCCTGCCTTGCTGACCAGACGTTGTTGCCGGTGAAAGACATAGGCGCCGAAACGCACCGTGCCTTCAGCCTCAATCGCCTGCGGGTTGTTCATCTGTGTAAAGCGCTGAAACACCCGGCCTTGGGCGTTCGCGCATCCTTTTCCATGGGCTTGCCGCTATCTTGCCAGTTGGCGATGACAGGACAATGCTGGCGCGGGGAGCGATACGGACATTCGGGTGCGCGAGACGGACATTCTGTCGTTAACTGAACTGCTGTCGGTATTGGGTCGGGTTGAGGCCCAGTTTTTCACTGAACAGAAAACGCATGTGCCGCACGCTGCCGAAGCCTGCGTGAAAAGCCACGGTCTTGAGCGGCAGGTCGGTGGTTTCCAGCAATTGCCGGGCGCGGTCGATGCGCGCGCCTTGCAGGAATGCCATCGGCGTCATCTGCACATCCTTGGCGAATAGCCGCGCAAAATGCCGCGCGCTCATGCCGGCCAGCTCAGCCATGG
This sequence comes from Pseudomonas azotoformans, assembly GCF_001579805.1. NCBI lineage: Bacteria > Pseudomonadati > Pseudomonadota > Gammaproteobacteria > Pseudomonadales > Pseudomonadaceae > Pseudomonas > Pseudomonas azotoformans. Next base: position 4,228,016 of record NZ_CP014546.1, on the reverse strand, counting down.
ACTCGATGGTGAAGGCTTGGTCGAGATGCTCCAGCACATGCTGCTGCACGCGGGTAATTGCGGTTTCCTGGGGCGCCACCGCCGCCGTCATCGGGCTGAACTGCGCCTGGCCGCCCTGGCGTTTCATCACCACCAGCAGCACCTTGGCCACTTCGACGGCGACCTGCTTGCCGTGGTCCTGGGCTACCACTGACAGCGCGAGGTCGATACCCGCCGTGACGCCACCCGAGGTGATCAGACGCCCGTCCTGCAAATAGATACGGTCGGTTTCGACAATCGCCTTGGGGAACGCCTTGATCAGCCGCTCGGTGTAGTGCCAGTGGGTGGTCACGCGATGACCGTCCAACAGCCCGGCATGCCCGAGTACAAAGGCGCCTGTGCAGATCGAACCAAAGCGCCGTGCCCGTGGCGCCGCGGCCCTGAGCCAGGGCAATAACGCGGGGTGGCATTCGTTGTAGGCACCTGGACCACCGGGCACCAGCAGCAGGTCGTAGGCATCCTGGGCCTGGTCCAGCAGCAGGTCGGTCTGTACCGCGACGCCATTGGAGGCGCGCAACGGGCCAGGCTCGGTGCCGAGGGTTAGGATCTGATAGTGATCCGCCGCTGGCAGGTAGCGATTGGCAATGGAAAACACTTCGAGCGGCCCGGCCATGTCGAGCAGGAGGAAGTCCGGAAACAGCGCCATGGCCACGGTTTTCATAACAAGAAAGGTCCATCGATAAGGAATGCGGCGGCCATTATTACACGTTCACCACTGTCAACCTGAATGAGACAGTTATTCAGATTTCAGCTTATTAATGAATCTTAGGATAACCATTAACCTTCTTCTCAACGCCGGAGCCCTGCATGTTGCAGCCCGCTCCCACTTGAGGATAAGACCATGCTGACCCTTCGCAAAGCTTCCGAACGCGGCGCCGCCAATCACGGTTGGTTGAAGTCGTTCCACACCTTCTCGTTTGCCAACTACTGGAACCCGAAAGAACAGGGTTTTTCCGACCTTCTGGTGATCAACGATGACCGCGTCGCGGCCGGCAAAGGCTTTGGCCAGCACCCGCACCGCGACATGGAGATCTTCTCCTATGTGCTGGAAGGCGCGCTGGAACACAAAGACACCCTGGGCACCGGCTCGGTGATCCGTCCAGGCGATGTGCAACTGATGAGCGCCGGCAGCGGCGTGGCCCATAGCGAGTTCAACCACAGCCAGACCCGTGGCGTGCACTTCCTGCAGATCTGGATCGTGCCCAATGAAGCCGGCGCCGAACCGCGTTATCAGCAGGAGCACTTCAGCGAGGCGCAGAAACGTGGGCGCTTGCAGCTGATTATCTCGCCGGATGGCAACGACGGCTCCCTCAGCGTGCGCCAGGACGCACGGGTCTATGCAGGGCTGTTCAATGGCGACGAAACCGCCGCCCTGGACCTGGCGCCGGATCGCCACGTGTACATCCATGTGGCCCGTGGCAGCGTTGAAGTCAACGGCCAGCGCTTGCAGGAAGGCGACGGCGCCCGCGTGCGGGATGAACGGCAGATTCATTTGAGCCAGGGCGAGGACGCCGAAGTACTGGTGTTCGACCTGCGCCCGCAGGAACTGCCGCAGATGCCATGACCGGGCTTGCGATGGCTCGCCGAAACGAGCCATCGCTGGCGTCGATAGTCACCATCAGCCCAATGAAGTTCTCTTAAAAAATGCAACGCGTAACATCAACCCCATACCCGCAACAACCCAACTAAAACACTCGGAGCACACCAACATGAAACGCCAAATCTTGCTTAGCCTCGCTTTCTCGGTACTCGCTGCCAACGCATTTGCTCACCCTGTTGTCGCTGAAGGCGGCTCGGATCGACTGATTGAAAGCCGTGTTGCAGAAGGTGGCTCGGACCGCCTGCAAAGTAACCGCGTTGCCGAAAACGGTTCGGACCGCCTACTGGAACGTCGTGTTGCCGAAGGTGGCGCTGATCGTCTGCAAGAACGTGGCCTGGCTGAAGGCGGTGCTGATCGCCTGCAAGAACGCGGCCTGGCTGAAGGCGGTGCTGATCGTCTGCAAGAACGTGGCTTGGCTGAAGGCGGTGCTGATCGTCTGCAAGAACGTGGCTTGGCTGAAGGCGGTGCTGATCGTCTGCAAGGCAATAACGTTTAATCCCGCGCTGCTGGCGGGAACCCCAAACCGGCCTGATCAGCCGGTTTTTTTTCGCCCTCGTTTAATGCAGGTCGCGGTCGACCCACAGCACGGCCTTGCCGATCTGTTGCCGCGCTTCGATGCGCGCATGCACCTGCTGCACGGTCTCCAGCGTGTAATGCCCTTCGATTTCCACCGTCAAAGCCCCTTCAAGCATTGCCGAAAACACCGCATTTGCCCGTCGCTGCACGGTGGCACCATCAGCCATGTGGTCCGCCAGCCGTGGACGCGTCAGAAACAATGAGCCCGCTTCGCCCAGTTCAATAGGATCCAGGTCCGTCAGCGAACCCGAGACATTGCCGTAATTGACGATCAGTCCGCGTGTACGGCAAGCGCGAAAACTGTCGCGCAAGGTGCTTTTGCCCAGTGAGTCGAAGACCACATCCACGCCCTGCCCGTGCGTGGCCTGCAACACACGGTCGGCAAAGCGGCCGTCGTCATACAGCCAGGCTTGATGGGCGCCGCGTGCTTGGGCAATCGCGCATTTCTCGACGGTGCTGCCGGTGGCGAACACCGTAGCGCCCAAGTGCCGGGCCATCTGCACCAACAGCTGACCGATGCTGCCGGAGGCGGCGTGCACCAGGCAGGTGCTGCCTGCGCCCAAGCGGGCCACATCATTAATCAGATAATGCGCGGTGCAGCCCTGGAACATCGCCGCAGCCGCCTGATCGAAGGCGATGGCATTGGGAATCTGCGCGACCTTGGCCACAGGTACCAGCGCATATTCGGCATAGGCACCCCAAGCGATGCACCAAGCCACCCGATCACCTACGGCCAAATGGTTGACGCCGTCGCCCACATCCACCACCACGCCCGCGCCCTCCATGCCCAAGGTGCAGGGCAGACGCACCGGGTAGGTCGTCGACTGGGCATATTTGCCCTGGCGCGTATGAATGTCCATGAAGTTGATCCCGGCGCACGCCACTTTGATCAGCACATGGTCCGCCACGCATTGCGGTTTGGGCGCATCCAGCTGTAATTGCGCGACTTGCGGGCCGCCATAGGTTTGCAGGGTGATGGCTTTCATCGGGAACAACTCCGTTTGCACTGGGAAGTCGCCATGGTAAAACGACGCTATCAGTAGGAAAATTCCCCAAACCATCCCAGCCTCTGTGCGGAAACAACCCGATGTTCGACTGGCAGGATCTGTATTACTTCACTGTGTTGGCGCGGACTCAGTCGCTGTCGGCCGCCGCCCGTGAGTTGCAAGTGGAACATGCCACGGTCGGCCGCCGTGTGGATGCCCTGGAAAAATCCCTGGGCGTCAAACTGGTAGACCGCCTGCCGCGCAGCCGCCCTCTCACCGCACAGGGCATCGCCCTGGCTGAACTGGCGGCGGGCATGGGTGAACTGGCCACACAGGTCATGCGTCTGTCGAGGGTGGCGTCCATCGAAATGGCCGGCACTGTGCGGGTCAGTTGCCCGCCGTCCATCGCCAATTACTGCATCGCACCCCATCTAGCCCGCTTGCGTGCCGAATACCCGCAGTTGAATCTGGTGTTGATGCCCTCCACGCAATTGGCCGCGCTGGACAAAGGCGAGGCGGATATCGCCCTGCGCACCGTGCGTCCCGATGAAGACGCCCTGGTGCGCCGGAAGGTCGGCGTGGTGCGCTTCGGGCTCTATGGCCCGCCAGGCTTCCTGCAAAAACCCGCCGAGCAGTGGACATTTATCGCCTACGACAGCAGCCGCGACCACCTGCCCCAGCAGGCCTGGATGCATCAGCTGCGCGGCCACCGAGAAATCGCCTTTGCCGCCAGCGACCTGATCACACAACAAATGGCCGCGCGCGCCCAGGTGGGCGCCGTGGTGTTGCCGACCTTGGTGGGCGATCACGACCCGTTGTTGGTCAAGCTGCCCACCGCGACCGACGGCCCGCTGCGGGATATCTGGCTCACGGTTTATCCGGATATGCGCAGGTCACCGCTGGTGAAGGTGGTGATGGATTTTTTGGTGGGCTGCATCGAGGGTGAAAGGCCGTTGCGGCGTTGAGCTAGCGCCCGACAGAGGCGGACGGCGTCGTAAGGAAATCCGCCAACCCCGACCCCACCGCCTCGAATACCACTGCCACCCTTGGCACCCGGCGCATGTCCTGGTGCATGGCCACCCACACATCCACGTCGAACCCCACCTGCTGCGGCAGCACCCGTACCAGTCCATACCGCTGGGCCAGTTGACTGGAACATACCCCAATGCCCAAGCCAGCACGCAAGGCGGCCAGTTGCGCCAGGTGGTCATCGGTACGAATCAGCGTGCGCTCACTGGCACAGTCGAAACCCTGCTGCTGGAGCAGTTCGATTTCTGCCAGATTGCGGTCTGGCCCGATCAACGGGAAATCCTTCAATTGCACGATCGAGTCCGGCACTCCCTGCTCTGCCAGCAATTCGGGCGTGGCATAGAGCCCGACGTGCAAGTCACCGACTTTGCGGGTGACCACGCTGGACTCGTTGGGCCGCCGGATGCGCACCGCGACGTCGGCCTCTTGCAGGGCCAATGCCTGGAGGCGGTTGGACACGCTCAACTCCATGGCCAATTGCGGATGGCTGCGGCGCAGGGTGCGCAACAGCGGCGGCAGCACTTCAACGCCGAGTAACTGCCCGCAGGTAAGCCGCACCGTACCAGCGGCCACCGCGCTGTCCGCCGAGGCCGCGCGGTTGAAGGCATTGGCGGCAACGGCCATGGCTTCCACATGGCCGATCAGTTCGCGGGCCATGTCCGTGGGGAGCAAGCCTTGGGGCGAACGAATAAACAGACTGACGCCCACACTCTGTTCCAGCGCCTCGATGCGCCGTCGCGCGGTGGCCTGGGCGATGCCGAGCAAGCGTGCCGCACCCGACAGGCTGCCGGTGCGTAACACCGCCAGGAAAGCGCGCTGGGTTTCCCATTGAAGTTGAGGGGCGTTCATACATTTCCTGTGAGCCGGTGGGCCATTTTGGCGAATGTTCTTTGGGTTGCCACTGGGGCAAGCTGGCGAGCATACCCGATGGGCCTTGCGCCCACGCTCACAGGAAAGGACGGGACGTCGATGATATTCACTGGCCAATGCCGCTGCGCCGCTGTCACCTATCAGTTAGAGCTGCCGACGCTACCTGCCATCTATGCCTGTCACTGCCGCCATTGCCAGACCTGGAGCGGCAGCGCATTCGCTCTGCACGCACTGCTGCCGGCGGACGCCTTGACTGTCGAGGGGCCGCTGACCGAATACGCCTACGACATGCACGGCCAACACTCGACTCACCAGTTGTGCGCGCGGTGCCATACGCGTATCAGCAACACCACCAGCGCCGCGCCGGGCCTGCGGGTTTTGCGGGTCGGCACGTTACACGACAGTCCCGCCCTGGCACCGGTCGCGCATATCTGGGTCAGCCGTAAACAGCCATGGCTGCTGTTGCCGGACGGCGTGCCATGCTGGCCGCAGAGCCCGACACCCGAGGCATTCGCCTTGGCGCTACAGGATTAACTTGCCCCACGCCTCGGATACTCTCAACTGCCACGACGTGTCGTTCCCCCATTGACGATGCAAGGGTTTTCCCGATTCCGCCAAAAAAACGTTTGGGCTAAAATACTTATCGCGCATTAAAAATTTGCACTAGCATATGTGTACGCCCGTGCAAACATCCCCGCAATAACCGCACAACACCCTTTTCCTTTCTGAAAAAGAAACTGACGAATGTTAAAATTTGTCACGTTTTACCGTATTCAATTCGATTAGTATCTAAACGCTAGCAGCGATTGAACTGACGGCCTTGCATGCTGGAAAAGGGAGTAGGTGATGCAGTTTTCTAATGTCCTCGCTATTGCACGGACTCAATCTAAATCGGAGGACTTTCGGGAGCTGATAGTTCGCACTGTAGCGGATGATTTGAAAGTCGATACACGTTACTACGAACAACTAATTGACACCCAGGAAAGTCACGCAGACTACCGCGCGATCATTATAGAAATCGATACACCCTCGGCCAGCAGCCAAACCCTGGACATCATAAAAAACACCCGAGCCAACAACCCTGGCTGCACCATATTTGTCGTTATCACTTTTGCGTCTACCTTGAGCAAGACCAAATACTATTTGGCCGGCGCGGATTACTGCATCAAAGTGGCAGAGACCTCCCCTGAAAAAAAGTTGAGCCTGTTTGATGAGTTCCTCAGTGCGAACGCACGACTGAACCGGTGCGGCCTGGTGCTCGATCAGGATCGCATGTGCATTTATGGTGACGGTAAGAAACTTGAAATATCCTTCGTCGAAATGAAAGTACTGGAAGCGCTGATCCAACGCCGACTGCTCAGTCACACTGAGATCGCTGCCGTCATGGGCCTTAACACTAAGTATTATGACTCTCGAGCGCTGGAGAAATCCATCAGCCGACTGCGCAGCAAGATCAAGGCACACTACGGTGACAATATTATTCAGAATATCCGCGGTTACGGATACAAACTAAGCCGCGGCCTTATTTGCGCCAGCTACTTTCAACCCGCCAAGGAGAGATCGAATCGTGAATAACGAGAAACTGTCCTCTACGCCCAGAGGCGAATTCAACCTTGTCAGGCAGGCCATCGTTGATCGCAACCATTTACTCTGGGGCAATGAAATCAGCCTGACCTGCAAGGACATTTACGAGAACCATCCACGTGCCTACAACGCGGCGCTACAGCGTATCGGCACACGCCGTAAAACCTCCCACCCGGCAGCAGGCCAGCAGTTTCTGCGGATCAATCAAGCAGCGTTGATGAACGAGAACGTTCACAAAAGCATTATCCAGACTGCCCAGTCACTGGAAAAGCACCGACAGACGTTCACCCTCTCCATCGACAACTCGCTGGATGCCCTTCCGGGCCCGGTTGAACGTCGGGCGATGGTGCGCCAGTTATATAAACTGAAAGACCAGTGCAGTATCACGCTTGCCTACAATAACTACAGACTCGATACAAAACAGGTCGATCTGCTGATCGACCTCAAGCTCTATGACTACATTAAAATGCCGTTCCCGGATTCCGACCTGCGCCTGAGCCTCAACACCCGATCCGATCTGTTTGATCGGCTCTACGACCGCATGCTAGAGCTGATCAATGCCAGCCAGGTGTCTTTCATTGCCGACACTGTCGAGTTTGCCGACAGTGCCCTGCTGGCTAAAAACCTGCCATTCGAATATTTTCAGGGCGGTTATTACTCCCCTGCTGACTGCTTATAACAACTGCACCTTCCTGATATCGGTGGACACTATGAGCTCCCTCAAGAAATACGCCTTTACACCAACACTTCCGGCCATCGCACTGCAAGACTTCACACCCAACGCAGAGTTGTTCCATTACGATCTGAACGCACCCGCGACAACAGCCGTTGCCGATAACAACCTGGTATTCACTCATCGACAAGCCCACCCCAGCGAAAATCGGCTGGTGAATACCTATGTCATTACCCATACACTCACCTTACCCTCACAACCTTTTAACGCCGTGCGACAAGAATCCAGAATGCCCACGCCCAAGGATGATGACAGCGCACCGAAAAACCATACGTTTCATCCGGAGACAGCATCTGATCGAACTCAACTGTATCCTCAGGACTTCTGGCTGCTGACTCAGCATGACCGAACCCTGGTCAAGGGTGGCCTGCGTATTTCACTGACCACCATTGAGTCCGCGCTGATTAAAAAGATGCTGCACCATGAAGAGCGCGTGGTCAGCAAAGAAGAGTTGATCCGTAATATCGGACGCGAGCCCGATTTATATCGCGGACTGGAAATGTGCCTGAGCCGACTGCAGGAAAAGTTCAAACGAGCGAATGACGGCGAACGCCTGTTCCGCGCAGTAAGAAACCGTGGTTATTGCCTTACACAGAAAATAAAAAAACCTCTTGAATTGACCCAGACACGCCGATAAAAACAAGCCACCTGACACTTTTTGTTCACCCTGCCTATTACCACACGCTGATACCTACCCTTTTATAACATCCCGCCAACACGATGGAACTGAACTTGTTATAAGTCGTCAGCCACTGTTTCCTGCCGTTCATTACTATCCACGGGTACGCGACTGCGCGTGCCTGTCGTTTGCGTGCGGTATTGCACCGCGTGATTAAACCCTGCCACCACGCGCGTGGTCACCAACGGGAGCAGAACTATGCTGAATAATACTAGAATGCATCGCAACCTGACCCCCAAGGGTTTGACGTTCTGGGGCCAGTGGATGCTCGCATCGGGCTTGGTCGTTACAGTACTGTTTATGCTGGCAGTGTTTAAAACCGGTCAACTTGAGTACAACTATCGGGTCTTGGCGGCTTTTACCATACTGGCATCGCTTCCTGCTTATAGCTTATGTGATGTCTACAGTAAAAAAGATGACTATGGGGTCGGCCTGGGTCGCCTGTTCATGGGCTGGCTACTGACCGTAGGCATTGTGTCGCTGGTGGGCATCGCCTGCAATGCCAGTTCATTGTTTCCCCTCGAAATTCTACTGTTATGGGCAGCGGTAAGTTACCCCTTGTTGGCCGTGTGTTATATCCCGCTGCACAGTCTGTCCCGGTATTACCATCGTCAACTTCACCAGCGGCACAAGTCCTTGATCGTGGGCACCGGCAAACTGGCGGTCGACTTGGCTAAAACCCTGTCTCGCCAGAAGCGCTCCCCCCTGGTGGGATTGGTGGGCAGTCACGCCGATGCCGCCCAAGGTGCACACCCACAGATACTCGGCGAACTGCCGCAATTACCCCAACTGATCCGCCAGCACGGCATTCGCCGCCTCTACATCACTCACGCCTTGCAGGACGCCACACAGATCGAGGCGCTGTACCTCAACTTGCTGGAGATCAGTGTCGACGTAATCTGGGTGCCCGACCTCAACAACATGCTCCTGCTCAATCATTGCGTGGCCGAAGTGGATGGGCTGCCAGCGATCTTCCTCAATGAAAGCCCGCTGACCAGCCGCCCCACCGCCGCCCTGAGCAAATCGTTGCTGGACAAGAGTCTGGCCTTGCTGGCGATCCTGGTGTTGAGCCCGTTGTTGTTGATATTCGCGCTGTTGATCAAGCTCACCTCCCCCGGCCCGGTGATTTTCAAACAGGACCGCCATGGCTGGAACGGCGAAGTGATCAAGGTTTGGAAGTTCCGCTCGATGCGCGTGCATGACGATCACGAAGTACGCCAGGCCAGCCGCAACGACGCACGCATCACACCGGTCGGGCGCTTCATCCGCCGGACTTCCATCGATGAATTGCCGCAGTTGTTCAACGTGCTGCAGGGTCATATGGCCCTGGTCGGTCCACGCCCCCATGCCATTGCACACAACGACTACTACTCGGGGAAGATTCACGCCTACATGGCGCGCCATCGCATCAAGCCCGGTATCACGGGCCTGGCGCAGATCAACGGCTGCCGGGGTGAGACCGAAACCCTGGAAAAAATGCAGCAACGGGTGGACATCGACCTGCGCTACATCAACACCTGGTCGCTGTGGCTGGATATCAAGATCCTGCTGAAGACGCCGTTCACGTTGCTGTCCAAAGATATCTACTGACATCAAAAGGGGGACCTCAAGTCCCCCTTCCCGCTTCACTCCGTGATCTTGTCGATGTTCTTGTAGAACAACGCACTGTCCCGCCCATCCGTCATCGAATGCAGTGAATACGCACGGTTGAGGCGTGCCCCGCCATCGCGGGTCAGCGGTGCCCACACCAGGTTGGCGCGGCGCAGGGTCGACAGGCTCATCAGCTCATCAAAGGGTATCGACAGGTAGAGGCCTTTGTCGAAACTGCCTTCACCAAACGCTTCTTTAGACACGTTGGTACGGGTGATCCACGCGCCGATACGCACGCCATTGTCGAATTGCCGCGACAGGTCCAACGTTGCGCCCCAATCCCTAGCCAGGTAGCGCCCTACGCTCAATGCGCCTTGCAGGTTGAACGGCAAGTCGGTGTAGCCGGTGATGTGCCCGGTGACTGTGCGGTAATCGCGCAGGCTGAAGTCCTGCTCGAAACCGCGCTGGCGCACATAGTTCAGGTCCGCACCCAGCGCCCAACCCTGGCCCATCGGCCGGTACAGCACTTCACTGCCGACACCGGCATACATCGACTCCAGCAAACCGCCGTAGACCATGCCATACAGGTCCTGGTCCAGGCGCTGCGCATGGTTGAGCTGGAAGGTCGGCAAGGTGACGTCGGCGCTGGTCATATAGCGGCGCAGGTCAGTCCGCACCCGTGGCAAGCCAGTCGGCGCGTCGTAGGTGAAACCGTCGTAGTTATTCAACAGGTTGACGCTCAGCAAGCCGCTCCACCAGGTGTTGCGGGTGAAGCGGTACTCGGCGTCGAGATCGGCGGAAATCTGGTAGAGCAAGCCATCCGGCCCGCCGACGTTCTGCTTGTAGCCAAGCCCCACCCCATAGCTGAACGCCTTGGGTGGCTGGGTATAGAGCACGGTCTGCGTGCGCTCGCTGGCGCGATTGACCTCGACCTGGCGGTGCAGGTCCTTTATGTCTTCGCGGTTGTTGACCACCTCGCGAAACGTCGCGCGGGGCACACTGGTTTCCTCGATCGGCATGGCATACCGCTCGCTGACCAGGGTGAACCAATCGATCTGGTCATTCACGCTGTTATCTAGAATGCGACTGGCCCGCCCTACCGCTTTGGCGCTGTAGAAATAGCGCTGCTGCTCGCCATACACCACCAACTCCGGCCCGCGTTGCGCAATACGCTGCACGGTGTAGCCGGCGTTGTCATGCAGGCGCTGGGACACTGCCGCCCAGTCCACCTGAGCCGGCGGTGTGCCTGGCGTCTGCGCTGGCAATTTGGGGGCCGGCGGATCGTAGGTTTTCAACGGTGCCTTGCGGCTGACAAAGTTGGTGTGCAGGGTGATGCCGAACATCGCGGTGTTGCCCCGTTCCCAGGCCGCACTCACGTCGATGGCATCGGCTAGCTTGTAGACCACCCCGACGTTTACCGGCGACTCCTGGCGAAAGCTGTTGCTTCGTGGCTCATGCTTATAGTCGTTGCCTTCCACTTCAAGCTTGACGCTCAGCGGCGCCCAGGGTGTCTGGTAGGCGATGCCGCCAAACAGCGCGGGACGCCCGCGAAAATAGCCATTGGAGAAACTGCCGGACCCCTCGGCGGTAGGGCGCTCATTGAAGCGATCATCCAGCGCACCCAGCGGGTTGCCGAAGTCACCCCGACTGCCCAGGTAGCCCCAGGCGATACCGGCGCTGAAATCCACGTCGCCATAGCGCTTGTTGGCCACCAGGTACTCGCTGGAAAACAGCCCGGTGCCGCCCAGGTCCATGAACCCCAGCGCGACCTCCGGCAGCCAATGGCTTTCCTGATACAGGCGCACTTTAGCGTCGACGGCCTTGTCCTTGTAGCTCTGGCCGCCGCTGAACGACTCGGCGCCATAAGGACGGTTGGTAATCGCGGTGTAGCGAAAGGTGCCTTCCAGCCAATCCAGCGGCTGCGCCGAAACACTGTAGCGGCTGTAGGGCTCGGTGCGGTTGGCATTGACGCTGAGTTCGCCGGCGGGCGCCATGCGCGCGGTGGGGGTTTGCAGCAGTCCCACACCGCCGAAGTCGCTTTGGGTGTAACGGGGATCGCCATGCACGACGCCACAGGGCACCAGAAGCACGGCCGCAATACATAATTTCAAGGCGTGACCTCGGCCAGGGGTTGGGTGGCGAGAAACTCGGCCAATTGCTGATTCAGTTGGGGGGTGGGCGGGTCCAGGTCATCGCTGCGAATCGGTACCAGCAAGGTGCTGCCGGGTGCAGGCGGCACGCCGTCTTCGCGGTTCCAGGGCGCAATGCCCAGGCGCGTGACCTGCCCGTCGGGCTGGACCAGCCAGAGGTAATCGGTATCTGCTTCTTTCGACGAGGGGCACGCGACCAGGTAGTCGCGCGCCTGACGCAACGGCACAAACGGCACCGTGCACCCAGCGGCAACCGCGCCGAGTACCCGTACGCTGTCGGGCCTCGACGGGTACATCAGGCGGTCGCCATCGCTGACCGGCAGGTTCGGTGCAAACCCCACCTCCACGGCCACCGGGTCCAGCACCGCGACCTGGCGACCCGTCACCGGCAAGGCCTGCACCTGCCGATAAAGCTCGGCCGCCGCATGGGCGCGCCCCTCAAGCCCGGCGGGCAATGCGGCGTGCTGCAAGGTTTGCAAGTCAAACAGCACACCGGCCTTGAGCTGCGCCTGGCGTTGCAGCAAAGGCTGACGCAACCAGGCCGCCCCGAGCCAATAACCTTGGGCGTCCGGTTGCGCAGCGGTGATCACGTCCAACAACCGCGCCTCGGCTTGCAGCGCGACAGGGCCTGGGTTGCGCACCTGGCCACTCACCGTCATGGCGGCGTGACTCGTACCGGCGCAACTCCACAACAACACCAGCGCCGTGACTGTTCGACGCTTCATTGGGCATCCTTACGCGTGGGCTGCAACTGAGTAATGAACAACGTCAGGCGCGGTGTGAGGTGCTGTTCGCTCTGCACGATAAAGCCGTCGCCGGGATTCACCCAATACCGGTTGCGCGCCTGAAACCCAGGCGCCTCGACGTCTTCGTCTACCCGCAACAAGGTGTAGGGTTTGTCGAGGATTTCGATGGTTTCGAAACCCTTGCGGGTCATGCGGCTGGTGAGCGTGACGCCCATGCGATAGCCGTCCACGACGTCGATCTGCCGCGTACTGCGATAGCCCTCCGGCACGCGGTGCAGGCCAAGCTCGAACGGCGATTGCCCCTGCCAGCGCGTGCCATCCAGGTCGACGCCGAGGCCGACCGTACGGACCACCAGGCCGTCACGCAGCAGCAGCACCTGCTTGCCGGAAGCGACCCAGAACTGCAGATCGCCACGTTGGCGGATCAGCGCCATCACCCCTTCGCTGGACAGCGTGGTGACCTTGATCTGCGGGTACGGCACAGCATCCACTTGGGCCTGGGTCAACGTCAGCGGCGCTGGGCCGCTCACGGCCGCCTTGAAGGTATCGAGTGAGGCTGTCATCAGCGGATTGCAGCCGGCTAGCAGCCACGCCAATCCCATGCACGTCGCGAGTTTCAGAGTGTTCACGCAGGTTCCACCCTATCGGTTGCTGGCTTCGCTCAGATTGTTCTGAGTGGACGCACCGATACCGACGATCGTGGCGGAAGGAATCAACTGGCTGATGAAGCGGTTCCAGCGCGTGATATTGGCTGGACCGACAAACACCACATCCTGGGGCTGCACCTCAAAGCGCGTGGCCAGCGCCATGGCCGAAGGTGAAGCCGCTTCCAGCTGGAACACCTTGGCCGGCTCGGCAGCGCTGTTCTGCGCGCCACGAATCACGTAGACGGCGTCGGCGTTGGAGGTGTTCTGGTTCACCCCGCCGACCGAGCCCAGCACGTCGGAAAGGTTCATGCTGCGGGTCTTGAAACTCAGCGCGCGCGGTTGCATGACCTCACCCATCACATAGATGCGTTTGCGGTCGTTGTAGGCCAGGTACAGTTGGTCGCCATCCTTGAGGTAGATGTCGTTCACCCGCGACTGCGCGAGGTTGAGCGTGTCGAGGTCGAGGGTGTAGCGCTTGCCGCCGCGAGTGAGCGTGAGGTTCGACAAGTCGGCATTGAGCGGGTCGATCCCTGCGGCGCCCATGGCCTCCATCACATTCAGGGGGATGGTGGTGATCGGCACCGGCCCGGCCTTGGCCACCGCGCCGGTGATCACCACACGCTGGCTGGCAAACCGCAACACACTCACATCCACCTGGGGGCTGTCGATGTATTGGCGCAGCTTGTCGGTGATCTCGCTGCGCAGCGCTTCGATAGAGCGCCCCTTGGCGACCAATTCACCGACGTAGGGGTAAAACAGGTTGCCGTCGGGGCTGACCAAGCGGCCGTTGGCGTCGATCTGTTGTTGCGGGCCTGAGGGTGCCGTCAGTTCGGGGTGATCCCACACGGTGATATACAACGCGTCATTAGCGCCGATCAAATAGGGCCCCGGCTTATAACTCAATAGTTCGGCCGGGATGGAATAAGGCACTTGGGTTGCCGCCTCCATCGCCAGCAACTTTGGCGTGATTGGAATCAAATCCACCCGACTGTTTTCAGCACTGCCGCGCTCGGTCAACGCCGCCGTGTCCATATATTGGCCCGGGGCAAACATGCAGCCTTGCAACAATGCGGCGGCCAGGGCCGCCACAGAAAAAATACGCATCATGGTGCTAGGACACTCGTGATAAACGACAAGAAAAAAAGACCACTTGGGCGGGGAATCCAAGCAGTCGAAAAGCGCAAGATTTACAACTTAGTTACCGGTCCCCGTGGTGCCGGTCGTGCCCGTGGTGCCCGTGGTGGTGCCCCCGTTGGAGCTGCCGCCGCTGTTGGAAGCCGCGACAACACCAGCAACGATGGCGCTGCCGACCAGCAGGGTTTCCCCTACCGTCACCGACCCCACCACAGCGGTGTCGAGCCCCAACGGCGCCTCGGCCGCCAGTGCAGAACCACTCATGATACTCAGCCCAATAATAGCCAGTGCTGTTTTCATACCAGACTCCTTATCGTCAGTGAGTAGTCATTCCGATAGTGCCATCCAACTAAACAGCGCACCAGACAGATAATGTCTAACCGGCTTAGTTGAAAATAACGTTTTGCCGATAAACCGCCCGGCCCTCAATGTGTTGCTCGCCGCCGAAGTTATATACAACGTTATTAATTGTCGGAAACCTCAAGCGCGGCCGTACTTGTCTTCGAAGCGCACGATGTCGTCTTCGCCCAAATAAGACCCCGATTGCACCTCGATCAATTCCAGGGCAATCACGCCCGGATTTTCCAGCGCATGCACCTGGCCGATGGGGATATAGGTCGACTGGTTTTCCGAGACCAGGTAGGTCTGCTCGCCATTGGTGACGCGAGCCGTGCCGCTGACTACGATCCAGTGCTCGGCACGATGGTGATGCATCTGCACCGAGAGTTTGGCCCCCGGCTTTACGGTGATGCGCTTGACCTGATAGCGCTGGCCGTTATCCACCGAGTCATACATGCCCCACGGCCGATACACTTCTCGGTGATTGAGATGCTCATGGCGCCCAGCCTGCTTGAGCTGGTCGACAATGCCCTTGACCTGCTGCACCTGGTCCTTGTGGGCCACCAACACGGCGTCTTTGGTCTCGACAATGATCAGGTCCTGCACCCCGACGGTGGCGACCAGCCGGCTGTCAGCGTGCACGTAGGTATCGCGCGTCTCCAACAGCAAACCATCGCCGCGCAGCACGTTGCCACAGGCATCTTTCTCACTGGCCTCCCACAGCGCCGACCATGAGCCGATATCACTCCAGCCGGCGTGCAACGGCACCATCACGGCGTCGCGGGTTTTCTCCATCACGGCGTAGTCGATGGAGTTGTCCGGGCACGCGGCAAACGTCGCGGCATGCACGCGGGTGAACGGCAGATCCTGGCTGCCGCCCTCCAGCGCGGCACGGCAGGCTTGGAGAATCGCCGGCTGGAACCGTTCGAGTTCCTCCAGGTAGCGACGGGCACGAAACATGAACATGCCGCTGTTCCAGGCGTAGTCTCCGCTGGCCACATACTGCGCGGCCGTGGCGGCGTCCGGCTTCTCGACGAAGCGCTTGACCCGGTAGCCGCCCTCGCCCACCGCCGCGCCTTGCTCGATGTAGCCATAACCGGTGTGCGCGCGGGTGGGGGTGATGCCAAAGGTCACCAGCTTGCCCTCCCTGGCCAGGGGTAGCGCCACTTCCAGGCTGGCATGAAACGCCGGGATGTCTTCGATCAGGTGGTCCGCCGCCAGCACCAGCAGGATCGGGTCCTCTGACGCGGCAAGCGCCTGGCATGCCGCCAACGCGATGGCGGGTGCCGTGTTGCGCCCCACCGGCTCCAGCAGAATGCTCGCCTGCTCCATGCCCAGCTGACGCAATTGCTCGGCAACCAGGAAGCGGTGCTGTTCGTTGCAGATCAACTGCGGCAGGGCCACGTTGGCGCCCGTCAGCCGGGTGATGGTTTGCTGCAGCATCGACAAGTGCGCATCGGTCAGGCGCAAGAACTGCTTGGGGTTCAACTGCCGCGAGAGCGGCCACAGGCGCGACCCCGAACCGCCAGCCATGATCACGGGTATCAACATGAGAGCATCCTTGGGACAGGGTTTGTGAAGTAGGCGCGGGTGTTTTCATGCACCCGCGAACTGAAGCGCAGCTCATCCTGTGGCCACCAACGGTACTGCTGGTGTTGCTCGGCGGGCGGCTGCAGGGTTGAGTCGTCCAGCTCCAGGCAATAGCTGAGCACCACATAGTGGGTGTCCGGCCCGAACCCGGCATTGGCGAAAACACTGTCCTCGTAAAAGTGCTCGTACACCCCCAGCAGCCGTGCCGTGGCGCGCTCGAATGGACGCCCCAGCTCATCCTGGGTGATGCGCCGGAATGCGCTGTCCAGGCTCTCGTTTTTCCGGATGCGCCCACCGGGCACGAACCAGAAGCCATAGGCCCGGTCGATTGACGCGCAGGCCGAGAAAAACCTCACCACGGCCGTTTCTGACCACCAGATCAATCGCCACCAGGGGCGTCGACGCCACGACCGTTTGGAAGGTCGGTAAATCAAGCCACATACCCATCAGACCTGTGCCAGAAAACGTTGCAGAATGCGTTCCTTATCGAGGAACTCCTTGGCGTAGTTCAACGCCACTTCATTGCGCGACGGCAATGCCAACACCCGCTCGATCCCCGCGTTCAATGCCGCGACGGACTCCGGTTCAACCAACACCGCAATGCCTGGATGCTCTTCGCACAGGCGTCCGAGGGTGGTGTCGGGGTCGGCGGTGATGATGGCGTTGCCCCCCACGGCCAGGATGTTGGTGAGCTTGGAGGGCAGCACCGAATCCGCCGCACCGCGCTTCTGGATCACCAAGTGCGCGTCGGCCGAGGCCAACAGCGCCGGTAGATCCTCGTAGGGCTGCAACGGCGCAAACAGCACATTGCGCAGGCCGTCGCGCTGCGCCCGCTCAAGCAGGCGCGCCTTGCCGGTGCCCTGGCCGACGATCAAAAACACCCGCTCCGGGTGATGGGCGTGGGCCTGGGCTGCGTCGAGGATCAACTCCAGCCCCTGTTTTTCACCAATGTTGCCGGAGTACAACACCACCCTCGCGCCTGGCGGCACGCCGAGGCGTTCAAGCAAAACCTGGTTGCGCGTTACCTGACGGAAACGTGCGGTTTCCGACCAATTGGGGAAGAACACCAGGCGCCGGCCGTGCACGCCCTTGCCGCGCGCCTTGTCGAGCATGCCGCTGGAAATCGTCGACACCCGGTCAAAGCGCCGCAACAGCCAACGCTCGACGCCCAGCGCCAAGCGCCGCAACACAGAACTGCCACCGATGCCCAGGCCAAACATGGCGTCCACTTCATAGTCCTGGATATGTAACACCGACCGCGCACCACTGAGCTTGGCCAGCAACAGCGCCTGGGGCGCACAGAACAGCGTGGGCACCACCAACATCACCAGGTCCGGTTTCCAGCGCAGTTGCCCGAGCACCGCCAACAACGAGCTGGCGGAAAAGCTCGCCAGGTGCAGCAGGCGCGTCACCGCCGTGGGCTGGCGCGGCACGTACAGCGGGCAGCGAACCACCGTCACGCCGGCATCCTGCTCGGTACAAAAACGCCACGACGAATAGCCCTCGCCCACCTGCCACTGCGGGTAATACGGCGGCGCCGTCACCACCCGCACCTCGTGCCCCTGGGCGGCCAGCCAGCGCGCCTGCTCACCGCTGTATTTGCCGATGCCGGTTAGTTCCGGGCTGTAATTGATGCCATACAGAAGGATCTTCATCACTGGCCCCGAGGCTGCTCAAGCGCTGCGAGATAAGCGTTGTAGGCATCACGCAAGCCTTCCTCCAGCGGCACGTAGGCTTCCCAACCGAGGGCGTTGATACGGCTCACCTCCAGCAGCTTGCGCGGTGCGCCGTCTGGCTTGCTGGTGTCGAAACGCAAGCGCCCCCGAAAGCCGGTGACCCGCGCCAGCGCCTCAGCCACTTGCGCAATCGTGCAGTCCACCCCGGTGCCGACATTCAGGTGCGAGCGCATCGGCAGGGTCTGTTCGCGGTAGCGCACGGCGTCGAGTTCCATCACATGCACGCTGGCTGCCGCCATGTCATCCACATGCAAAAACTCCCGTCGTGGCCGTCCGCTGCCCCAGATCACCACTTCGTCATCACCGCGCAGGGTCGCTTCATGGAAGCGTCGCAAGAGGGCCGCGATCACATGGCTGTTTTCCGGGTGATAGTTATCGCCTGGCCCGTACAGGTTGGTCGGCATCACGCTGCGATAATCCCGGCCGTGCTGACGGTTGTAGCTCTCGCACAGCTTGATCCCGGCGATTTTGGCCACGGCATAGGGCTCGTTGGTCGGTTCCAGCGCGCCATCGAGCAGTACCGCTTCGATCATCGGCTGCGGCGCATGCACCGGGTAGATGCACGACGAACCGAGGAACAACAGCTGCTGCACGCCGTGGCTGTGGGCAGCGTGGATCACGTTGGCCTGGATCATCAGGTTCTGGTAGATGAAGTCGGCCGGGTACGTCGCATTGGCGTGAATCCCGCCGACCTTGGCGGCCGCCAGGTACACCTGGTCCACACGCTGGCGGGCGAAGTACGCCTGCACGGCCGCCGGGTCGAGCAGGTCCAGTTCATCGCGGGCGGCGGTAAGGATCTGCGTATACCCCAGGGCCCATAGCCTGCGCACAATAGCCGAACCCACCATGCCGCGATGGCCGGCGACGAAGATGCGTGCATCAAGATCACGTGCCATGCTCAGTTCTCCACCGCAATCGGTGCGTCGTGCCCATGCAGGCGCAACAGGGCGTGGCGCTGGGCGATTTTCAGGTCTTCGCGGACCATCTCGGCACACATTGCCTGCGCCGTGATCTCAGGCACCCAACCGAGAGAACGCTTGGCTTTGGACGGATCACCGAGCAACGTCTCCACCTCTGCGGGACGGAAGTAACGCGGGTCCACCCGCACAATCACATCGCCCACGAGGATGCCGGGCGCCAGGTCGCCGTCGATGTGTTCGACCACCGCCACCTCATCCACGCCCTCCCCCACAAAGCGCAAGCCCAGGCCCAGCTCCGCCGCCGACCAGCGGATAAAGTCGCGCACCGAATACTGCAGCCCGGTGGCGATCACGAAGTCCTCGGGTGTGTCCTGCTGCAGCATCATCCACTGCATACGCACGTAGTCTTTGGCGTGCCCCCAATCGCGCAGGGCGTCCATGTTGCCCATGTACAGGCACGGCTCCAGACCCAAGGCGATGTTGGCCAGCGCGCGGGTGATCTTGCGCGTCACGAAGGTTTCACCCCGACGCGGCGACTCATGGTTGAACAGGATGCCGTTGCAGGCATACAAGCCATAGGCTTCGCGAAAGTTCACGGTGATCCAGTAGGCGTAGAGCTTGGCCACTGCATAGGGCGAACGCGGGTAGAACGGCGTGGTTTCCTTCTGCGGGGTTTCCTGCACCAACCCATACAACTCAGAGGTGGAGGCCTGATAGAAACGGGTCTTCTTTTCCAGGCCCAGCAGACGGATCGCTTCAAGGATGCGCAAGGTGCCCAGGGCGTCCACATCGGCGGTGTACTCCGGTGAGTCGAAGCTCACTGCCACGTGGGATTGGGCGCCGAGGTTGTAGATCTCGTCGGGCTGGATCTGCTGGATGATGCGCGTCAGGTTCGACGAATCGGCCAAGTCGCCATAGTGCAGGATCAGGTTTTTATGCAGGGCTTGCGGGTCCTGGTAAATGTGATCGATGCGCTGGGTATTGAACGACGATGAGCGCCGCTTGAGACCATGCACGGTATAGCCTTTTTCCAGCAGCAGTTCCGCCAGGTACGAGCCATCCTGACCGGTAATCCCGGTGATAAGCGCGACTTTGTTCATGTCTGTCTCCCGATTGATAGGCGAGCGAAGGCCTTCACCCAAACTTGGGTGTTTGTTAAAAACGGTCAGTTACTGCTGTGTGGGCAGGTTCAAGTTATGTCCGGTCAACTTTGAAAGTTCGCGGACAATGGCGTCCTTATCGTTTAAATGAGCAATTGCGGTTTCCAGTTCGAGCACCTTCGCGCCCACCAGGAAGCGGTACCAATAGCCTTGCAGCAGGTGATAGACCAGGCCGCTGCGGCCATCGAGAAACCCCAGCTGAATGATGTAGCGCCACAAGAAATACGCCGTGGAACTCAGGGTGAACGGCACGCGGTTGTACACGCGGTTCTTGACCAGGCGTTTGGCCTTGGCCTGGAACGAACTCTTGCCGCTGTGCACTTCATCGCGGATGGCAAACAGCCCGAGCCGCGCATTGAGTATTTCGATGGCCTCGCGAGTGGCGTAGCCGTTGTGCTTGTGGGTAAAGAACGTCAAATCATGCAGGTTATGGTCGGCAAACCCACCTTCCAGGGTGATGGTGCGACCCTCGGCAACCGAGATGTGCTCGTCCATCCAGCGGTCTTCCATGCGCCCCAGGCCCGTGCGCCACAGCCGCAGCATTTTCAACGGGTAGCGGCCGCCATGGCGCACCCAGCGGCCCATGAAAATATGCTTGCGCTTGAAGTTGATGCCGGTGATATCGCGGGCCAGGCCTGGCAGCCGCGTATTGATCTGCGCGGCAAGGTCGGCCTCGATGATTTCGTCGGCGTCCAGGCGCAGGGTCCAATTGCCGGTGATCGGCAAATTGTCCAGCGCCCATTGGAACTGCTTGGCCTGGTTGACGAAGGCGTGCTGCACCACCATTGCCCCATGGCGGCGGGCGATGTCGCAGGTGTTGTCGGTGGAAAACGAGTCCACCACCAGCACTTCGTCACTGAAGGCGCGCACCGAGTCGATGGCCCGCGCGATGTGCAGGCTTTCGTTGTAGGTGAGGATGATCACGCTGACGGTTTCGCGCTTCATGGTTCCACCGCCTGGTCGTGCGGGGTACGCAGGCCAATCTGCCGTGATGGATGCCCGGCGTGCACGCTCCACGGCTGCGCGATGCTCTTGATCACCAGGGAGCGGGCCCCCACCACCACCCCGTCGGCCACGCTGACACCCAGGGTGACAAAGGCTTCGGCACACACCCACACGTGTTCCCCCAGTACGATGGGCTTGGCATACAGCTGGAAGTTCTTGCTGTTGTAGTCGTGGGAGCCGCCGCACAGGTGTGCCCCCTGGGACACCACGCTGTAGCGCCCGATGCGGATCAACGCCATGTTGTACAGCGTGGTGCCGTCGGCGATCCCGACATGATCACCCAGTTCCAGGTTCCAGGGGGCCCAGACCTTGGCCCGTGGATACACATGCACGCCCTTGCCCAGCCGCGCACCGAACAACCTGAGCAGGAACGCCCTCCAGGCATGAAACGGGCGTGGGCTGGTGCGAAACAGCACCACGTACACCAGGTTCCAGAGCAGGCGACGCAAACGATGGCCCAGTGAGAAAGACGGCGAGCGATGCGGGTCATTGCCTTGGAGAATCACGGCAAGCACTCCCGCACAATTTCCAGCAGGCGCTGCGCCCCCCGGCGGATATGAAAGCGCTCGGCAAAACACACTTTGGCCCGTTCGGACATCTGCGCATAAGCAGTCGCATCCAGTTGCAACCAGCGCTGCAGGTTCTGCACGGCACCGGCCGCCGTGTCTGGGCTGACAAACCCCACAGCGTCCTTCTCGATTTCGCGCCAGATGTTCACCTTGTCACTGATCAGCACGGGCTTGCCGCAGGCCAACGCCTCCGCCACCACCACGCCGAAATTCTCTTGGTGCGACGGCAGGCAGAACACCTCGGCGGCATAAAACGCGCCCCACTTGGCCTCGCCCTGCAGCATGCCGGGCCAGGTGATACGGTCGGCGATGCCCAACTGCTCGGCCTGGTTGCGCAGCGCCTGCACCCAACCGCCCTGATCCGGACCCGCCATCACCAGGTGTAGGCGCTCGTCTTGCCCGGCTACCTGGGCGAACGCCTGCAACAGGTGGTCACAGCCCTTTTTCGGGTGGATACGGCTGAGGTACAGCACCACCCGCTTGCCTTTGAGCTGCGGGTGCGCCGCGACGAAGTCGTGTGCCAGGCGTGCCTCGTCAGCCGGCGGGCTGGACGTGCCATAGGCCGTAATCGTTTCATTGGCGCGATAGAGCCAGAACGATTCACGCGCGCGAAGCTGTTCTTCCTCACTGGTAAACACCACGCGCCGCGCATCCCTCAGCACGCGGTATTCACCCCAGGGCCAGTACAGCCATTTCTTTAAATGCTTGAGCGGGTATTCGTGCTTGAACCAGGGATCAAGCATGCCGTGGGTATACACGATGTACGGCCGGCCGAGCTTGTTCAGTACCTGGCGGGCGACAAACCCGTGGTACTGCCACAAGCCGTTGATGATAAAAAAATCATAGTCGCGGGCATGCTGCTCCAACCAAGGGCGCAGGTTGCCGTTCAACCCGTAGCCAAACCGGCTGGGGCCCATGAAATGCACGGTGCCGGGATAGTCGACCGCGAACGCGCCATCCAGCGTCAGCACATCCACACGATGCCCGTCCCGAATGAGCAGCGTGTCGATCTCCCGAGCCGCGTTGATCGGCCCACCTTTTTCCGGTCTGACCGAAGAGATGATTCTGAGTAACTTCAAGTGCTGTCGTCCGCTGATGCGTTGAGTGAGTTCAGGTTTTCTTGCAAGCCGCGAGGATCAGGCAGGCGTAGAACACGCCAAACGCCAGGAACGTGCCCTGCATGGTCATCACGCCGTTGAACAGGATCGGTGCCAGGAACCCGCACAGCAGCAACGGCACGCCGGTGCCCTGCCTGACCAGCGCCGTGTAGGACTTGAGCAACAACCAGAGCAGGACGAAGATCCTGAACAGGATGAACATCAATCCGGCGGGAAGGCCCATCTCCAGCACGATGCGTGACCATTCATCCTCCGCCAGCAGAAAGCCCGCGCCCTGTTCCCGCCCGGCGCGCAGGATTGTCGAGGCGGCGTTGGTACCTGAACCGATGCCATGGCCCCACAGCGGCGCGTCGTCGACTACACGCGTGAAGGCATACAGGCTGGAGAACGCACGAGTGACCGGCGACCCTTCACTGGCCACCGCACTGCGGTTGCGCTCCACCAGCACCTGGTAGCTGTCGGTGGACATGAAAATCAGCAGGCTGACAAACAACGCGGCCGCCAAGAAAAACAGCGACAGCAGGTTGCGCTGGGATTTCTTGATCAAGGCGACCATCAGCGCGGCCAGCAGCACGATCGCGGCATACGCATAAATGGCCCTGGAGCCCGTGAGGAAGCACATCACCGCCACGGACGCCGCCGACAGCGCAAAAAGCCCATAACGCCGCGCAAACACCGCACGGAACAAGGCCTTGTCGAAAACCGCCGCGACCAGGAACGCAAAGCAGGCAGACACATACACCACGTGCCCGGCCGTGAAGGTAAAGGTCCCGTACGGCCGCACCACGCCGTCGGCAATCATGAAGATGAAGTCATCATCGCCAATGCCTTTGTTCACGTACGCCTGCGGCCCGGACGAATACTGCAGCACCACCAGGACACTGATCGGGATCGCCGCAAACAGCGTGATACGCGCGAACCGGTAGACATCCGTCAGCCTGAGCGTCTTGCCGGCAACAAAGATCAACGGGAAATACAGCAAGTAGTTGCGCACGCCATAGCCGTAGATGACAACGCCTTCGGGGCTGCTCAACAAAAACGCCGACACCAGCACGAAAAACACCAGCACCAGCACGACAAAGTAGGCCGATACCAGGTTCTTCGAGAAAAACCCGAACCGGTAGGCGCACCCATAAATGTAAAGGACGATCGGGTCCTTGATGAAGTAGATGACTGAGCTGAGCCCCGGCACCACCCACTTGCGCAAGACCCCTTCGAACAGGATGAACAGGTAGATGAGCACGAACGCACTGACCACGCGCAACCGGTAGCGCTCACGCAGGCTGACCGGCTCAGGACTGGCAAAGGATGGCATCCATCACCCCCTTGGCGTAGCTCTCCCAGGTTGTGCCACCGGCGGACAAGACGGCGTTGTGCTTCAACTCATTGAGTTTTTGTGTGTCCTCGGCCAGGTCCACCAGATGACGGGCGATGGCCTCGGCGCAACGGATCGGCACCACATAACCATTGACCCCCTCAACGATCAGGTCCGCCGCGCCGCAGTTGTGCGACACGATCACCGCCGTCCCCGTCGATAGAGCCTCCCCCACCACCAGGCCAAACGCCTCGGCGAGTGAAGGCAGGACCAATACATCGGCCTCCAGCAAGTGCTGGATCACCTCATCGTGGGAGGCTGAACTGAACCACTGGTACTTCTTCAGCTCGGCGTTGAGTGCCGGGTTGCGGCCATTGGCGTAGTCGCCGCCGATCACCGTGACGTCAAGAGCCACGCTGCTCGCGGCAAGGTTCAGCGCATCGAAGAAATACGAGATGCCTTTTTGCTGGGTCAGCGCGCCGATATACATCACCTTCAAGCGCCCGCCCCGCCGCGCATTGACCTTATGGCACAGCATCGGCGCGGGGGCACCGTAAGGGGTGATCGAGATGTTGTCTGCAGCGATGCCATGGTCACCCAGTGTGCGCTTGGCAAACGTACTCGCCACGATGATCCGGTCCGCCAGCGCCAACTCCTCGGTCTGCTTGCGCTGGGTGTCGTCACTGATATTCGGGATGCTCGCCCGCCAGGCCGGATTGGCCTCGCGCTCATGCTCCAGCACGTTGCACGCGTAGGCGATAGAGCCGAAGGCCGCCTCATAGTTGAGGGCAATACCGCCGATGTGCCGGGCCGCTTTGAACAAGCCCAGGCACTTGCCGTCATAGCCATACACCTGGCTGGGTTTGCGCGGGGTCCGGTACAGGAAGTGGGCACTGGCCTGGTCAATGTGCTGGTACACATTTTCCGGACAGAACATTCCAACGTTGCGCTGCGTGAAGCGATACCACTTCAGCTTGTCACACAGCACACGCGGCACATCAACCCGTGGGTAGCTGTGCAGCAAGGCGCCGTCCACTTGATCAAAGGTGCGCCGCAGGCACTCCTTGCCGATCACGGGGAGGCGACAGAGGAATGAACCCTTGTGCAAGGCCAGCGAGGTATGAAACGAGTGCAGCAACTGCCGCTGATTCAACGCGCGCAGCAATGCGCGGACATTCTGATTACCAACCGGATGGGCGACCAGGATCATCTTATTTCCCCATCCAGGCTTCGACCACGGCACTGGAGCGTACCGGGCTGTAGGTGAAGGTCTGCGCAGCGCGCGCGCGAATGAACCGCGCCGGATTACCCGCCACGACGGTGTAGGGCTGCACATCGCGACCGACCACGCTGCCCGCGCCAACCACGGCACCTTCGCCAATCGTCACCCCCGGCAAGATGATCGCGTCGGTGGCAATCCACGCGTAATCGCCGATCACCACCGGCGCCACCTTCAACCGCCATGCAGGATCATCCAGGCCATGGGTGCCGGTCAGAATGCGCACCCCCTCATTGATCGCCACATGGGCGCCCACGCGAACGGGGGCATGCAATTGGATAAAGCTGCGCTTGCCGATAAAACTGCCGGTGCCGAGGCTGAAACAACGCAGGGTGCCTTCGAACTCCACGGCGTTGATCATGACCAACTCACCCAGCATGGCCCCCTGTCGGCGCAAGGCGCGCTGCCGGCGACTGGCCGTTAGCAGCCGGCCCAGCAACAGCACGCGTTTGGCCAGGTACTTGAGCCCTTGTGGCGTCAGCAGGCTGACTTTGAGTCGATGGCGGACCAGGTGATCAATCAGCACGGGCCATCCTCACTTCAAGGCGATGGAACCCGCGCTTGGCGAAGCCGAACAGCACCACTTCGGTGGCCACCAGCACATAGCAGACGCCCAGCAGACCGTAGTCCTGCGCCAGGCAAAACACCGCCAGGCTGCTGGCGATCGACACCAGCATGAACACCACGGCAAAGGATGCATAAGACGCCGTCGCCATCAGCGCGACCCAATAGACTTGCCAGGCCACGTGGGTCAGCGCGCCGATGATCAGCACCAGCATGATGCTCGATGAGTAATCATCCTTGCGTCCCGACCACACATCAAAAATCGTCCCGCCGTACACCACCACCAGCGCCCCCATCACACAGGCGATGGGCAAGGAGAATTTCAACGCGTAACGGATCATTTTCCTGACCAGCTGGTTATCGCCGATGGAGAACGCATAGGAAATTTCCGGCCACAGCGACTGGTTCACCACGGTCGAAAACTGCACCAGCACCCGAGAAATGGTGCGGTAAAGCCCGAATATCGCCGCATGGGCCGGAGACAGCAGCACCGACAACAAAATGATCAACCCCTGCACGTTCAGCGCCAGGCCAATCGGGAAAGCCAGCGAGGCAATCGACGGTTTGATCAAGGTGACGAACGCGCGTTTGCCGATCATCGAGGGGTTGAATCGCAAGGTGATGCCCAATCGGTTGGCGATCAGGTTCTTGCTCACCAGGCCAACCAGGCGTACAGCCAACAGCATCAGGCTGGTGGCGACCAAGCTCTGGGTGAGATAAGCGCACAACAAGGCGGCCGACCATTCCAGCATGCGAATGACGTTCATGATGAACGAGGACAATGGCAACACCTTGAAGGCCCGATAGCGGATCGAGATCATGTTGGTCAACAGGCACAGCAACGAATAGCCCGTCAGCGCCGACAGGATCAACACCCCGTCGCCGCTCCTGATCGACTTGAGATTGAGCAGGCTGAACAGGTCGAAAAACGCCAGCGATCCCACGGCCAGCAACAACACGCTGAATCCGGCCAGCAGCAGGAACGCAAAGCTGGTGCTGTAGACCGCCCGCGCGACCCTCAACCGCCCGCGTTCATGCCAGATCACCACTTTGCTCGAAGCCGCCGTGGTCACGCCCAGGTCGGACAGCGCCAGGTAGGTCGGAATTGCCGACAGCACCACCCACTCGCTGTAGGCGCCAAACCCCCAACTGGCGATCAGCACCGGGACACTCACCAGTTGAATCAGCAGGTTCACTACCTGACCGAACGAATTGGCGCCAATGCCGCTGACGATTCTTTTGAGCACGCTCATGGGTTCACGGGTCGCCCAATGGAGACGTAGTGAATGCCCTTCTTGTTCATGCTGACCGGGTCGAACAGGTTGCGCCCGTCGAAAATCAGCGGTTGCTGGAGTTGCTGCTGGATCACCCTGAAGTCCGGCGCCTTGAACACCTGCCACTCGGTGACGATCAGCAAGGCGTCGGCACCTTTGAGGCAGGCCTCCTTGGTGCCGCAAAGGCGCAGGTCATCGCGGTCGCCATACAGGCGCTGGGTTTCTTCCATGGCTTCCGGGTCAAAGGCTTGCACCTTTGCCCCCGCACGCCAGAGGGCCTCCATCAACACACGGCTTGGCGCCTCGCGCATGTCATCGGTATTGGGCTTGAAACTAAGCCCCCAGAGCGCGAAGGTCTTGCCTGCCAACTCACCCTTGAAATGAGTGGAGATCTTGTTGAACAGGCTGTTCTTCTGGTCAGCGTTGCGCCGTTCCACCGCCTTGAGCAACGTGGCGTCAAAGTCGAGGGTCTCGGCGGTCTGGATCAAGGCCTGCACGTCCTTTGGAAAACACGAGCCTCCGTACCCCACGCCCGCATACAGGAACTGATAGCCGATGCGCGGATCGGAACCGATACCCTGGCGCACCATCTCGATATCCGCACCAAGGCGCTCGGCCAGGTTGGCCATCTCGTTCATGAAGCTGATCTTGGTGGCGAGCAGGCAATTGGCGGCGTACTTGGTCAACTCCGCGCTGCGCACGTCCATCACGATGATCTTTTCGCGGTTGCGATTAAACGGTGCGTAAAGCTCGCGCATCACCGCTTCCGCATGCCCACTGGCGGTGCCGATGACGATGCGGTCCGGCCGAATGCAGTCCGTCACCGCGCAGCCTTCCTTGAGAAACTCCGGGTTGGACACCACGTCGAAGGCCAAGTCGGTACGCGCACGCAGCGCGAGCATGGCGGCAACGCGCGCGCTGACCTTGTCAGCCGTGCCCACCGGAACGGTGGATTTGTCGATGACCGTCAGCGGCGCCTGCATGTGCTGCCCAATGGTCTCGGCCACCGCCAGCACATACTTCAAGTCGGCCGAACCGTCTTCATCCGGCGGCGTGCCCACGGCGATAAACTGCACCTCACCATGCTGGACCGCGGCCACGGCGTCGGTGGTGAAATTCAAGCGGCCGGCCGCATGATTTTCCCTGACGAGAGTCTCCAGGCCGGGTTCGTAAATCGGGATGTGTCCCTGTTTCAGGCGCTCGACCCGCTGGGCGTCGATGTCGACGCACAGCACATCGTGGCCAACTTCGGCGAGCACTGCGCCCTGGACCAACCCCACATAACCAATCCCAAAAACAGTGACTTTCATAACGCTTCTCTTTGAACCTGCGGCCAGTGGTAGACGTGCTGCGCGTTGGATTTCAATTGCCTGCCATCAGGGATCAAACGCTGTCTGACTTGTACTCGTAGTGGTAATAGCTGTAGGCGCCATACCCGTACTTGGCGGATGATCGCTTCTCGATGCCGTTGAAGATCGCGCCTTTGAGTTCGATGCCGTTCTGCTGGTAGCGGCGCATCGTCAGCTCCACTTCGCGCGCCGAGTTCAGTTCGAATCGGGCCACGATCAGGTTGGTGCCGGACTGGCGTCCAACGATGGTTGCGTCGGTGACGGCCAGGAACGGCGGCGTATCCAGGATCACCAGGTCGTAGAGCCCACTGACCTGTTCGAGGAACGCGCTGAAATTGGCGTGCATCAACAGCTCCGAAGGGTTCGGCGGAATGCGCCCACGGGCCAGGACGTGCAGGTTTTCCACCGCCGTGGGGTGGATGACCGAACTGAGCTCGCAACGCTTGGCCAGCAGATCGGACAGACCGTTGTCAGCCGGCACACCAAAGACTTTGTGCAAGTAGCCCTTGCGCATGTCCACGTCCACCAACAACACCCGCTGGCCCGAGTGGGCAACCACCGCCGCCAGGTTCGCCGAGACGAATGTCTTGCCGACTTGTGGGCTGGGCCCGGAAATCATCAGGCGGTTGTTGCTGGCTTCCAGCATCGCGAAATGCAGGCTGGTGCGCAGGCTGCGCAGCCCTTCAATGGCCAGGTCGGTTGGATGACTGAGGGCGAGCAGTTGCGTTGAGTCAGCCTTGCCGCCACGCGAAAGCTTCTGGTCCATGTCCTTCTGAATGGCGCTGAACGGGATCGCCGCATAGACCGGCAAGCCGAGCTTTTCCAGTTCACTGGGGTTGGCAACGCCGCGATTGAGCGCCTTGCGAAACAACACCAGGGCAATCGCGACAAAGGCACCGAGCAGGGTGGCGATCACCACAATCAGGGCTTTTTGCGGCCTGATCGGGTTGCGCAGGTCGACATCGGCAGTGTCGATCAAGCGCACGTTGCCGACTGTGCCGGCACGCATTACGTCCAGTTCCTGATATTTGTTCAGCAGTTGCGTGTAGATCTCGGTGCTGACTTTGAGGTCTCGGGTCAGGCTCAGCAGCTCTTGCTGAGTGGTGGGCAGGCTCTCGACCTTCTTGGCCAGCTCATTCTGACGTGCAGTGAGTTCTGCCAATTGCGTCAGCAGTGCCCGATACACCGGGTGCTGGGGCGTGAACTTACGTTCGATCTCGGCCTGCTGCATCTTGAGTTCCGAGATGCTGGCGTCCAGTGCGACGATCTGATCAAGAATCGCCTTGGCCTCAAGGCTGATGTCGATGGTCTTGTTGCGGATCTGAAACTTATTCAGCGCTGTCTCGGCCTGTTCGACATCCTTGCGCACCTGGGGCAGTTGATCCTTGAGGAAGGCCAGGCTCTGGGCCGCCTCAGCGGACGTGCGCTCGATATTCTGGCGCACATAGATGCGTGCCACTTCGTTGAGCACTTGAATGGCCGCGGCCGGTCGTGTGCTTTCCAACGCCAGGCCGATGATGCCCGATTCCTTGCCGCGCTCCGCGACATCAAGCAACTTCTGATAGCGCAGAATACTGGTCAGGCGTGGCGAACGGACCACGCTGAATTGCATGCCAGGGTTGGCTTGCAGCGTCTCGACCCGCAGCTGGATGCCATTGCTTTCGTAGAAGCGCCCCACCTGCCCCGTCAGCAAAACCCTGTCGTCTTGATCTGTCAGGGTAAAACGGTTGCCACTGTCGGCGGTCAAGGTCAGTTCCTGGCCCAACAGGTCTGCTGGAAGCCGAAACTGCGAGAACTTCAGGTCCTCGCCACCCCAACCGTAGCTGTCCAGACCCAGCCATGGGCTCGCCACAGCGTCAGCCTGTGCAGGTTTGAAACGGCGCGCCATGAAATCACCGATCAACGGAAAACGCTTGGGCTTCACCTCAAGGTCTAGGTTGAGGTTGTCGACGGCGGTACCAATGGTGATTCGCGAGCGGATCAGCTCGATTTCGGTGACGGTGGGCGACTCTTTGCCGAGCAGGCTGCCGACATCCGAAAAGCCCAGCATGTCGCTTTTCTTCGGCTCGACCTGGACCAGCGCAGTCGCCTGATAGACGGGAGGTGTCAACACGGCATAGGTCACACCCAGCGCCATAAAGACAAGACTGATCCCACCGATAAGCCACTTATGGTCCAGCAAAGTGCCCAGCAACATCATGAAATCCAGGTCTGTTTCTTCGCCGTTGTGCGACGTTATTGCAGGTGCTGATTGCATAAGTCAGTTCTTTTTTTCTAACAGATAGTCAAGCAATGGCACAGGATGATAAGTCGCCCGGCTCCATGCACATTTAACGGGTTCACTCACTACATACACGCTCAATTAACGTGCATAAATACTCAACTGATCAATCTTCGCGCCCACGCCTGTGTCGCTTGTTCTATCAGCGTATAAGCATGAACAAAGGCCGACTTGCCCTGACGATAAGGGTCCATGATTTCCCGATCGGACTGCCATTTACCCAACAGAAACACTTTGCCCCGCGCCTGCGGAGCGAGACTGAGCACCCCTTCGATGTGCCGCCGCTCCATCACCAGGACGAGGTCTGCATCACTGACCGCGTCGCTGGTCAGCTGCCGCGCCTTGTGTGAGCCTGGCGCATGACCATGCTCTTCAAGCACGCGTGAAGCCGTGGGCTCCAACGGGCTGTCACGCAATGCCGCGAGCCCCGCCGAACTGACTTCAATGGCGGAGGACGCAAGTGCATTGCGCAGTAATTGTTCTGCCGTGGGGCTTCGACAGATATTGCCGACGCACACAATCAAAATCCTATTGAACAAGGCAACCTCCCACGCGCCGTACAGTATTAACCCGGTAGTAAAAGGGATGACCTTACTTCAAGCAGCGAGACGATTATGCTCACAAGCCAGGAACTTCGACCACTCATCGAAACAGACTAAAAATAACAAAATCGTATTCACCGACGAAAAATAACATTCCAGTACTTTTAGTCCTTTGCATAATAAAGTGCCGCCCATCCGTAACAACAAGGGTCGGCCATGAACACTTCAAAGTTATTGGTAGAACGTATTGGCCTGTTCCCCTCTTCGGGGAATATTCATATCGAAGTGAATAACTCGACGTGCGTCGTCCAGCGCATGCAGGTGTTGTACAGCGACAACTCGCTGGCCAGCGACGAGTCCTGTTCCGGGCTGTCCATGGTGTTTGCCGATTGGCGTTTCAAGTTGCAGGTGAGTGACCCGTTGTCGGTATGCCTGTGCGTGGAAAGTCGGGGTGATAGCCAGCTCATGCAGGTCAAGACGGCCGAGTTGCTGGCGAACATCTCCGGCACCGAGGAACGGCCATGAGCCTGCTGGATGAGGTGATACGCAGCTATGCGCTGAGGAAACTCACGGGGATGTTCGAAGCCTTCGCCGAGCCGGCAGTGGGCGCGCAGTACCGGCGTAACACCCAGGCCATCGGCCGTTGGCTCAATCAACTGCAGGGCAGTTCCCCGCAGCAAATCACCCACACGCTGTTCAAGCAGATGAAGGAAGCGCGGCGTCGAGGCGATGTGCGGCGCTTCAACGCACAAACGGTGCTGCTGGAACTGTTGGTGGACAGCAACCGGGCATTGGACCTGGTGAATTACTCGGCGTCTCTGTGCGCCGAGTCCAACCGCCACGAAGGCGCTTGATGGGCTTGATCGGCGCCTGACAAGGCGATTGCCACCCGGTTGAGCAACAACTCGGCGTTGTATTTGGGCATCAGGGCGCACACCAGCAAGACCACCAGGCCACCGCTGATAAAAGAGGGTGACACCTTGATCGGGGTGGCTTCAATACGCCACAGAAACGCAATAGCCGCGCTGGCGCCCAACAGGCCGCCGGCCACGGCCTCGTTGAGTGGATGGATATAGGGTGCGACGCAATAGGCACTGAACCAGAGACTGGCGAACACTCCCACGCCCGCCGCCGGCCAGCGCAGCGCCGGGTTGAACTGGCGCGCCACCAGGCTGAGTGCCACGGTGACCATCAAGCTCGTATTCATGGCATGACCACTGAGCACGGCAATGTCCAGGTGCTGGAAGGACAAGCCCCAGCCCTTGAACAGCAACTTGCTGAACGCGACGATCGAATACGTGACACCGACGGTAATGACCCAGGCTCGAAGCGCCCAAGGGTTGGAATACCTGAGCCACACGGCAATGATGATGGCGGCCGGAATCATGACGGTGATACCGCCATATTGCGCAAGTTCTGCCCGCATATATCCCCAATCTGACGTGGCCGTTTTCGGCGCCCATCAGACCTCAGTGTCGAGGGAAATACAACGTTATCGAGGGTCAGCCTTGGGCCACCCGTCGCAGGCTGACTGCTGTCGGCCGAGCCGCCGGTATGCCCACTTCCACGCCGAGCAGGTGCAGCAGGCGCGCGCGGATGGCCTGGAAGCCGTCCTGGCCGGTGTCCCGTGCGCGGGGAAGATCAATCGTCAGTTGCTCGGCCACCTTGCCATCCGCCAGCACGATCACCCGGTCGGCCAACAGGATCGCCTCGTCCACATCATGGGTCACCAACAACACCGCCGGGGTG
Source organism: Pseudomonas azotoformans (assembly GCF_001579805.1). Classification (NCBI taxonomy): domain Bacteria; kingdom Pseudomonadati; phylum Pseudomonadota; class Gammaproteobacteria; order Pseudomonadales; family Pseudomonadaceae; genus Pseudomonas; species Pseudomonas azotoformans. The sequence continues at coordinate 4,194,863 of NZ_CP014546.1, read as the reverse complement.
TGCTTGCGCCATAGCTCGATGATCAGGCGGTGCATTTTGATGCGGGTCAGAGCGTCGAGGGCGGCGAACGGTTCATCCAACAGCAACAACTTGGGCTCGCGCACCAAGCCACGGGCCAGGGCCACGCGCTGGGCTTCGCCGCCGGACAGGGTGGCCGGGTAGGCCTCCAGGCGATGGGCCAGGCCGACTTCGGTCAAGGCTTGCACGGCACGGGCCTTGGCGTCGGGAATGCGCAAGCCGAGCACCACGTTTTTCCAGGCGCGCTTCCACGGCATCAGGCGCGGCTCCTGGAACACCGCCGCTCGCGCCTTGGGCACACGCAGTTGGCCGCTGTCGATACTGTCGAGGCCGGCCAGGCTGCGCAGCAACGTGGTCTTGCCGGAACCGCTGGCGCCGAGCAAGGCCACGAATTCGCCGGGGGCGATGTCCAGGTCCAGGCCATCGATGACCCGCTGCTGGCCGAACTGGCGAACCACGTTGCGCAGTTGTACGGGAGCTTCTAGCGTCGACATGTCAGTTCCTCACAAAGGATGGCCGCCAGGCCAGGGCGAAGCGTTCGAGGGTGCGGATCAGGCCGTCGATCAACAGGCCGAGCACGCTGTAGATCAACAGGCAAATGACGATGACGTCGGTGCGCATGAAGTCGCGCGCGTCACTGGCGAGGAAGCCGATACCGGCAGTGGTGTTGATCTGTTCGACAAACACCAGGGCCAGCCAGGAAATGCCCAGGGCGTAGCGCAGGCCGACGAAGAACGACGGCAGCGAACCCGGCAGAATCACATGCCAGATCAGCTCACGCCGGTTGAGGCCCAGCGTGTTGGCCGCCTCGATCAATTTGGGATCGATATTGCGGATACCGGCGAACAGGTTGAGATAAACCGGGAAGGTCGTGCCCGTTACGATCAGCGCGATCTTGGTGAACTCGCCGATGCCGAACCACAGGATAAACAGCGGCACCAGGGCCAGGGACGGGATGGTGCGCAGCATCTGCATTGGCGAATCGAGGACCACCTCGCCGCGCTTGGACAGGCCGCAAATCAGCGCCGCGACCACACCTATGCTTACGCCGATACTCAAACCAAACAACGCTCGCTGCAACGACACCAGCAGGTGCTTGCCCAGCTCGCCGGAGGCGATCATCGCCCATAACGTCCCGCCAATCTGCGAGGGCGCCGCGATGACTCGTGCAGGAATCCAGCCCACTTGCGACGCCAGCTCCCACAGCAGCAACAACACAATAGGACTGATCAGCCGTAGCAGGGCATCGGGAGGGCGCCAGGTGCGCACCACTTTCGCTGCGCTCTCGCGTTTGTTGACGGTGATCGTCTCGCTCATCAGGCTTTCATTCCCTAAAAGTCACGGCCAGGCACGCCGTTGCAGGGTCATGCTAATCGCATAAAAAACCGACGTGAAAGTCTTTGTAGGAATAACCTAATGCGCACAAAATGCAAATTACTGATAAAAAAGCTAAATCATGATTCTACATTTTAATAATTAGGTTAGAACCAATCGGCATTTTACAGCCCTGCCCCCTGCCCCTACTTTGGACGCGAATAACCGACCCCCTGCCCGGTGGAGGTGCCAATCACACCCAAGACAAGGACAGACCATGAGCATCGAATTCATCGGCTATATCGGCGGCCATCACGCTTCCGAGATCCACCCGCGCAGCGGCCCTACCCTGCAACCCGACTATGTGGAGACCGTGGCCCGCGCCCACGAAGAGGCTGGTTTCGACCGCGCGCTGGTGGCCTTCCACTCCAACAGCCCGGACAGCACGCTGATCGCGTCCCACGCCGCCAGCGTGACCCAAAAACTTCAATTCCTCATTGCGCACCGCCCAGGTTTCGCCCAGCCCACGTTGGCGGCACGCCAGTTCGCCACCCTGGACGTGTTCAACGGTGGACGCACGGCGGTGCACATCATCACCGGCGGCGATGATCGCGAATTGCGCGCCGACGGCAGCCACATCGGTAAAGACGAACGCTACGCCCGTACCGACGAATACCTGAGCGTGGTGCGCCAGGAATGGACCCGCGAACAGCCCTTCGATTTTTCGGGCACCTACTATCAGGTCGAAGGCGCGCATTCCACGGTGAAGTCGCCGCAACAACCGCATATCCCGCTGTATTTTGGTGGTTCGTCCAAAGCCGCGATCGAAGTGGCGGGCAAGCACGCCGATGTGTACGCGTTGTGGGGCGAAACTTACGAACAAGTGCGTGAGATCGTGACCCAGGTGCGCGCCGAAGCGGCCAAGCATGGGCGTACGATTCGTTTTAGTTTGTCGTTGCGGCCGATCCTTGCCGAGACCGAAGAACTGGCGTGGGCACGGGCTGAGCGCATCTTGCAGCAGGCCACCGAGTTGGCCGAAAAAAATGGCTTTGTGCGGCGTGAACCGCCGAATGAAGGCTCACGCCGGTTGCTCGCGGCGGCCGCGCAGGGATCGCGGCTGGATAAGCGTTTGTGGACGGGGATTGCGGGGTTGCTCGGTGCACAGGGTAACTCCACTTCGCTGGTAGGCACCGCTGAGCAAGTCGCGGAGGCGTTGGTGGATTACTACGATCTGGGGATCACCACGTTCCTGATCCGTGGGTTTGATCCATTGAATGATGCCATTGACTATGGCAAGCGCCTGATTCCTCTCACCCGCCAGTTGATCGCTGAACGCGAGCAGGCCCAGCAAGTGGCTTGATCCCCAGGGGAGTTGGTGAGCCAACTCCCCCACTGAAGATTCAGTCCTTGTAGTCGGTATCACTGCGCTCCAACTGCCGGATCAACGCATTCCAATGCCGCGCCACACCCGGTCCTTCGCCACTGGCAAACACCTTGGCCTGCTGCTCAACCTTCTCCACCACCTCCCTCGGCGGGAAAATCAACTCCGCATTCCCCGCCGCCTGCGCTGCGACCTGGATATTGCACGCACGCTCCAACTGCTGCAGCTGCTGGAACGCATGTTCAACACTGACGCCCGCCGTCAACAACCCATGGTTACGCAGGATCATCACACTCTTATCACCCAAATCCGCGACCAGCCGCTCACGCTCGTCAAGGTCGAGGGCAACGCCTTCATACCCGTGGTACGCCACGCGCCCGGAGAAACCGATGGAATGCTGGGAGATCGGCAGCAGGCCGTCTTTTTGCGCCGACACCGCAATACCGTCGCGGGTGTGGGTGTGCAGCACCGCTTGCAGGTCGTGGCGTGCACCGTGAATGGCGCTGTGGATCACATAGCCGGCATAGTTGATGCCCAGGCCGGTAGGGTCGTCGACGATGGTGCCGTCAAGGTCGACCTTGACCAGGTTGGACGCGCTGATTTCATCGAACAACAAGCCAAAGGCGTTGATCAGGAAATGCTCGTCCGGGCCCGGTACGCGGGCGGAGAAGTGGGTGTAGATATGGTCAGTCCACTTGTACAAGGCCGCCAGGCGATAGGCGGCGGCCAGTTTGACGCGCACTTCCCATTCTTCCGGAGTGACGCGCTGGCGGACATTGGTGGAAACGCTGGAAATCGAGGTGACGCTGCTCATGGCAAAACTTCCTGGATGGCCTTAAGGACTTCCAGGCAAGCCTAGGGGATGCAAAAAAATAATAAAAAGCACATTTTAATCTAAGCTAATTATTATTTTTTTTCATATCAGGCTGCATCCTTGATCTTGTGCAACGAGGCCGCGACCCACTTGCCAAACGCATCCACCGGCCCCTGCAGGTTACCGAGGAAGTGCGGATAGATCAGCCACAGGTCCATCACCGGCTTGAAGTCCTTGAGCGGCATCACCGCCAGTTGCTCGCGGTGTGCGCTGCGTTCCAGCAACGGACGTGGCACCAGGCCAAGGCCGAGGCCGTCCGCCACCAGGCCCAATTGCAGCTCAGTACCGAACGTCTCCAGGTTCACCCGCAATGCCAGGCCCTGATCGGACAGGGTCCGCTGCAACCCCGCGCGGAAACCGCAGCCGTCCGGGTTGAGGATCCAGCCATTCTGGTACACATCCGCCAGCTTGCAAGGCTTCTTGGGCAGTTGGGCCTTGGCGCAGACCACCACCAGTTCCATCTTGCCGATGGACTCGCCGATGATGTTGTCCGGGAAGATCTTGCCCGCCGGGAACAACGCCGCCGCCGCATCCAGCTCGCCGCGCTCGATCTTGCCGACCAATTGGCTGCCCCAGCCCGTGGCGACCTGGGCACGCAGGTCCGGGTATTCAGTACGCAGGTGCTTGAGCGCATCGAGCAGCACCACATCACCGATGGTCTGCGGCACACCCAGGCGCAGCACGCCGGTGGGCGGAGCGTCGGTGGCCACCAGTTCACGCAGCGCATCCATCTCGCGCAGAATCAGCCGGCACTGCTCGTAGACGCGGGTGCCGATCAGCGTAGGCTTGAGGGGTTTGGTGTTGCGGTCGAACAGCTCCACGCCCAGCGCCTGCTCGAAGTTCTGCACGCGGCGGGTGATGGCCGGCTGGGTCAGTTGCAACGACTCGGCGGCATGGCTGATGGACTGGCAACGAATCACTTCGACAAAGGCATCGATATCGTCAATTTTCATTTGGGCCGCACATAGAGAACAGTCATTAAGATGTGTGCGAAGCATAGTTGCAGGAACGCTGTCTGGATAGCCCGCGCTGTGCTCGATAACGTCTAACGCTATTCAGACCGGTTCTAAATTACCTTCAGCTATAAGCTAATCATTAAAAAATAGCATATTAACTATAAACATTATGCTTAGATAATCCCATCACCACCGACCATGGAATTGTCATGACCCAGGCCAAGCACCCCGAAAGACTCAGAGCCTTCATCGGCGCCCTGGCGGAATTGATCGACGGCAATCCACGCGAAGGCGACCTGTTGCACCGTGGCGGCAAGCTACTGGCGCAACTGGTCAGCCATGACGACTGGCTGCCCGATGCGTTCGCCCAGCCCGATCCCGAGCGCTATCAGCAATTTCTGCTGCATGCCGACTCGCGCCAGCGCTTCAGCATCGTCAGTTTTGTGTGGGGGCCGGGGCAAAGCACACCGATCCATGACCACCGGGTGTGGGGCCTGATCGGCATGCTGCGCGGTGCGGAATTTTCCCAAGGCTTCGAGCGCGCGCCGGATGGCCGCCTGGTGGCTGAAGGCAAACCGATCCAGTTGGTGCCGGGCCAGGTTGAAGCCGTGTCGCCCAAGGTCGGCGACATCCACCAGGTGAGCAATGCCCACAGCGACCAGGTGTCCATCAGTATCCATGTGTACGGCGCCAATATCGGTGCGGTGCGCCGGGCGGTGTACCAGCCCGACGGCAGCGAGAAACTGTTTATCTCCGGTTATTCCAACGCCTTCCTCCCGAATATCTGGGATTTGTCCAAAGAAAAGAGCCCTGCCCTATGACGACTGTATCCACCCGCAGCTTTGCCCAGCTTCGCCAGGCCCTGTTGGACCATCAAGAAGTGGCCCTGATCGACGTGCGCGAAGAGGCGCCGTTTGCCGAATCCCACCCGCTGTTCGCCGCGAACATACCGCTGTCCAAACTGGAGCTGGAGGTGTATTCGCGCATTCCACGGCGCGATACCCAGGTCACCGTCTACGACAACGGCGAAGGCCTCGCGGCCCGTGCTGCCGAGCGCCTGGTCGCCTTGGGCTACACCCAGGTCAGCCTGCTTGAAGGCGGATTGGACGGTTGGCGCAAGGCCGGTGGCGAGCTGTTCATCGACGTGAACGTGCCGAGCAAGGCGTTTGGCGAACTGGTAGAGAGCGAGCGGCACACACCGTCGCTGGCCGCCGAGGAAGTACAGGCCCTGCTCGACAGCCAGGCCGATGTGGTGGTGCTCGATGCGCGGCGTTTCGACGAATACCAGACCATGAGCATCCCCACCGGCATCAGCGTGCCCGGTGCCGAGCTGGTGTTGCGCGCCCGCGAGCTGGCGCCGGACCCGGCCACGCGCATCATCGTCAACTGCGCCGGACGCACCCGCAGCATTATCGGCACCCAGTCGCTGATCAATGCCGGCGTGGCCAACCCGGTGTCAGCGCTGCGCAACGGCACCATCGGCTGGACCCTGGCCGGGCAGAAACTCGCCCATGGCCAGTCACGCCGCTTTGCGCCGACCTCGGAAGAACATCGCCAGGTCGCCGCCGCCGATGCGCGCCGCGTTGCCGACAAAGCCCGCGTGGGTCGTGCGACCCTGGCCGATCTGCACACCTGGCAGCAGGAAGCGACGCGTACTACTTACCTGTTCGACGTACGCACGCCGGAAGAATTTGAAGCCGGCCATCTGCCCGGCGCACGCTCCACACCCGGCGGCCAGTTGGTGCAGGAAACCGACCACGTCGCCAGTGTGCGTGGCGCACGCCTGGTACTCGCGGATGACGACGGTGTGCGCGCCAACATGTCCGCCTCCTGGCTGGCGCAACTGGGCTGGGAAGTGCATGTGCTGGATAACCTGCAACCGGCGCACTTCAGCGAGAAAGGCGCCTGGGTCGCGCCGGTTCCGGCGCCCGCCCAAGCCGAACTGATCAGCCCGCAAACCCTCAGCGACTGGCTCGGCCATGGCGACACCGTGGTGCTGGACTTCACCGCAAGCGCCAACTACGTCAAGCGCCACATCCCCGGTGCCTGGTGGGCCCTGCGCGCACAACTGCCCCAGGCCCTGGGCAAGGTGCCCGCCGCCCAACGCTACGTGCTGACCTGCGGCAGCAGCCAGTTGGCGCGCCTGGCGGTGGCCGAAGTCGAAGCCCTCACCGGCAAGCAAGTGTTCCTGCTACAGGACGGCACCGCTGGCTGGATCAACGCGCAACTGCCGCTGGAAGAAGGTGAAACTCAGTTGGCCTCACCGCGCATCGACCGCTACCGCCGCCCGTACGAAGGCACCGACAACCCCAAGGAAGCCATGCAGGCCTATCTGGATTGGGAATTCGGCCTGGTCGACCAACTGGCCCGCGACGGCACCCATGGTTTCTACGTGATCTGACTCACCCAACCTGCCTGCCCCCACACCGGGTGCAGGCCCGACATCCGACCCCTCTCCAGGCGGAGGCTGAACCCACATACGAGAGGACACCCGCATGACCCTGCACATCACCCGCCTGGAACCCACGATCGGCGCCGAAATCGCCGGCATCGACCTGCGCCAGCCGCTGACCACCGCCCTGCGTGACGAGCTGCGCGAACTGCTGCTCAAGCACAAGGTGCTGTTCTTCCGCGATCAGGCGATCAACACCGAGCAGCAGATCGCCTTCGCCAAGGAATTCGGCGAACTGTACGTACATCCCACCACCCAGCAGAACGACCCGACGCTGCCGCACGCGCACCTGATCGAAGCCCAGGACGAACGCAAGCTCTACGGCCCGCGCATCAGTGGCCGTTGGCACACCGACACCAGCTGGTTGCTGCAACCCACCCTTGGCGCGGTCTTGCGTGCGGTGGATTTGCCAGAAGTCGGCGGCGACACCCTGTGGGCTGATGCCGGTGCGGTGTACCGTGCCTTACCGGATGAACTGCGCGCCGAAATCGACGACCTGCACGTGGTGCACGACTTCAAGAAGTCCCTGGACAAGGTCGGCTACGATTACCCGATCCTCGCCCACCCGCTGGTACGCACCCACCCGGAAACCGGCGAAGACGGCCTGTTCATCAACTTCTCGCAGAACCCTTCGGTGATCGGCTGGACGCCGCAACAGAGCAAGCAACTGATCGACCGTCTGCTGCTGGAATTCAACAAGCCGGAACACCAGGTGCGTTTCAAATGGCGCCCCGGTTCGGTGGCGTTCTGGGACAACCGCTCCACCCTGCATTATCCGGTCTACAACTATGGCGACTACCCACGTCGCATGGAGCGGGTGCTGATTGCCTATGACGATATTCCGCATCGGGTAAGAGCGGCCAACGCGGCCTGACGCCCTTTCAACCACAACAAAGATCCCCTGTGGGAGTGGGCTTGCCCGCTCCCACAAAGGGTCGGCGGCGCTCTCTCGTCCTTCGGAAATAGTCCCATGCCTCCATCGCGCTTTCACTATTGCGCAGCAGCGCTGAGCCTGCTCGCCATCAACTTCCCAGCCCAAGCCGAAGCCCCCGACAAAACCCTCGGCACCGTCGTCGTCACCGGCAACCGAGGCAACCAGGCCCGCACCCTCGCCGACAGCCCGTCGCCCATCGACGTGATCAGCGCCGAGCAGCTGCAAGCCAGCGGCAAGGTCGGCCTCAAGGAACTGCTGGCGCGTCTGCTGCCGTCGTTCAACCTGCCGGCGATCAACGGCGGTGGCACCTCATGGTCGGTCCGCGGCGTGACCATGCGCGGGCTTTCCGGTGACCAGGTATTGGTGCTGGTCAACGGCAAGCGCCGCCACAACACCGCGCTGATCAACAACCTCGCGCGCATCGGTACGGCGGCGGTGCCGGTCAACCTGGACCTGATCCCGGTGTCGGCCATCGACCATATCGAAGTACTGCGCGACGGTGCGTCCGCCCAGTACGGCTCGGATGCAATCGCCGGGGTGATCAATATCATCCTCAAGGAAAACGACAGCGGTGGCAGCGCCGAAACCTCGTTCGGCCGCTACGGTGCGGGCGACGGCGACACCGTGCACCAGACTGTCAACTACGGCCTGGCGCTGCCCAACGACGGCTTCGCCAACCTGGCGCTGGACGTCAAGGAACAGGAACCCTTCGACCGTACCGGCAGCGCCACCGGGCGTCTGTACGGCACCGCCGCCGCACCCGACAGCCGCGACCAGACCGTCAACCGCCACGGCTGGAACCCCAGCTATGGCCTGGGCCGCGAGAAGGTCACCAACGCCAGCTATAACCTGGAACTGCCGCTGCAGGACGACCTCAAGTTCTACTCGTTCTCCACCGCCAGCTACCTGGAAACCACCAAGGTCACCGGCAACTACCGCCCCAACGAAATCACCGCCCTGGCCGGCGACCCGAACACACCCTACCCCGACGGCATCCACGCGCAACGGCGCAACCGCACCAAGGACTTCCAGGTGGCCGGTGGCTTCAAAGGCTTGGTCGGCGGTTGGGATTACGACATCAGCTCGACCTGGGGCGAAGACGACTCCACGCTCAATGCCAACAACACGCTGAACCCGTCCTGGGGTCCCACCAGCCCGACCTCGTTCAACCTGGCCTCGCAGATCTTTGACCAGTGGACCAACAACCTGGACCTCAGCCGCCGCTTTGATATCGGCCTTGCCCACCCGCTGCAAACCGCGTTCGGCTTTGAGTATCGCTGGGAGAAGTACCAGATCGAAGCCGGTGACTATGCGTCCTATACGCCCGGCAACTACGTGCTGCCGAGCGGGCCGTTCGCCGGGCAGACGCCGCTGCCGGGGCTGGCCTCGTACAACGGCACCAGCACAGCGGATGCCGGGGAGATCAGCCGCAGCAACGTCGCCAGCTATGTCGACCTGGGCCTGGACGTGACCGACCGCTGGTACGTCGGCGCCGCTGCGCGTTACGAGCGCTACACCCAGGACATCGGCAGCACCTGGAGCGGCAAGTTGTCGACACGCTTCAAGCTCACGCCTGAGTTTGCCCTGCGCGGCACGATCAACAACGGCTTCCGTGCGCCCTCGCTGGCGCAGACGATTTACGCGTCATCCACCTTTACTTCCGGCGGCGTGGTCAACGGCCAGCAGGTCTCGGTGCCGGTCAAGGTGTTGCCGGTGGACACGCCTGAAGCCCAGGCGTTGGGCGCCGAGAAACTCAAGCCGGAGAAATCGCTGAACTACAGCTTCGGCTTCACCTACGAACCCACGCAGAACTACCGGTTGACCACCGACCTGTACCAGATCGGCATCCGCGACCGCATCGTGTCCACCAGCCTGCTGGGCGGGCCGGCGGTGTCCCAGGTGCTGGTTGCCAACGGCCTGTCGCCCGGGTTGTACGCGCAGTACTACACCAACGCGGTGGACACCCGCACCCGTGGCGTCGACATCATCAACGAATACCGCCAGCAACTGGACCAGTACGGCCAAGTGCGCTGGAGCCTGGCCTACAACTGGAACCAGACCAAGATCGAAAAACTCCAGGACACCCCGCCCGCGCTGGCCGGGCTGGGCGCCAACTACCAGATTTTCGACCGCCGCCTGCAAAAGGACCTGACCGTCGCCACACCGCAATCCAAATTGATCCTGGCGGCCAACTGGAAAGTCACCGCCTACACCCTCAACCTGGCCCTGACCCGCTTCGGCAGCTACACCGAAGGCGACAATAACCCGATCAACGACCGCAAATTCAGCGCCAAGTGGATCAGCGATATCGACGCCGCCTACGACATCAACCAGCACTTCACCATCGCCCTGGGCGCCAACAACCTGTTCAACGTCTACCCCGACAAAAAAGGCATCAAGGACTGGGCTGGTGGTTACGAATACGGGCAGTTCTCGCCCTTCGGCTTTGGCGGCGCGTATTACTACACGCGCCTGGCGTACAACTTCTGAGGCCTGGGCGATGACTGAATTGAGCTGTGACGTATTGATTGTCGGCGGTGGATTGGCCGGCACCTGGGCCGCCATCGCCGCTGCACGCGAAGGCGTGAGCGTGATCCTGGTAGACAAGGGCTACTGCGGCACCAGCGGCGTCACCGCCACCGCCGGGCCTGGCCATTGGTGGGTGCCACCCGGCGCCCGCGAAGCCGCCATCGACAAACGCCTGGGCACCGCCTACGGCCTGGCGGATGCACGCTGGATGGCCCGCGCCATCGAGACCACCTGGACCAGCCTGCCAGGCTTGAGCGACTACTACGCCTTCCCGCAAAACGAACAGGGCCAGACCCAATACCGTGGCCTGCGCGGACCGGAATACCTGCGCGGCCTACGCCGTCGGGTGCTGGACAGCGGCGTGAAGATTCTCGATCACCACCCCGCCCTGGAACTGCTGCGCGACGACCACGGCAGCGTCGTCGGCGCCCGTGGCTGGCGGCGCCAGGCCGGCGGCGACTGGTTGATCCGCGCCGGCGCCGTGGTACTCGCCACCGGAGGGTGTGCGTTTCTCTCCCGCTTGCTGGGCAGCCACACCAACACCGGCGACGGTTACCTGATGGCGGCCGAAGCCGGCGCCGAACTGTCGGGCATGGAGTTCTCCAACTACTACTGCATCGCGGCGGCCGGCAGCAGCATGACCCGTTCGATGGTGTACAGCTTTGGTGAGTACTTCGATGCGGCGGATCGTCCGTTAAGCATCAATGGCGGCCCGAGCTTTACCGAGGACCTGGCCAAGGCACTGCTCAATGGCCCGGTGTATTGCCGCTTGAATCGGGTCCCTGCGGACATCCGCGCGCAACTGCCGAGTATCCAGCCGAACCTGATGCTGCCGTTTGACCGACGCGGGGTTGATCCTTACCGCGAGCGATTTGCCGTGACCCTCCACCCTGAGGGCACCATCCGTGGCGTCGGCGGGCTCAGGCTGATGGATGATGATTGCCAGACCAGCGTGCCCGGGGTTTTCGCCGCCGGTGATGCCGCCAGCCGTGAACCGATTGCCGGCGCCACCTCCGGCGGTGGTGCGCAGAACTCGGCGTGGGCCCTGTCGACCGGGCAATGGGCGGGCCGTGGAGCGGCGCGACTGGCACGGCAGAAGGCCGCGTATCACGGCGCGCTACGCGGGTTCGAGGGTGCCTCGGGGGGCAGCGCAGAGCTGGTCCAACGTATCCAGGCCGAAGTGCATCCATTGGACAAGAACCTGTTTCGCAGCGGCCATCAACTGGAGCGTTCGTTGCGTGAACTCGACAACGTCTGGGACCAGTTGCAATCCACGCCCCTCACCGGCAACCCCCTGCGCGCCCGCGAAACCGCCGCCATGGCTGCCACTGCGCGCTGGTGCTACACCGCCGCCGCGCTGCGCAAGGAGAGTCGTGGCATGCACCAGCGCAGCGATACGCCTGGACAGCGCTCGCAGTACGACGCGCATCTGCGGCTGTCGGGCGTGGACCAGATACAGGCGCGCTTTGACTCAATCCATCTAGGCCAACCCCAATGATCGAACTGATCTACTCCGACCTGTGCAACGGCTGCGGCCAATGCGTCGCGGTGTGCCCCACCAATGTGCTTGCCGCCGACACAGCCGGCAAACCGCTGATTGCTGAGCAACACGCCTGCCAGACCTGCTTCATGTGCGAGTTGTATTGCAGCAGCGACGCGCTGTACGTCGACCCGGACGTCGAACACCTGCGTCATCCTGACCCCGTGGCAGTGCGTGAAGCCGGCTTGCTCGGCCAATACCGCCGCGACTCCGGGTGGGACGAATGGGCCGATGATCCTGCCCATCGCAACGAGCACTGGCGCATGGATGGCATCTTCGCGCTCGCCCGCACCCCATCAACAAATGCAATTAGTGAATAATCAATCTACTCATAATGAATTATTTTGATAATTAACATATAACCAAAAAGAACTTCACAGCGGGTTTTTATGGGAATAACGTTAACTCACTCACCGACCCCTTCTCCAGGCGGAGGTAAACGAACCCCTTCTTGATCTGCCTGGAGCCTGTATCCCATGGTCTTTACCACCCCCTTCAAGCGCCTGCTCCTGGGCGCCGCCCTCGCCTTCGGCCTGATCGGCAGCAGCCATGCCGCCGACCTGCAACCGCTGCGCGTGGCCAATCAGAAATCCACGATCAAGGCGCTGCTGGAAGTCTCCGGCGAAGCCAAAAATGTGCCTTACCAGATTCAATGGTCGGAGTTCCCTTCTGCCTCGCCGCTGGGCGAAGCACTGAACGCTGGCGCCGTGGACATCGGCGCCCTCGGTGACGCGCCCTACGTGTTCGCCCTGGGGGCCGGTGCGTCGCTCAAGGTGGTCAGCATCATTCACGCCGAAGGCCGCAACACCACGGCCGTACTGGTGCCCAAGGACTCGCCGATCAAAACTGTCGCCGATCTCAAGGGCAAGAAAATCGTCACCGGGCGCGGTTCCATCGGCCATTACCTGGCGATCAAGGCCCTGGCCACGGCCGGGCTGACCACCCAGGATGTGCAATTCATTTTCCTGCTGCCGAGCGAGTCGCGCCTGGTGCTGGATAACGGCACCGCCGACGCCTGGGCCACCTGGGACCCGTACACCACCGTGGTCACCTCGCAAAGCCAGGCCCGCGTGCTGATCAGCGGCAACAAGCTGTTGAGCAATCACCTGTACCTCGCGGCTACCAGCCAGGCTATCGCCGACAAGCGCGCGCAACTGGATGACTTTGTCGCCCGTCTTGATCGCGCCTATGCCTGGGCCAACGTGCACCCCAATGAATACGCGGCCGCCCAGGCCAAGATCACCGGCCTGCCGCTGGCCGTGCATGTGGAAGTCGCCAAGGACACCCACCTGACCCCAGTCGCCATCGACGACGCGGTCATCAGCGGCCTGCAAGCGACCGCCGACACCTACCAAAAAGAAGGCCTGTTGCTCAAGCATATCGACGTGTCACAGGGCTTCGACAAGAGCTTCAACGCCAAGCGTGTCCCCCTTTCCCAAGCCTCGCGCTAATCAGGAGCAGAACATGAGCAAGCCACGCCATTTAAAATTGGGTGCAATGGTCCACGGTGTCGGTCACGGCTGGGGCGAATGGCGCCACCCGAACGCCCAACCCAACGCCAGCACTAGCTTTGGTTTCTACAAACAGCAGACTGAACTGGCCGAAGCTGCCAAGTTCGACTTCGTGTTCATCGCCGATAGCCTGCATATCCACGCCAAATCCAGCCCGCATTACCTCAACCGTTTCGAGCCGCTGACCATCCTGTCGGCGCTCGCAGCGATCACCACCCACATCGGCCTGGTGGCGACCGTGACCGTCAGCTACACCGAGCCCTACCAGGTGGCGCGCCAGTTCTCGTCCCTGGACCATATCAGCGGCGGCCGCGCTGGCTGGAACGTGGTCACCTCGTGGCTGAGCGGCACCGCCGACAACTTCGGCAAGGCCGAGCACCCACCCCATGCCGTGCGCTACCGCATCGCCAAGGAACACGTGAACGCGGTCAAGGGCCTGTGGGATTCCTGGGAAGACGACGCCTTTGCCTACAACAAGCAATCCGGCGAATTCTTCACTCCAAGCAAGCTGCATGCGCTGAACCACAAGGGCGAGTTCTTCTCGGTAAAAGGCCCGCTGAATATCGCGCGTTCACGTCAGGGCCAGCCGGTGATTTTTCAGGCCGGCACCTCCGAAGATGGCCGCAACTTCGCCGCAGAAAACTCCGACGCGATCTTTGTGCATGTGGACAGCATCGAGGAAGGCCTGGCCTATGCCCAAGACCTGAAGCGCCGTGCCAAAGGCTTTGGGCGCGACGCCAACAGCCTGTCGATCCTGCCGGGTATCCGCCCGATTGTCGGCCGCGACGAGGCCGAAGTGGAAAGCCGCTACCAGCAGGCCGTGGACCTGGTCACCGTAGAGGATGCGATCGTCGCCCTCGGCCGCCCATTCAACGACCACGACTTCAGCAAGTACCCATTGGACGCGCCGTTCCCGGAACTCGGTGACCTCGGTTCCAACAGCCAGAAAGGCGGTTCCGACCGCATCAAGCAACTGGCCAAGGACGAAGGCCTGACCCTGCGTGAAGTGGCCCTGCGTTTCTCGCGACCCAAGCGCGATTTTGTCGGCACCCCGGAGCAAGTCGCCGATGCGATCCAGACCTGGTTCGAAACCGGCGCCAGCGATGGTTTCATCATCAATTCGGTCCTGCCGGATGGCTTGCAGTACTTCACCGAGCTGGTGGTGCCGGTGTTGCAGCAACGCGGCCTGTTCCGCACCGACTACAGCGGCCAGACCCTGCGTGACAACCTGGGCCTGGCGATGCCGGTCAACCGCTACAGCGTCGCCGCCGAGGTTGAAGAGCAGCAGGAGGCGCTGGCATGAGTGAATCCCTCAACCGTCAGTTGGCCGACCTGCACGCCGAGCGTGTCGCGACCTGGGCGCCGGAGTCGCTGAAGATCAATATCGACCAGCGCCAGCGCCTGGTGGATGAAGCGCGACCCGACGACTACGTACAGGTGGGCGACGAACTGGACCCGTTCACCCTGCTCACTGTAGAAGGCGGCGAGTTGAACCGTGAGCTGCTGCTGGCCGACGGCCCGGCAGTGCTGGTGTTCTTCCGCTTTGCCGGCTGCCCGGCCTGCAACATCGCCCTGCCCTATTAC
The DNA here is from genome assembly GCF_001579805.1 of Pseudomonas azotoformans. Taxonomy (NCBI): domain Bacteria; kingdom Pseudomonadati; phylum Pseudomonadota; class Gammaproteobacteria; order Pseudomonadales; family Pseudomonadaceae; genus Pseudomonas; species Pseudomonas azotoformans. Next base: position 4,179,770 of record NZ_CP014546.1, on the reverse strand, counting down.
GAGCGCCAACTCTACCCACGCTTGCGCGAACTCGGTGTGCCGCTGGTAGCGGTGAGCCCGCAGGTGCCGGAGCGCCTGGTGGAGATCAAGACCCGTCATAACCTGCAGTTGCTGGTGGCCAGTGACCCCGATAACAACCTCGGCCGACGCCTTGGCATTCTCTACAGTTTTGATGAGGCGTCGCGCAACGCCGCATTGGCCAAGGGCAACCCCATCGGAGAAACCACGGGTACCGGCACCTGGGAATTGCCGCAACCAACGGTGGTGGTGATTGCCAGGGATGGCAGCGTGGCGTTTGTGGAAGTGAGCCCGGATTGGTTGGTGCGCACGGAAGCTGAGCCGGTGTTGCAAGCCGTTGAACAGCTACTTGCCCAACAGCCTGTGCAACTCGCGATTTAAGGACACCCCCATGAGCCAATCCTCGCAACCTTCCTTACGCTCCGTGGAAGTCGCCCACTTCGACGCCCTGCTCGAACACCTCACCACCGAGCTGGCCAGCACCGCGCACGTCTTTGACGAAAGCGGCGCCTTCCCCCATGCCAACTTCCAATTGCTGCACCAGCATGGCCTGGTCGCCCTCACCGTGCCCAAGGCCCTGGGCGGCGGCGGTGCCAGCCTGCCCCAGGCGCGCAAGGCCATCAGTGCGATTGCCAAGGGCGAACCGTCCACCGCGCTGATCCTGGTGATGCAGTACCTGCAACACACACGCCTGCAAGACAGCAAGACCTGGCCCGCCCACCTGCGCACCCAAGTGGCCGAAGACGCCGTGCGCAACGGCGCACTGATCAACGCCCTGCGCGTCGAACCCGACCTTGGCACCCCGGCCCGTGGCGGCCTGCCGGCGACCACTGCGGTGCGCACCGCCGAGGGTTGGCGCATCAGCGGCCGCAAGATCTACTCCACCGGCAGCCATGGCCTGAGCTGGTTCAGCGTGTGGGGCCGCAGTGACGATGCCGACCCACTGGTAGGCGCCTGGCTGGTGCCCAAAAACAGTCCCGGCGTGACCATCATCGACACCTGGGACCACCTGGGCATGCGCGCCACCTGTAGCCATGAAGTGGTGCTCGACAACGTGCTGGTGCCGCTGGACCACGCCGTCAGCGTCAGCCCCTGGAGCGCGCCGTCGCCGGAGCTGGATGGCGAAGGTTTCCTGTGGATGTCGGTGTTGTTGTCCTCGGTATACGACGCCGTAGCCCAGGCTGCGCGGGACTGGCTGGTGAACTGGCTGGAAGAACGCGCGCCGTCCAACCTCGGTGCTGCCCTGTCGACCTTACCGCGCTTCCAGGAAACCGTCGGCCATATCGACACCCTGCTGTTCGCCAACCGCAGCCTGCTCGACGCAGCCGCCGAAGGCCACACCCCCGCCGCCCATGCGGCGCAGTTGAAGTACCTGGTGACCAACAATGCGATCCGCGCCGTGGAGCTGGCCATCGAAGCCTCGGGCAACCCTGGCCTGTCGCGCCATAGCCCGTTGCAACGGCATTACCGCGACGTGCTGTGCAGCCGCGTACATACCCCGCAGAACGACGCCGTATTGCAAGGCGTCGGCAAGGCCGTCTTCGCCCAACGCCAGAAGGAACGCACATGAGTCAGGTGATTATTGCCAGCCAACTGGATGAAGATTTCAATGAAGTGATTCGCGACCGCCTGGCAAAGATCCATCCCGAGGCCCAGGTGATCGGCGTGCCCGTTGGCGTACCGAGCGACCTGCCGCCCCAGGCGAATATCCTGCTGCTGCGCCCGATAAATGTGCGCGGCTACACCGCGCCGGACACCCCGCCACCGGGTTGGCCGTACGGCGCGCAATGGGTGCACCTGGTGTCGTCGGGCATCGATTTCTACCCGCAATGGCTGTTCAACGGCCCGCCGGTGACCACCTCCCGTGGCAGTGCCGCTGACAACCTGGCCGAGTTTGCCTTGGCCGCGATCTTTGCCGCCTCCAAGCATTTGCCGGACATCTGGGTAAAGGATTCGCAGTGGAATTTCACCGCGTTGCGTCCACTGAAGGGCACCACCCTGGGCATCCTGGGGTTTGGTGCGATAGGCGAACGCCTCGCGCAAAAAGCCCTGGCCCTGGGGATCAAGGTCGTAGCGCTGCGCCAAAGCCTGGCGCCGTTCAGCGCGGGCGTAGAAGCTGCCAACGACATCCACGACCTATTCGCCCGCGCCGATCACCTGGTGGTGGCGGCACCGCTGACCGAGTCCACGCGGCAGCTCATCAACCGTGACGTGTTGGGCAGCGCCAAGCCGGGGTTGCACCTGATCAATATCGCACGCGGTGGGTTGCTGGATCAGGAGGCCCTGCTGGAAGCACTGGACAATGGGCAGATCGGGCTGGCATCGCTGGATGTGACCGAGCCGGAGCCGCTGCCGGATGGGCATCGGTTGTACAGCCACCCGCGTGTGCGGTTGTCACCGCATACCTCGGCCATTTCGACCAACAGCAAAGAGGAGATTGCCGAGACGTTCTTGGCGAATCTGGAGCGGTATGTGGCCAATGTTGAGCTCTACAACCGCGCCAATTGATCGCCTTCTACTTGATGCGGTAGTGGAAGGTATTGCGCACTGCCGGCACCGGCACGGGCTTTCCATCGACGATCCTCGGCTGGTAGCGAAAGGTATTCGCCGCCGCCAGTGAGGGCCGCATGAACAGCGGATGGCAGCCGTCCAGCACCTTGGGGTTTTCGACACGCCCTTGGGTGTTGACGGTGTACTCCACCGAACAATCGCCTTCGATGTTTTTGTCCAGGGCACGCTCCGGATAGTCCGGCGCCTCTTTGCTCAAGGGTTGGTACTGGCGGCTGTCGAAGGCCGGCGCGGCGGCCGGTGCTGCGGGGCGCACGTGTTCCGCAGCGAGGCGCTCCTGGGCCAGGCGCTGCTGTTCCAGCTCGCGATTGCGCTGTTCAGTGGCCAGGCGCTCCTGTTGCTGTTCCAGCTTCTTTTCCTCGACCCGCTTGCGCGCCAACGCGGCTTTTTCCAGCTTTTGTGCCTGGATCTGTGGATCGATCACCGGTTTCGCCGGCACGGGAACGACCACAGGCTCCGGCGCAGGCGCTGCGACGGCCACAGGCTCAGGCACGGGAGCTGGCGTCGGCGCTGGCGGCATCATCACCAACTGGGTATGCATCACCCTCGGCGTTTCCATCGGCGGTCTATCTGTCGACCCGCCCAGCATCAGCGCCGCCAGGACGCCCACATGCAGCGCCACCGCGAGGCTGGCCGCCACGCTGTTTCTCCAGAACCCGGAAGGCTCCCCAGGTGCTACCGCCAGCATCGGACTGTGCATGATCATCGCCGTCATTGCGGGGCCTCGGTCACCAACCCCAGATGGCTGACACCGCCCTTCTGCAACACCGCCATGGCCGCCACGACCCGGCCGTAGCCCGCGTTGTCGTCGGCGCGGATATACACCTGGGTGTCGCTGCGCGCCGCCACCACCTGCATGACCTTGGCGCCCATTTCGTCGAGGGTCACGGCGCTGTCGGTCTGGTGGGTGGTGTCGAGTTCGCCGCCCAGGTTCCAGTAGTAGCCGCCGTCGGCCTTTACCGACAGCGTGAGGATCTGTTGGCGGGTGTCGGTGGCCAGGGCCTCGGCGGCGACCTTGGGCAGCTCGATTTTTACGCCTTGGGTCAGCATCGGCGCGGTGACCATGAAGATCACCAGCAGCACCAGCATCACGTCGATGTAAGGCACCACGTTCATCTCAGCCTTGGGCCCGTGCTTGCGTTGCGGCCTGGTCAACATCGGTTTGCTCCTTGCTCAGGCGGCCACGGCCAGGTTGATCGGCGTACCGCGCAAGGTGCGGTGCAGGCGCACTTGCAGCTCGTTGCCGAAGGCGTAGTAGCGGGTCAGCAGAGTCTGGCCACGTGCGGCGAAACGGTTGTAGGCAATCACCGCCGGGATGGCCGCAAACAAGCCAATGGCGGTGGCGATCAGTGCTTCAGCGATGCCCGGCGCCACGGTGGACAGCGTGGCCTGCTGCACTTGGGACAAGCCGATAAAGGAATTCATGATGCCCCACACGGTGCCGAACAGGCCGATGTAGGGGCTGACTGAACCCACGGTCGCCAGAAATTGCAGGCCCTTTTCCAGCTCGATTTCCTGCTCGGTGATCGCCACCTGCAACGCGCGCTCGACCCCTTCCAGCACGGCCGGATCGTGGCCGTGCAGGTGCTGGTACTCCTGCACCCCCGCGATAAAGATCGGCGCAATGCCGCCCTCGCCCGCCTGCACGGTTTCGCGGTACAGCGGCTGCAAGTCCGCGGCGCTACGAAAGCGCAGTACAAAACCCTTCAACTGGCGCTCCAGGCGGCGCAACACACTGGCGCGCTGGATGATCAGGTACCAGCTGAGCAAGGAGGCCAGCAGCAACGTCACCATCACCGCCTTGACCAACAGGCTGGCTTCACTGATCAAACCCCAGATCGTCATATGTTCCATCGTCGCGTGCATGGTTAAGCTCCTATTCGATTAAAAAGTGATGACCGGGTGATGACGCCTACGGCAATTTAAGTGCGCGGGTCACCTCAGCCCAAGGCACGAACTTGAAGTTCTGGGTCTGCTCGGGCATGCGTTTGCGGCCGTCCTGCACCACCAGCAGGCCCTTGCTCCAGGGTCCGCCGAGGTTGATGGCGGTGACTTCCAGACCATCGGTTTCCGAAGCACCATCAATCCCCGCTGCCGCATTCAGGCCGACACGGAAGGCGCCGTGGGTGGCGAACGGTGGCTCGGCATCCAACACCAGGTAGCTGTCATTGCCTTGGCTGGAGATCACCAGGTAGTCGCGTTCATGGCTCTGGTAGAGCGCCAGGCCCTCGACATCCGCATGCAACTGCGGGCCGACCTTGATCACGCTGGTGAGCGTGGCCGGTTGGTCAGCACGGGCATCCACCGCCCAGACGCCGACGTCTTCTTCACCAATGAACAGGCGCTGGCGCTGGTCATCGGCCACACAGCCCTCGGGTTGGCTGTCGACTTTGAACTGGCGCACCAGCTCGCCCTGCACTCGGCCGTCCGGCGCACTCAGGCGGTATTGCAGAAAGGTGCCGTCCTTGCCATTGGCGATCGCGTAGATCTCACCGCTGGCAGGCTGGAACAGGCAGATGCCGTAGATTTCCTTGAGCGGCGTCGGCACTTCACCGGCTTCGCGCAGTTCGCCGCTCTGGCGGTCGATGCTGAACAGGCTCAGGCTGTTATGATCGCGATTGCTCGCCACGGCCAGGTCAACTGTTTGCGCGCCGAGCTTGAAATTGGGGCGCACATCGACGTTATTCAGGCGGCCGACCGCCAGTTCCTGCAGCAGCTTGCCGTCGAGGTCATAGGCCAGCAGGCCCTGCTTTTTGTTGGTGCCGAGCACGCGGCTTTTGGCCGGTTGTTCGGGGTGAATCCAGATCGCCGGGTCATCCGCCGCATCCCCCTGGCGACCGACCGGGTCGGTCTGGCGCAGGGCAGCGACTTCCGGCATTACCGGCTCGGCGGCCACAGGCGTTGCCTTCCAGTCGAGTTTGCCCTGGTAGAGCCTGCCGGTGTCGTCATCCCGCACCAGCACGTGCTGGCCGTTGACGCTCAGTTGCTCCGGCTCTTTCAAGCCTGGCAGCGTCAGGCTGCCCTGTTCGACCCAGCGCTCGCCGGTTTGCTGGAACAGATGCAGTTGGGCCGTCTTAGGATCCAGCGTCACCACCCCGCCCGGCACCAGCGCCATGGCGCCGGCCTCGCGTTTGGGGTTGTCGAACAGTGCCACCGGCGTGCGTTTCACCTCCGCCTCCGGGTGCGCCGGGTAGGCCCACCAGCCGACGTTTTCTTCATTGACCAGCAACTGCTGGGTCGCATCATCCACCTGGCAGAACTGTGCCGACGGCGGCAATGGCAAACCGCGCACGCGCTGAGGCTCGCCTAACAACGTCGAACCGTTGCCTACCAGCCATTGCTCGCCCTTGCCCTCTTCCCCCACCAGGAATACAAACAGGTTGGCGGCTGCGTCGCGGAACAGGCACAGGCCATTGACCGGGTAGTCGCGGGTGGGCAGGTACAGCGGTTTGCCAAAGGTCTTGCTCGCGGCATCAAGGCTCACCAACAGCGCCTGCTGGCGGTCGTTGTCGAGGCTGGCCACCAGCACCTGGGCACCGGCGCCGCGGGTGTCGAGGCTGCTGAAATTGCCTTTGAAGCGGGCCAGTTCAGCACCTTGATGGTCGAGCAGTTGCAGGCCGTCGCGGGTGCTGGTGGCCACGCGTTCAGTGCGACCCGGCAGAAAAGCCACCGCCTGCGCATTCAGGCTCGGCGCCCAAGGAGTCAGCGCCAGGTCAGCGGCCATGACCGGCGAGCAAGCGGCCAACGCGATCAGCAGGTACAGCTTGGAAATTCTCATGAACAATCAAAATCCTTGGGTCAATCAGAAATGGGTGAAGGTCAGGCCCAGCTTGTAGGTCGGGCCATACTCTTCGTACTGGCCGTTGTAGCTGCGGTGGCCGGTGTAGACGAAGTAGGACTCATCGGTAAGGTTCTGGGCCTCGAAGCTGACTTGCAGGTTCTTGGTCAGCGAATAGCGCGCGCTGAAATCGACGAAGGTCTGGGCGTCGACATGCAGGTCGTGGGCCTTGTCGTTGATCGAGGCCAGCTCAAAGAGGTAGGCCGATTTGTAGTTGGCCGAGAGACGCAGGCTGAGCTTGTCGTTTTCCCAACCCAGCATCAGGTTACCGACGGTGTCCGATTGGTTGGGCAGGCTGATATTGCGCTTGCGATTCGTGCCGCTGGCGCTGTCGAAGCCTTCGATGTCAGCACTGGAGCGGCTGAACGTGGTGTTGGCACCGACCAGCAGGCCGTTCCACGGTGCCGGCAGCCAATCGAATTTCTGTGAGTAGGCCAGTTCCAGGCCGTAGAGCTTGGCGCTGTCGCCGTTAGCGTAGGTATGCGCCTCGGAAAAGTTGGTCCAGGCCCCGGTGCCGGCCAGGTCGGTGTTGTAGACGAAGTTCTTGATGTCCTTGTAGAACACGAATGCCGATACGGTGCCGGCGCGGCCCATGAAATGTTCGATGCCCAGGTCCAGGTTGCTCGATTCCAGGGGCTTGAGGTCCGGGTTGCCAAAAGTGGCTTCGTCATCGTCGATCACGAACCCCGGCGCCAACTGGCCGAAGGTCGGGCGCACCACCGATTTGGTCCAGGCCGCACGCACCTGGGTGTTCTTGTCGATCTGGTAGCGCGCATGCAGGCCCGGCAGCCAGTGGTGATAGCGGCGCTTGGTCTCGGTAGGTGTGAACACACCATCGGTAGCGCCAGTCCCCTTGGCTTCGAACTCGGTGCCCTCGTAACGCAGGCCGGCGATGAAACGCCAGTCGTCGATATCAACGGTGTTCATCAGGTAGCCGGCGTTGATGTCTTCACGGATGGTGAAGTCGTTGACCCGGGACTCGGTCTCGTCATAGAAGTCCGCAGCGTTGAGGCTGCCGATCAGCTGCTTGATGCTGCTGGGGCTGATGCCCGGCCCGTAGTTGCCCAGGCGGTAGTCGACGTTGCCCTTCTGGAATTGGCTGAGGTTGAGCTGGTCGGCGGTAAAACCGAGCGTGTCGAAATCTTTGTAGACCCAGGCTTCCAGGTCGTTGTCCTTGTTGCGACGACTGACCTTGCCGCCGAACTTCACCTGGGAGGCATAGCCGCTCAGGTCGTAGTCGCGGGCCAGGTCCAGGCGCAGGTTTTTCTCGGTGTCTTTAGTGTTCTGTTTTTCCCAGTCGACCTTGTCGAGGGTGAAGTTGCGCGCGTCGTAGAAACCGCTGCCGATGATCGGGCGTGGCTTGTCCTTGTCGTAGAAGCCGCTATTGGCAAAGTCGCCGCCGTCGAAGGTGGCACCGGCGATGTGCGCCGGGCTGTCTTCGCTGGACTGGCTGTAGCCGGCCTGGCCGCTCAGGGTCCACAGGCCGAGCATGCGCTCGCCGCCGAATACGTAGGACTGGATCTCCTGGGTTTCTTCGCGGTTCTTCAGCTTGCGCTTGGCCTCGGCATCACCCAGCTCGCCGGGCGATTGGGGGTCGGCAAATTCGAGGCTGGTGGCGTTGCGGGTCTCGGTGTCTTTGTAGCGGCTGTAGAGGGTGCGCAGGTAGTAGCTGCTGAGGTCATCGGGCTTGTAGTCGAAGTTCAGGCCGCCACCGGCACGTTCGCGGCTGATGTCGTAGTCGCGCTGCTCGAATTCATTGAGCTTGGCACCATTGGTGAAATCCCAGGCGCCGCCGGTTTCGACGTTGTCCGAGCCAAAGTCACGCTTCTGCCAACTCAACGCGGCGGCCACGCCGAAGTTGTCGATGCCGTCGCCGAGGCTGAAACGGTTACTGGCGGCGCCGGAAAACTTGGGGCTGGTCTGGCTTGTGTTCTTGTCGTAGCTGGCCTCGGTGCTGCCGGTGTAGAACAGGCCCTTGTGGTCGAAGGCCGACAGGCTTTGCACATCAACGGTGCCGCCCAGGGAGTTGGCGTCCATGTCCGGGGTAAGGGTCTTGATCACCGACAGCGACTGCACCAACTCCGAGGGCAGCACATCGAGGGCCACCGCGCGGCGTGCGCTTTCCGGGGCGGGCACCAGGGTGCCGTTGATGGTCACGCTGTTGAGGTCCGGGCCGAGGCCGCGCACGCTGACAAAGCGCCCTTCGCCCTGGTCGCGCTCCACGCTGATACCCGGCAGGCGCTGCGCTGCTTCCGCGACGTTCTCATCCGGCAACTGGGCCACGCCGTCGGCATGCACCACGCTCTTGATGCTGTCGGCGCTGCGTTGCTCCTTGAGCGCCTGATCAATGGCTGCCGCCTGGCCGACCACTTCGACGTGCTCGGTGTTAGCCACTTCGGCCGCCGAAAGCCGCTCGCTGGCCATCGCCAGGGCCAAGGCAGTAAGCGTGAAGCCGACGAGCCCGGTGCGCTTGTACATGCAATCCTCCCCAAGAATCCATTGGCGCCAGGCAAGAGGCCCGGCAACTGGGAGGGCACGCTAGGGGTGGGGGATGACGGTTCTGTGACAGGGGGGCCTGTAAACCCCGTAAACGGGGGTTTTGAGCGGTTTTAAGCGAACAAATGAGCTGAATTGACCTCGATCAAAATGTGGGAGCGGGCTTGCTCGCGAATGCGATATTGCAGCTAGCACATGTGTGGCTGATCCACCGTATTCGCGAGCAAGCCCGCTCCCACATTTGTTTTGTGTTTGGCAGGAGATTGTGTGTATGCCATGAGCTGATTCGACCCCTCCCCACCGTCACGCAACCGTCACATCCATCTGCTGTGCTGGCGCCCATCGCTTTTTTGCCCAAGGACTCGCGGCCATGTTTTCCGTGCTCAAACTCCACCGCTGGAAACTCTCTCTGCTGCTGGTCGCCGCCAACCTCGGGCTGATCCTGCACTTGGCCTGTGGCGAGCTTAAGAGCTTCAGCGAATGGGTGTGGCTGGATATCTTCGGCGAAGGCGGCTCTGCGCTGTTGGCGTTGGTGTGGCTAGGCCTGGTGCTGAAAAGCCGCCCCGCCGGGCGCGTCACCAACTACCTGGCGCTGGGCCTGTCGTGCATATTTTTCTCCTGGTGGATCGACAGCCTCGATGAGTTCATCCGCCTGCCCGACAGCATCACCTGGGATCACTGGCTGGAGTCCGGGCCGATGCCGGTGGGCATGATCCTGCTGACCATCGGCATCTACCACTGGCACCGCGAACAACTGGCGATCAGCGCGCAGATGGAAAAACGCGAGCGGTGGTTCCGCGAACATCGGCTGTTCGACAAACTCACGCCGCTGGCCGGCGCCGACTACCTCAAGCGCCAGTTGGCCGACAGCCTGCACGACAGCCACGCGCAGCAACAGCCGCTGTCGTTGCTGGCCCTGGACCTGGACAACTTCGCCGCCATCAACCAGGCCTACGGGCATGCCGAAGGCGATGCGGTGTTGCAGGCGCTCAGCCATTTGCTGCTGCTCAACCTGCGCCGCCAGGACCTGCTGTGCCGCCTGGCCGGTGACCGGTTTGTGGTGCTGTTGCCCAACACCGGCGAGCGCCAGGCCAAGGAGCTGGCGCTGGAGTTGCAGCAGGCCGTGCGCGGCCTGGCCCACAAGACCCGGCTGCACGGTGAGCGCCTGCAACTGGCGGCGACCACCGCCGTGGTCATGGCGCTGGACGAGCCGCCCCACGACTTGCTCAAGCGCCTCAACCTGGCCCTGGCCAGGGCCAAGCAACCCCTGGCGAAAAGTGCCTGAGATGGCCGTCAAGACCAGTTGGTATGAAGCGGACAGTCGCTTCATCCCCGGGCACTACCAACCCGCCACGCTGATCGACCTGGCCCTGTCCCGGGACATCGACAGCCACCGCCTGCTGCGCGGCACCGGCTTGTTCCACGAAGACATCCTGGCCGGCACGGCGCGGCTGAGTCCGCAGCAGTTCCTCAGTTTGATCGGCAACAGCCGCAAACTGCTCGACGCCGACGACAGCAGCTTCCTGTTTGGCCAACGCCTGTTGCCCGGCTATTACGGCGCCGCCAGTCACGCGTTGGGCCATGCACAGAACCTGCACCAGGCACTCGACATCCTGATCCAGCAACAGGTGCTGCTCAGCCCGTTGGTGACGCTGCAACTGGAACTGGATGAGCACCACGCCTACCTGTACTGGCTGGACAGTTGCGGTGCCGGTGAACACTGGCGCTTCTTGCTGGAAGCCAGCATGACCTCACTGGTTGCCATGAGCCAATGGCTCAGTGGCGAGCGCCTGCCATGGACGGCCAGCTTCAGCCATGCTGAGCCGCGCTATGTCGAGCAATACTGGGTGAACTTGGGGGAAGACACGCGTTTCGAGCGACCACTGGACATGCTGAGCATCCCCCGCCAATACCTCACCCGCGCCTGGCCGGGCGCCTCGGCCACCGCCGGCCAGGTGGCGCGCCAACAAGCGCGCGAGCAGATCGAACAGCTGGGTTTCACCGGCAGTTTTCTGGATTGTCTCTACGACTACCTGCGAGAGCAGGTGCGCCAGCCGCCGAGCCTGGAACACGCCGCGCACGCTTTCGCCATGAGCCCGGCGACCCTCAAGCGCAAGCTGCACAAGCACGACACCGGTTTTCAGCAGCAGGTCGACCGTGTGCGCAAACAAGTGGCGCTGCACCTGTATCAGGTCAAGGGCTACAGCAATGACGAAGTGGCGGCGTACCTTAACTTCAACGACGCGGCGAACTTTCGCCGCTCATTCAAGCGCTGGACCGGCAGCACGCCCAACCTGATCCGCCAGCTGTTCAACAGCCGCTAGCCAGGCGTTCACGCAGGAACTCCACCAGCGCCTGCACCGGCCGCGAGCTTTGCCGGTGTTGCGGGTACACCGCCGACAAGGTCAGTGCTTCGGGGGCGAACTCGTCGAGGACGGTGACCAGGCGGCCATCCTTCAAGGCATCGCCGACGATAAAGGTCGGCAGGTAGGTCACACCCAAGCCAGCGATGGCGGTGTCGCGCAGCAAGTCGCCGTTGTTCACGCGCATACGCCCGCTCACATTCAGCGCCTGCACCTTACCCTTGAAACGCCATTGCACCTGGCGGCCATGGCCGTAGGGCAGGCAGTCGTGGTCGGCAAGGTCTTCCGGTTTTTGCGGCGTACCGCGCAGGGCCAGGTAGTCGGGGCTGGCACAGTACACCCGTGGGATGCTGGCGATACGCCGGGCAATCAAGGTGGAATCTTCCAGGGTGCCGATGCGCAGCACCAGGTCGTAGCCTTCGCCGATCAGGTCCACGGGGCGGTCGCTCAAGTCGACCTCCACCGACACCTGGGGATGGCGCTGCAGAAACAGCGGCAACAGGCAGCCCAGGTGGGCCATGGCAAACGACAACGGCGCGCTGAGGCGGAGGGTGCCACGGGGCTCGCTGTTCTGCCCGGCGATGCCCTGCTCCACTTGCTCGACTTCACCGAGCAGGCGCAAGGCGGACTCGTAGTAACTCTGGCCGAGTGGGGTGACATCCAGGCGGCGTGTGGAGCGGTTGAGCAGACGCACGCCGAGGCGGTCTTCCAGCTGGATCAGGCGGCGGCTGACGAACTGCTTGGACAGGCCCAGTTGCTCGGCGGCAGCGGTGAAACTGCCGGACTCCATGACCTGGCAGAACAGGCGCATGTCTTCGAAGGGGTTCATTGTCGCTTCTCGGTGGACGATGGGCTGTTTTATAACCGGTTAGTCGCAACACCACAAAGCAAAATGTGGGAGCTGGCTTGCCTGCGATAGCGGTGTACCAGCCAACATTTCTGTCGACTGACACACCGCCATCGCGGGCAAGCCCGGCTCCCACAGGGTTTTGCGGTGTTTTTCGGGTGGGTTACTTGGTAAACGCCGAGTAGCTGTTCATCAGGTTGCGGTAGTTGGGAATGCGCGGCGACAGCAGGTTGGCCAGGCCTTCCATGTCGTTGCGCCAGTCGCGCTGCAATTCGCAGGCAACCGCGAACCAGTTCACCAGTTGTGCCCCAGCGGCGGTCATGCGTGCCCAGGCCGCCTGTTGCACGGTTTCGTTGAAGGTGCCCGACGCATCGGTGACCACGAACACTTCAAAGCCTTCCTCCAGGGCGCACAAGGTCGGGAACGCGACGCACACGTCCGTCACCACACCGGCGATGATGATCTGCTTGCGGCCGGTGGCCTTGACGGCCTTGACGAAATCTTCGTTGTCCCAGGCGTTGATCTGGCCAGGGCGGGCGATGTACGGCGCGTCCGGGAACAGCTCTTTGAGCTCGGGCACCAGTGGGCCGTTGGGACCGCTTTCGAAGCTGGTGGTGAGGATGGTCGGCAGGTTGAAGAACTTCGCCACATCGGCGAGGGCCAGGACGTTGTTCTTGAATTCGTTGGGTGAGAAATCCTGTACCAGGGAGATCAGGCCAGTCTGGTGGTCGACCAACAGTACAACAGCGTCATCTTTGTTCAAACGAGGGCTAGCCATGGTTCAACTCCTTACGGGGGATGGGAAATCAGAAAGCAAAGCACGAACAGCCAAACGCACCCCAGAATCCCTGGAAGTCGCTGACCGGCACGCTGGAGAGCCGCGCTTTTTCGTGGCCGTGGGCATGCACGCCGCACGGGCCGCTGCATTGGTGAACTTGAGCCTGCAACGGCGAACTCGGGCGCCAGTGACCCGGCACCTTGACCACCGGCGACCAGTCCGGCAGCACCGGCACGCGGGGCGGTGCGAAATCTTCGAAGTCACCGGCGCCGTAGACCACCTTGCCGCCGACTACGGTGAGTACCGATTCGATCCACTTGATGGCTTCTTCATCGACACTGAAGAAGTCCGCTGACAACGCGGCTACGTCCGCCAGTTGACCAACCTTGATCTGGCCCTTCTTGCCCTGCTCGGACGAGAACCAGGCGCTGCCATGGGTGAACAGTTCCAACGCAGTGAGGCGCGGCAGGCCTTCGGCGTGCAGCTCCAGGCCGCCAACGGTGCGACCGCTGACCATCCAGTACAGCGAAGTCCACGGGTTGTAGCTCGACACCCGCGTCGCATCGGTGCCCGCGCCGACCGGCACGCCTTCGGCAAGCATGCGCTTGATCGGCGGCGTGGCTTCGGCCGCCTTGGCGCCGTAACGCTCGACGAAGTACTCGCCCTGGAACGCCATGCGGTCCTGGATCGCAATGCCACCGCCGAGGGCACGCACCCGCTCGATATTTTTCGGTGTGATGGTTTCAGCGTGGTCGAAGAACCACGGCAAGCCATTGAACGGAATGTCGCGGTTGACCTTCTCGAACACGTCGAGCATACGCGAGATGGACTCGTCATAGGTCGCGTGCAAACGGAACGGCCAGCGCTGCTCCACCAGGTGGCGTACCACCGGTTCCAGTTCCTGCTCCATGGTCAACGGCAGGTCCGGACGCGGCTCCAGAAAGTCCTCGAAATCCGCCGCCGAGAACACCAGCATCTCGCCCGCGCCGTTGTGGCGCAGGTAGTCATCGCCCTGGTGCAGGGTGACACTGCCGGTCCAGTTCTTGAAGTCGCTGAGTTCTTCCTTGGGCTTCTGGGTGAACAGGTTGTAGGCGATGCGCACCGTCAACTGTTCGTCCTTGGCCAACTGCTCGATCACCGCGTAGTCATCGGGGTAGTTCTGGAAGCCACCGCCGGCATCGATGGCGCTGGTCAGGCCCAGGCGATTGAGTTCACGCATGAACTGGCGGGTCGAGTTGACCTGATACTCCAGGGGCAGTTTGGGGCCTTTGGCCAGGGTCGAATACAGGATCATCGCGTTGGGACGCGCCACCAGCATGCCGGTGGGATTGCCGTTGCTATCCCGCACGATCTCGCCGCCCGGCGGGTTCGGCGTGTCCTTGGTGTAGCCAGCCACACGCAGCGCGGCGCGGTTGAGCAAGGCACGGTCGTACAGGTGCAGCACGAACACCGGGGTGTCCGGTGCGGCCTGGTTGAGCTCTTCCAGGGTCGGCATACGCTTCTCGGCAAACTGGAATTCGTTCCAGCCACCCACCACGCGCACCCATTGCGGCGTCGGCGTGCGGTCCGCCTGGTCCTTGAGCATGCGCAAGGCATCGGCCAGTGAGGGCACGCCTTCCCAACGCAGTTCCAGGTTGTAGTTCAGACCGCCACGGATCAGGTGCAGGTGCGAGTCGTTGAGGCCGGGGATGACGGTGCGGCCCTTGAGGTCGATGACCTGGGTGCCACTGCCGCGCAGGGCCATGGCTTCACCGTCGGTGCCCACGGCGACGAAGCGCCCCTGGTGAATGGCGACGGCAGTAGCACGGGGGTTTTCACGGTCCACGGTGTGGAACTGGCCATTGAACAGAATTAGATCGGCGTTCATAGGGTTTCCTTTGCAGAGGCTTCAAGCCAGGGGGCGAACAGGCGGGTGGCGGCCGGCATCAACAGGTAAACCACCAGCAACACGATAGTCAGGGTGATCAGGAAGGTGGCGACCACGTAATGGGAGAGGAACGGGTGCAGGCGCAGTACCGGGCCCCAGATGATCGGCACCAGCAGGGTCAGCGGCAGGATCACGAACAGGGTGACCACGGCCTGCTTCCAGCGTGGCGGCT
Source organism: Pseudomonas azotoformans (assembly GCF_001579805.1). Taxonomy (NCBI): domain Bacteria; kingdom Pseudomonadati; phylum Pseudomonadota; class Gammaproteobacteria; order Pseudomonadales; family Pseudomonadaceae; genus Pseudomonas; species Pseudomonas azotoformans. The sequence continues at coordinate 4,164,763 of NZ_CP014546.1, read as the reverse complement.
TGGCGGCGTTTTCGGTTATGGGGTTGAACCAGAATTCGTTGACCGCACCGATTTCGGTGTTGTCGCCGTCGGCGAGCATGGGGGTGGCTTCGGCGACCAGGGTTTTGCGTTCGGGGGAGTCGAGCCAGGTTTCGAGGTCTTCGGTGGAGCGGTAGCGTAATACGCAGGTGAACAGCGCAAGGTTGCCTTGCTTGCCGCGCACCACGTCGACACCGAGGTGGCCTGGGCGGTCGCCGGCGATGCGTACGATGCGGCGTAGCCAGGCTTCGTAGTCGGCTTCCCGGCCTGGTTTGATGAGGTGTTTGACCACCAGGGTGACGACTTCGTCGGGGGCTGGTTTTGTTGCTGGGTCCATGGGGTGTCCCTCTGCCTTGATGTTTCAGCGATGAGGGAGTTTGCGGGGGTTGGGGTGGGGAAAATTGGATGTACGTGCTGTTTGGGGTTGGGTTGGGTTGAGTACATATCCGTTATTTGGGTAACGGCTGGTATTGGTTCCGCCCTTACGGCGGGTCACTTTTGAAAAGAGCCCAAAAGTAACCAAAAGGCTCTTGCCCCAACACTCGGCACCTCGCTCACGCTCGGTGTGCCCGTAATCCGACAGTGATTTGGGGGGCCGCCGCCACGCGCCATCCATGGCGCGGGGCGGCTAAACCGGCATCCCTGCCGGTTTACCCCCCAAATCCCTGCCGAATTCCGGCCAGCGTGTTTGACGGGGCGCCTAAGATCAAAATCAAAAGCAAAGCCAGAGCCAGAGCCAGAGCCAGAGCAGATTGATGTGTACCTGAGATCTAAATTGTGGGAGCGGGCTTGCTCGCGAAAGCGGTGGATCAGTTAGAGATGCAATCGCTGACACGCCGCCTTCGCGAGCAAGCCCGCTCCCACATTTGAAACTGAGACCAGCTTCCAAAAAACGGTCGGCTACTAGGCCGCCGCGCTCTTGCTTGTGATCTGAGGCGCCCCGTCAAACACGCTGGCCGAACGCAGGCTTGAATCCGTGGGTAACCCGGCAGGACGCCGGGTTAGCCGCGCTGGGCCAAGGATGGCCCATCGCGGCGGCCCACGGATTCAAGCCGGAGTGAGGGCATGCCGAGCCTAGGCGAGGCACCGAGTGTTGGGGCGAAGACCTTTTGGTTACTTTTGGGGCGTTTGCCAAAAGTGACCCGCTGTAAGAGCGGAACCATAAGTAGCCGTTACCGAAGCAACGGATATGTACACAACACAACACACAACACCACACCATCCCCCATCACCCCGGCAACGGAATCACCCTCAACGCCCTAACCGACTTATAAGAAAAACTCGAATAAATCTCCTTGACGCAAGGCAACGTCTGCAACACCTCCCGCGCAAACCCCCCAAACGACTCCAGATCCTTCGCCACCACTTCCAACAAAAAATCATAGCGCCCGGACACGTTATGACACGCCACAATCTCCGGAATCTCCAACAACCGCTGCTCAAATGCCCGAGCGATTTCCTGGGTGTGACTCTCCATCATGATGCTGACAAACGCCGTCACCCCATACCCCAATGCCTTGGGTGAGAGAATCGCCTGATACCCACTGATCACCCCGCTCTCTTCCAGGTTGCGCACGCGCCGCCAGCACGGCGAGGTCGTCAAGGAAACGCGGTCAGCCAATTCAGCCACCGTGAGACGGGCATTGCCCTGCAACGCGTTTAAAAGTGCTTTATCGGTGCGATCCAGACTGACAGGCATAACGTGCCTCTATTCATTATTTTTATGAGGTTTTCATCCAAAAACACAGGAACCAGCAGCAAATATTGCAAAGTTCATCTCTGGTTATGAGCATAGCATTGTAGGAAATAAGGAGCGTCCGACATGAACAATAAACACAATGCATTCGGCTTTTCCACCCGCGCCATCCACCACGGCTATGACCCAAAAGACCACCACGGCGCACTCGTCCCGCCGATTTACCTGTCAGCCACCTTTGCGTTCCCAACCGCTGAATACGGCGCCGCCTGTTTTGCCGGCGAAGCGAGCGGCCACTTCTATACACGTATTTCCAACCCGACCCTGGCGCTGCTGGAATCACGCATGGCCACCTTGGAAAATGGTGAAGCAGCCGTGGCGTTCAGCTCAGGCATGGGTGCGATTGCCGCGACGTTCTGGACCCTGCTGCGCCCCGGTGATGAGGTGATCGTCAGCCAGACCCTGTACGGCTGCACCTTTGCCCTGCTGCACCATGGCATCGGTGAATTCGGTATCAAGGTGCGGCATGTCGACCTCACCGACCTCGAAGCCCTGCAAGCCGCTCTCAGCCCCGCCACCCGCATGATCTATTGTGAAACCCCGGCCAATCCCAACCTGCGACTGGTGGACATCGCCGCCGTAGCCGCCCTCGCCCACCAGCAGCCAAATGTCACCCTGGTCGTCGACAACACCTACTGCACACCCTACCTGCAACGCCCCCTCGACCTGGGCGCCGACGTCGTGGTGCATTCGGCCACCAAGTACCTCAGCGGCCACGGCGATATCACCGCGGGCATCGCCGTGAGCAGCCTGGCCCTGGCCCAACGCATTCGCCTGCAAGGCCTCAAGGACCTGACCGGCGCAGTGATGTCGCCACAGGACGCCTCGCTGTTGATGCGCGGCCTCAAGACCCTGGCGCTGCGCATGGATCGTCATTGCAGCAACGCCCAGGCGGTGGCCGAAGCCCTACAGGCGCACCCGGCCGTGCAGTGGGTGACATACCCAGGATTGCGTTCTTTCCCCCAGTACGAACTGGCGACACAGCAGATGAAACTGCCCGGCGGCATGATTGCCTTCGAACTCAAGGGCGGCATCGAAACCGGTCGGCGTTTCATGAATGCACTCAAGCTGTTCACCCGTGCGGTCAGCCTGGGTGACGCGGAGTCACTGGCCCAGCACCCGGCGAGCATGACCCATTCCACCTACACCCCGCAGGAGCGTGCGGCGCACGGGATCAGCGAAGGGCTGGTGCGCTTGTCGGTGGGGCTTGAGGACGTGGCCGATCTGCTGGCGGACGTGCAGCAGGCACTGGCCAAATGCACACGTACGGTGACGCGTGCTTCTAAGCCGGTAAGTGTTTAATCCGTTTTTTTAAGATTGGATCCCCTTCCCGTCGCCAGGCTGTACTAGCATAGGTTCCGGCGGGAAGGACTATCACGGTAGGTTATTCGCATTGGCTTGCATCTTAATCCCCGTCGCTATAAGGCCGAATACCTGCACGCCTCATGGACGAAATGATGAACTCACAGCTGTTCCCTCATATTGGCAAAGTCATCGCCAGCACCGGCAGCCGCCATTTCCCACGCATGCTGCATGACCTGATCCTCACCCAACTGGCAGTGGACGCCACCCATATCACGCAATTGCAGGTCAACGCCGACGGGCAAACCCGCCGCAAGATCAGCCCGGTCTACACCGATTCGGTGGAAGCGTTGGGCGACGAACAACCCGCCGCGCAATTGCACCTCACCCGCCGCAAGGATGACGTGCGCTACGTGTTGTCGGTGTATCGCTCGCACCAGTCCGAAAGCTTTTCGCCCCAGGAGCGCAGCATATTGCAGGACTTCTCCACCTTGTTGCTGCCCATGGTGGAAAAGCACATCGCCGCGATCCAACCGTGCCGCCAGGACAGCGACCCGGTAGCGCCGGAAAACCAGGGCCTCGAAGCCCTGCGCAGGCGCATTGAAGAACGCTTGGTGCAGTCTGGACTGACCTTGTCCAACCGTGAGCTTGAGGTGTGCGTGGGCCTGTTGGCCGGGCGCACGGCGCCGGAGCTGGCGGAGCAGTTGGCGTTGAAGGTCAACACCATCGAGAGCTACCTCAAGCGCGCGTCGATCAAGCTGGGGATCAGCGGGCGGCATTCGTTGTTGCGGTGGATGTATGCCACTGAGGACACCACAGCCCTTTAAGCCACCGCAGAAAGAATGTGGGAGCAGGCAAGTCAGCTCCCACATTTGATCTTCATCGTTTGTGAGGGATCAGTCCCTTGCTAACGCCTCGATCGGGTCCAGCCGCGCCGCATTCCTGGCCGGCACAAAGCCGAACACAATGCCGATCAACGTCGAACAGGCAAACGCCGTGATGATCGAGCCCAGGGAAAACACCATTTCCCATTCCTTCACAAACAACGAAAACAGAAAGCCCAAGGCGTAGGACAGCGAGATCCCGATCAGCCCGCCGATCAAACACACCATCACCGCCTCCACCAGGAACTGCTGGCGGATATCCGACTGCCGCGCCCCCACCGCCATGCGAATGCCGATCTCACGGGTACGCTCGGTGACGGACACCAGCATGATATTCATCACGCCAATGCCCCCCACCAGCAACGAAATCACCGCGATCAACGACAGCAGCAACGCCAGGGAGCGACTGGTTTTCTGCACGGTCTGCATGATGCTGTCGAGGTTGTTGGTAAAGAAGTCCTTGGTGCCGTGGCGTTGCAGCATGAGCTTGTTGACATTGTCTTCCACCACCTTGCTTGGCTGGCCGTCCTTGATACGCACCGTGATGCTGTCCAGATGGCGCTGCCCCAGCAAACGCCCCGCTGCTGTTTCATAGGGCACCCATACGTTCAACGCCTTGCTGGCGGCGAACATGTTCTTATTGTCAGCGGTGACCCCGATCACGGTACACGGCAGGTTTCCCACCAGGATCACCTGACCCAGCGGGTCAACGTTCGGGCCGAACAATCGGTGACGGGTGTTGTGGTCGATCACCACCACCTGGGCCTGGCGCCGTGCATCGCTTTCGCTGAAGGCGATACCGGCTTCGAGCTTGAGTCCCTTCACCTTGAAGTAGCGGTCACTCACCCCATTCACCTGCGCATCCAGGTCGATATTGCCAAAGCGCAGCAACAGGTTGCGGCCCACCACCGGCGTGGCGCTGTCGACGTAATACAGCTGGTTCAACGCGTCCACGTCCGAAGGCATCAAGGTCTCGATGGCCGAGGCGCGGCTGTCGCCAAAACTGGTGCCGGAAAAGATATCGATGGTGTTGCTGCCAATCGCCTGGATGTCCTTGAGCACATAACGCTTGGCGCCTTCGCCGATGGCCGAGATCGACACCACCGAAGTAATGCCGATGACGATACCGAGCATGGTCAACAAGGTGCGCATGCGGTGAGACACCAGCGCGACCCAGGCCATGTTGAAGGCTTCCTTGAACAACCCCAGGCTCGCCACCAAGCGCCGGGCGCCGCTGCGTTTTGGCTCGATGGGTGTTTCGCTGGGCAACTCCAGGCCAGCACGCTCATTGGCCTTGTCGCTGACAATCTCGCCATCGCTCACCTCGACGATACGCTGCGCATTCGCCGCAACCTTGGGGTCGTGGGTCACGATAATCACCGTGTGCCCCGCCGCGTGCAGCTCGGCGAGAATACGCATCACCTCTTTGCCACTGTGGGTGTCGAGGGCGCCGGTGGGCTCGTCGGCGAGGATCACTTCGCCGCCGTTCATCAAGGCGCGGGCGATACTCACCCGTTGCTGTTGGCCACCGGAGAGCTGGCTGGGACGATGGGTGGTGTGACCGGACAAGCCCAGCCGCGCGAGCAACTCCCGTGCACGACTGTGGCGCTGGGTTTCCGGAGTGCCGGCATAGATCGCCGGCATTTCCACGTTGTGCAAGGCACTCAGGTGCGCCAGCAAGTGGTAGCGCTGGAAGATAAAACCGAAGTAATCGCGGCGCAGTTCGGCCAACTGCTCATCCCCCAGGGAGCGGGTTTCGATGCCGTTGATCTTGTAGCTGCCGGCCGTGGCATAATCCAGGCCGCCGAGGATGTTCATCAGGGTCGATTTCCCTGAGCCTGAGGCGCCGATAATCGCGACCATTTCCCCGGCATGGATCGTCAGGTCGATGCCCTTGAGCGCGATGAATTCGCGCTCGCCGGCCATGAAGCTGCGGGTGATGCCCTTGAGTTCCAGCAGTGGCTGAGTCATCCGTCAGTTCCCCGCCACAGCCGGCGTGGCGTCGCCGATCACCACGTTGTCGCCTTCGGCCAGGCCTTCGAGGATCTGCACCTTCACATTGTTATTGATCCCGGTCTTCACCTCCCGCGACACTGCCTTGCCTTTCGCGTCCAGCACCCGCACCGAGTAACTGCCGTCGTTGTTGCGCGCCCCCAGCGCCGCCACCGGCACCATCAGCGCGGCCTCGGCAGTGTCGAGTACGATACGTACCTGGGCGGTCATGGCGATGCGCAGACGGTGGTCGGGGTTGGGTACGTCGAACAGTGCGTTGTAGAACACCGCCGTGTTCTGCTTCGGCGTGCCGGCGGTCTGGGTTTCCAGGAAGTTCTGCGGCGCCGGTTCCGTGCCGCGCAGCTTGGCGTAGTAGCGCTTGTCGGCCTCACCGAGGATGGTGAAGTACACCTGCTGGCCGGGGCTGATGTGAATCACATCCGCCTCGGAGACCTGGGCCTTGACGGTCATGGTGTCCAGGTCCGCCAGCTTGAGCAGTACCGGCGCCAGTTGGTTGGCGATCACGGTCTGGCCTTCCTGGGTGACGATGCCCACTACATCACCGTCGATGGGCGCGACGATGCGGGTGTAGGCCAGGTTGACTTTGGCGGTGTCGATCTGGATGTGGGCGCTTTTGATTTGCGCGTCCAGGGACAAGAGGTTGGCTTGTTGCACCTGGAAGGTGGATTCGGCGTCTTCGAAGTCCTGACGGGAGACCGATTCGTCAATCTGCAGACCTTTGTAGCGTTCGTACACGGACTTGGCCTGCTTGAGTTGGGCAGCGGTGGCGCGGCGTTGGGCCTGGAGGTTTTCTTCGTCGACCTGGGCTTTGCGCAGGGTGTTTTGCAGGATCAATGGGTCGATTTCGGCCAGCCACTGACCTTTTTTGACCTTGTCGCCGACTTTGACTTTGAGGGATTTCAGTTGGCCGGAGACTTGGGCGCCGACGTCGACCTGTTTGATGCCTTCGAGCAGGCCGGTGGCGAGGACGGCGTTTTCGATGTTGCCGCGTGAGGCGGTGGCGGTGAGGTATTGCGGTGCGTCGGCGGGAGCTTGGACCGTGTAGATGATTAGGCCTATGGCGACTGTGATTACCGTGAGCATTCCTAGTTTGCGTAGCTTTGACTTTTCCATGGGTGGCCTTTGGTCGTGTACATATCCGTTATTTAGGTAACGGGTGATATGGGTTCCGCCCTTACGGCGGGTCACTTTTGAAAAGAGCCCAAAAGTAACCAAAAGGCTCTTGCCCCAACACTCGGCACCTCGCCTAGGCTTGGTGTGCCCTCACTCCGGCTTGAATCCGTGGGCCGCCGCGATGGGCCATCCTTGGCCCAGCGCGGCTAACCCGGCGTCCTGCCGGGTTACCCACGGATTCAAGCCTGCGTTCGGCCAGCGTGTTTGACGGGGCGCCTAAGATCAAAATCAAAAGCACAGCGGCCTGACAGCCGGCTTGAGTGGTTGGATCAAAGGCGTTTTTTTGTGCGCCGCAAATTGCTTTTCTGTGGGAGCTGGCTTGCCTGCGATACATACACCTCGGTGAATCAGATAGACCCAGGCGATACATTCGCAGGCAAGCCAGCTCCCACATTTGACCGGGCTCGACCACACAATACCGGTCGGCTCTAAGGCCGCCGCGCTCTGCTTTTGCTTTGGCTTTTGATCTTCGGCGCCCCGTAAAACCACGCTGGCCGAACGCAGGCTTTGGAGCGTGGGTAACCCGGCAGGACGCCGGGTTAGCCGCGCTGGGCCAAGGATGGCCCATCGCGGCGGCCCACGCTCCAAAGCCGGAGTGAGGGCACACCGAGCCTAGGCGAGGTGCCGAGTGGTGGGGCGAAGGCCTTTTGCTTACTTTTGGGCCTTTCCAAAAGTGAGCCGCTGTAAGAGCGGAACCATAAGCCGCCGTTACCGAAGAAACGGATATGTACCCAAACAACCCGCTCAAGACACCACCTCCCCAACAACAACCCCATCCACCCACCACCGCGCCAACCCCAAAACATTGGGCGCCTTGAGCAACGTAAAGTGATTCCCCCCGCCATACCAAACCTGCAACCCACTCCCCTGCCGCCTCCACCCCTCAACCATCCCCCCCTGCTCCCGCTGATTCCCCGCCGCATCCAACGCCGGATCCTCAGCCAACACCAACCGCACCACACCGTTAAATCGCGCACCCGGCCGATACCGCGTACGCAACGCCGCCGCATAAGTCCGCGCCGGCCCATCCATCGCATCCACAGCCGACCGCCCCGGCAACAGACCAACGCCAACCATCCCTGCGTGTAACTGCCGCCGCTGCGCCACCTCATCCGCTCCTGCAAAATCCCCCAGATCAATCCCCAGCGACATACCCGCAGACAACTGCATCGCCTCAATCAACCGCATCAACGCAGCCGTCGTCGTATAAGGCCTGACGGCGCGCTCCGGAGACTCACTGTCAATCACCGTCAACGAAGCCACCTCCCGCCCCGCCGCCTGCAACCGCAACGCCATCTCCAGCGCAACCCAGCCGCCAAACGAATGCCCCACCAAATGCACCGCCCCCTGCGGACACTCCTGCTCCAACGCCTTCAAGTAACAAGCCGCCGCCACTTCCACCTGACTATGAGGCACCGCCTCACCGTCCAACCCACGCGGCTGCAAGCCAAACAACGGCCAATCGCGTCCCAGCGCTTCACTCAAGCCAATAAACCCGGTGACGCTGTCCCCCGCCCCCGGCACACAGAACACCGGCGCATACCCTGCCCGGCCACTCTGAATCCGCAGCAAGGGCTGATGCGGTGCCTGAACCTGCGGCGTGCACGTCACCAAGGCCTCAGCCATCGCCCGACCCAGCGCCTGGATATGCGGCGCCTGCATCATGCTCTGGTGATCCCCCGGCACCGCCGCCTGGCGCAATTGCCCCGGCGCCAACACCTCATTCCAACCCAGTGTTTCACTGCGCCGCGACAACTCGGTCGGCCGCTCACTCGCGCTGAACAGATGCACCGCGATCGGCAACGGAAACAGGCTGTAATGGGCCAGCGCATGCCCATGCCCCACTTCCCGCTCGATATAGTTCAAGAGGTCCGCATCCGTCGCCGCTGCCATTTGCGCGTGCAGCACACCTTCATCGCGACAACGTTGCAACAGGCCTGCAAAGTCCAGCTGTCCAACCTTCGCCTCCAACTGCCCAAGGCTCGCCAGTTCATCCACACCTCCCTGTGCTTTCCAATGCGCCGTGCACTGCAACAGCAAATGCCGCTTGAGCGCGTCCGGCCCGCTCCATCGCGCCTTGCCCTGGTCAGTCATGCGCGGTACGTAGCTGTCGATCAAGCCGAGGAACTCAACCGGTTCATCCAGCCCGAGCAGTTGCATCGCCACTTCATAGGCCAGCACTCCGCCGAATGACCACCCGGCAACCCGGTAAGGCCCATGGGGCTGAATGCCTCGGATCAACCCGACCAGCCGCGCAGCCAGACCTTCCATCGTGTTCAGATGCGGTTCGCCCAGCGCCACGCCCGGCAAGCCATAGATCGGATAGTCACCCGGCAGATGCTGGCCGAGCGCCGGGAAATACACGTCCATGCCGCTGAATTCGTGGACCAGGAACAACGGCGCTTGCGAACCACCGCTGCGTACCTTGATCACCGACATGTCACGCACCGGCTCATCCGTACGCTGGCGCAGCATCGCGGCAACGGACGCCACACTGGCATGCTGGAACAGCTCAGCCAGGGACACCTGCAACCCCGCTTCTTCCATCAGGTTGACCAGCCGGATCGCCAGCAATGAATGCCCGCCCAACTCGAAGAAACTGTCATGGCGACCAACCTGCTCCAGCTTCAGCACCTCGGTCCATAGCTGGGCCAGGGTGTGTTCCAGTCCATCGGCCGGTGCTTCAAACTCACGGCGGTTGAACGTGTCCAGGGCCGGCACCGGCAAGGCCTTGCGGTCGACCTTGCCGTTGGCGGTCAACGGCAGGTGATCCAGCGGTACAAAGGCCGACGGCACCATGTACTCCGGCAATTGGCTTTGCAGATAGGCGCGCACGCTGTCGAGGTCGACAGGCTGATCAGCCCAGGTGAAATAGGCCGCCAGCCGCTTGTCGCCCGGTGCATCTTCGCGAGCCAGCACCACCACGTCCTGGATACCGGCGAAGGTCGCCAGGCGCGCTTCGATCTCGCCCAGTTCGATGCGGAAACCACGGATCTTCACCTGGTCGTCATTGCGCCCGATGCAGTCCAGCAGGCCATCCGCCGTCCAACGGCCGAGGTCGCCGGTGCGGTACATCAAGGCGCCCTCACTCAACGGATCCCGTACAAACTTTTCAGCGGTGAGATCAGGTCGATTCAGATACCCCAGGGCCACGCCGTCCCCGCCGATGCAGATTTCACCGGTCACGCCCACAGGCACTGGCTGAAGGTGCGCATCCAGCACATGGATCTGCGTATTGGAAATTGGCCGGCCGATCGGCACGCTGTCGGCCTCCTCGGCCAGCGCGCGCACCTCATAGGTGGTGGCGTAGGTGGTGGTTTCGGTCGGCCCATAGCAATGCACCAGGCGCAACGCGGGCGCCTGGGCCAACAAGCTGCGGAAGGCGGCCGGGTCGGCACGCTCGCCGCCGCATAGCAGGATGCGCAAGCCCGCCAGGGCCTGGGGAATCAGCTGCACATACTGGTTGAACAAGGCCGTGGTGACGAACAGCACCGTTGCGTCCGCCAAGGCCACGCCGAAGGCTGCAGGATCCAGCAAGGTGGCGTGGTCGATCACCTGCACCTGGCCGCCGTTGAGCAGCGGGCCCCACACGTCCATGGTGCTGGCGTCGAATGCCGGGTTGGAGGCGAAGGCCACGCGGTCGCTGGCGTTGAAGTCGGCGTAGCCGTTGTTGATCACCAGCCGTGTGATGCCACGATGGGCCACCAACACACCCTTGGGCGTGCCGGTGGAACCGGAGGTGTACATGATGTACGCCACACTGTCCGAGGACTGCGACAGGTCGGGGTTATGGCTGGGTTGTGGGTCGAGGACCAAGGTGTCCAGGTCCAACCGCTGTACACCGTAGTCGACGGCCATATCGCTGCGGGTCAACAACCAGGCGGCGCCGCTGTCCTGCACCATGAAGCCCTGGCGTTCGACGGGTGCGTTGATGTCCAGCGGCACATAGGCGGCGGCGCATTTGAGCACGGCCAGTTGGCTGATCAGCAAGTCCAGGCAGCGCGGCAGCAGGATCGCCACGTTATCGCCGGGACGCAACCCAAGGCCCAACAGGTGATGGGCCAGGCGATTGGCACGGGTATTCAGCTCGCCATAACTCAGTGACTGCCCACCATGCAGCGCCGCCAATGCGCCAGGACGCGCCTGGGCCTGGGCTTCAAACAGGCGTTGCACCGTGTGTTCGCGCGGGAATGATCGCGTGGTGGCGTTGAAATCCAGCAGTTGCTGGCGTTCGGCAGCAGGCAGGATCGGCCAGTGGCTGATGCCCACCGCGCTGCCCTGTTCCAACGCCTGCACCACCTGCTCCACGGCAACCTTCAAGTAGCCGCACAACCGGCGTGCGCCCTGCCCCACGACTTTCAGCGAGAACCCCTCACCCAGGTCATCCACGCTCACTGACAGGCCGTAGTTACTGTGCTCTTCCGCCTTGAGCAGCCGAATGCCCTGCCATGCTTCGCTGGCAGCCTGCGGCGCACTGTGGCGATAGTTGAACAGCGTGTCGAACAGCGGCGTCGTCGCCGGCACGTCGCTGCAACGCTGGGCCAAGGCCAGCGGCGCCTGCTCATGGCTGAGCAATTGACTGAGACGTGCATGGGTGGCCCGCAGCGCGTCGCGCACCGAGTGTTCACCCAGGTCGACCCGCAGCGGCAAGGTATTGATAAACACGCCCATGGCCCGCTCGGCGCCTTCACCACCTTGCAAGCGGCCGAGCATCACGCTGCCGAACACCACGTTGTCGCGGCCCGAGACCTTGCCCAGCACCTGGGCCCAGGCCAGGTGCATCAGGCTGGCGGCGCTGACGCCGGATTGCCGCGCTTGGGTGCGCAGGCGTTGGCTCAATTCCGCATCCAGTGGGTGTTGAATCTGCTCATTTTCGCCCAGGCGTTCGACCTGGGTCGGCTCATCGATATCACCGAGCATTTCGCGGAAGAACACTTCGTGATCCTCTGCACCGACGCGGGTCTGGGCCACATAGTTGCGGTACGGCACCGCCACGCCCAAGGTGTGTTGAGTGCCCATGAGGAACGCCTGCATCTCCTGTTGCAGGATCTCCAGGGCGATGTGGTCCATCACCAGGTGGTGGAACAGCAACGAGGCACTGTGCGCATTGACCACCAGGCGCATCAATGGCGCTTGCGCCAGATCAAGCCGTTCCGGCACCGCGCCGTGTTCGACACGCAGAGACGCCTGGCGCCACACCACCTGCACCGGTTCTTCCAGGCCGTCCCAATGGAACGACGAACGCAGGATGTCGTGGCGCTGGATCACCGCCTGCAAGGCCAGGGCGAACGCCTCCAGGCGCTGTTGGCTGTCGAACGCAAATTGCGCGCGCAGCACATAGTCGTCAGCGCCCTGCACCGCGCGATGCTGATACAGCATGCCGGCCTGCAACGGCGCCAGCGGGTAGATGTCCTGCACGTTCGCCGCGCCGCCCGGAATGCAAGCGACGATACGCTCGATGGCCGGCTGATCCAGTTGGATCAACGGCAACATATCCGGGGTGATCGCGGTGCAATCAGGCGCGATGCGATTGGCCGGCACCGCCACTTCCCGGCCCCCACCCAAGGTCGCCGCCAAGGCCGACAAGGTCGGCTGACCGAACAACACCTTCACGTCCGCCGACAACCCGAGGCGGCGCATGCGCCCCATCAGGCTCACCGCGAGCAACGAGTGTCCGCCCAACTCGAAGAAGTTGTCGTGACGGCCCACGCGCTCCACGTTGAGCAACTCGGCCCACAGGCTGGCCAAGGCGATTTCCGTGTCGCCCTGGGGCGCTTCGTATTCGCGTACCACCACCGACTCCAGACCCGGCGCAGGCAAGGCCTTGCGGTCGAGCTTGCCGTTGGGGCTCAGGGGCAAGCTGTCGAGGTGCACAAAGATCGCCGGCACCATGAACTCCGGCAGGTGCTGCAACAGGTGCGCGCGCAACCCGTCGATCTCGCTGAAAGCCCCGGTGTAGTAGGCGATCAAACGATTGTCGCGGGCGATCACGGCGGCTTCGTTGACCGGCGGATACTCAGTAAGGCGTGACTGGATTTCCCCCAGTTCAATGCGCAGGCCACGGATTTTCACCTGGTCGTCATTGCGCCCCAGGTACTCGATCGTGCCGTCCGCCAGGTAGCGGCCCACGTCGCCGGTGCGGTACAGGCGACCGTCGGTGAACGGGTCCTTGAGGAAACGCTCGGCGGTCAATTCCGGCCGGTTCAGGTAACCCCGCGCCACTTGCACGCCGCCGATGAACAACTCACCGACCACCCCCAACGGCACCGGCTGCATCTGTGCATCCAGCACATACATGCGGGTGTTGGCGATCGGTTTGCCAATCGGCGTGTTGTCCGGCGTCACCGGGCCGGCGCAGTTCCACGCGGTCACGTCGACGGCGGCTTCGGTCGGGCCATACAGGTTGTGCAATTCGCTGCCCGGCAACTGCTGCTTGAAGCGCCGCACCAGGCTGCCCGGCAAGGCTTCGCCGCTGCACATCACCCGCACCAACCCTTTGGCTTGGCTGACATCGCCATGGGCCAGGAACACATCCAGCATCGACGGCACAAAGTGCAACGTGGTGATCTGCTCGGCGGCGATCACTTCGCACAGGTACGCCGGATCTTTGTGGCCGCCAGGACGCGCCATCACCAGGAACGCGCCGGTGAACAGCGGCCAGAAGAACTCCCACACCGACACGTCGAAACTGAACGGGGTTTTCTGCAACACCCGGTCATGGGCTTGCAGGCCATAGGCGTCCTGCATCCACAGCAGGCGGTTGACCACGCCGGGATGGTCGTTGATCACGCCCTTGGGTTGGCCGGTGGAGCCGGAGGTGTAGATCACATAAGCGCTGACGCCTTCCACACCGGGGTTGTCTTGACGTTGGTGCTGCCAGGTCGACCGGTCCAGATCGACCACCGGCACATCCCCCAGCAACCCGCGTGTCGCGCCCTGGGCCAACACCGCGACCGGCGCGCTGTCCTCCAGCATGTAGGCGATGCGCTCCAGCGGATACGCCGGGTCCAGCGGCACATAGGCGGCACCGGCCTTGAGAATCGCGTACAACCCGATGACCATCTCCAGGCCACGTTCCACACAGATCGCCACCCGTGAATCCGGCTGAACGCCGATGTCCAGCAGGTGATGCGCCAACTGGTTGGCCCGTGCGTTCAGCTCGGCATAGGTTAGTACCCGGTCATCAGCCTTGACGGCGATGGCATCCGGTGTCCGCGCCACCTGCGCTTCGAACATAGCGTGCACAGTCTGGTCGAGGTCGTAGGTCACCTCGGTGGCATTGAAGTCGAACAGCAAATGCTGACGTTCGCGCTCATCCACCAGCGGCACCTGTTCCAGCACCGCCTGGTCGTTATCGACCATGGCCTGCAACACACGGGTGAAATAGCCGACATAACGCTGCACCGTCGACTCATCGAACAGCGCCACCGCGTACTCCAGCGCGCCGATGATCGTGCCCTGCACTTCGCTCAAGTCCAGGGACAGGTCGAACTTGGCAAAATGGCTGTTCTCGACGATGCCTTCCAGGGCCAGGTCGCCCAAGGCCAGGGTCGGCGCGCTGCTGTCCTGCCAGGTCAACAGCGTCTGGAACAGCGGGCTGTGGGCCAAGCTGCGCGGCGGCCGGGTGATTTCTACCACCTGCTCGAACGGCAGATCCTGATGGGCCTGGGCTTCCAACGCCAGCGCCTTGACCCGCGCCAGCAGCGCCTCGGTGCTCAGCTCGCCGGAGGTGTCGATGCGCACGGCCAAGGTGTTGACGAACAGGCCGATCAGCCCTTCCACCTCGCTGCGCGTGCGATTGGCGACGGGCGAGCCGATCACCACGTCCTGTTGCCCGGACAGCCGCGCCAGTAAGGATGCCCAGGCACTCATCAAGGTCATGTACACCGTGGTGCCGTGGCGTTGGCTCAAGGCCTTGATCCCGGCGGTGAGGCGTTCGTCCAGGCGCACCTCGACACTGCTGCCGGCGTAGTCCTGTTGTGCCGGGCGCGGGCGGTCAGTGGGCAAGGTCAGCAAGGCCGGCGCACCGGCCAGCGCCTGCTGCCAATAGCGGCTCTGGCGATGCAGCACTTCGCCGCTCAGCCACAGGCGCTGCCACACGGCAAAGTCGCCGTACTGGATCGGCAGCGGCGGCAATGGGTCGGGCTGGCCGTGGCTGAATGCCTGGTACAGCGCCATCAACTCGCGGGTGAGCACGCCCATGGACCAGCCATCGGAGACGATATGGTGCAGGGTCAGCAGCAACACGTGGTGATCGTCGGCCATGACCATCAGGCGCCCGCGCAGCAACGGGCCGCGTTCCAGGTCAAACGGCGCCGAGGCCTCGCCGTGGATCAACGCATCCAGCGCCTGCTGGGGTTGCGGGTGGCGGCGCAGATCCTGCACTTGCAGGGGCAGCACGTCTTCGGCGGGTACGATCAACACTTGGGCGTCATCGCCGTGCTGGGCGAAGCGGCTGCGCAGGGTTTCGTGGCGCGCGACGATGCGGGCCAGCGCCCGTTGCAGCGCCTCGACATGCAACTGCCCACGCAAACGCAGGCCGATAGGAATGTTGTAGGCGGTGTTGGCGCCTTCCATAAGCGCCAGGAACCACAGGCGCTGCTGGGCAAAGGACAGCGGCACCTGCTCATCACGATTGGCCGGCAGGATATCCGGCAAGGTGCTGCGGCCGGACCGGGCCAGCACCTCGGCAACGGCCGCCAGTTCGGCATTGGCAAACAAATCGCCGAGCAGCAACTCGACGCCCAGGCGCTGGCGGATCTGCGAGACCATGCGCATCGCCAACAACGAATGCCCGCCCAGTTCGAAGAAGTGATCGCGACGCCCGACTCGCTCGACGTGCAGCACATCGGCCCAGATCTGCGCCAGCACGCTTTCGATTTCGCCTTCGGGGGCGGCGTACTCGCGGGTAAACACGGCGGCCATGTCCGGCGCCGGCAAGGCCTTGCGGTCGAGCTTGCCGTTGGCGGTCAGGGGCAGCGCGTCCAGCTTCACGTAGGCGACCGGGACCATGTAGTCCGGCAGGTGCGCTACCAGCTGGGCGCGGATGTCGCCCACGGCCAACGGGTCGAGTTGGCGGTTTTCGGTGAAATACGCCACCAGCCGCTCATCACGCACCAGCACCACGGCTTCCTGGATGCCTGCCACTTGGTTGAGCTGGGTTTCGATTTCGCCCAGTTCGATGCGCATGCCGCGGATTTTCACCTGGTCATCATTGCGTCCCAGGTACTCGATGTTACCGTCTGGTAACCAACGCGCCAGGTCGCCAGTGCGGTACATGCGCCCGGCGTTGAACGGGTCCTGCAGGAAGCGTTCGGCGGTCAATTCCGGGCGGTTCAGGTAACCCCGCGCCACGCCGTTGCCGCCCACGTACAACTCACCGGCCACGCCCAATGGCACCGGCCGCTGTTGCTCATCCAGCAAGTAGACCGTGGCATTGGCGATAGGCTTGCCGATATGCAGTGGCTGGCCCGCCTCGACCTTGCCCGACGTCGCAACCACGGTGGCCTCGGTCGGCCCGTAGTTGTTGATCAAGTCAAAGCGCTGCGCCCGGTTGAACTGCCGCAGGCGGTCGCCACCGATCAGCAAGGTGCGCAGCGTCGGATGTTCGATCTGCTGACTGAAGGCGTACTCAGCCACTGGCGTGGGCAGGAAGCACACGTCCAACGGCTGCGCGCACCACCAGGCCAACAACGCGTCGATATCTTCGGTGCCGTCATGGGCCGGTGGCAGGTGCAGGGTCGCGCCTACACACAGCGCCGGCCAGACTTCCCAGGCCATCGCATCAAAGCCGAACCCGGCGACGCTGGCGGTGTGGCGCCCGGCGCACAGGTCGAAGGCGTTGCAGTGCCAGTCCACCAGGTTGGCCACGGTGTGATGCTCCACCATCACGCCTTTGGGCAGGCCGGTGGAGCCTGAGGTGTAGATCACATAGGCGAGGTTGGACGGGGTGACTGCCACCGTGGGGTTGCTCGCCGAATGGTGCTGCCAGGTGTAGCGGTCGAGGTTGATTACCGGCACTTCCAGGGCCGGCAAGCGTGCGAGCAAGGCGTGCTGGGTCAACACCGCCACCGGGGCGCTGTCGGTCAACAGGTACGTGAGGCGCTCGGCCGGGTGCGACGGGTCTACCGGCACATAACAGGCGCCGGCCTTGAGGATCGCCAGCAAGCCGGCCAGGGTGTCCAGGCCCCGGCGCGCAACGATGGCAACGCGGTCGTCCGGCTTGACCCCCAGCGCCAGCAGGTGATGGGCCAGCAGGTTGGCTTGCTGGTTAAGTTCGGCATAGGTCAGCTGACGGCCCGAATGCACGGCGGCAATCGCG
Source organism: Pseudomonas azotoformans (assembly GCF_001579805.1). Lineage (NCBI taxonomy): Bacteria > Pseudomonadati > Pseudomonadota > Gammaproteobacteria > Pseudomonadales > Pseudomonadaceae > Pseudomonas > Pseudomonas azotoformans. The sequence goes on along the minus strand of NZ_CP014546.1, from coordinate 4,147,296 downwards.
TCCGGTGTGAGGGCGGCCTGGGCTTCGACGCGAGCGTGCAGCGTGGTGCCCTGGGAAAAATCCGCTTGCGTGGCGTTGAAGTGTTCCAGCAGCAAACGCTGTTCATCGGCAGGCAGCACCGACACCTGATTGAGCGCCGTGTGCGGCGCCTGTTCCAACGCGGTCACCAGGTTGTCCAGGGCGGTTTGCAGGTAAGCGCAGACACGCTGTGGATCGACCTGGGTTGTCGCCAGCAGGCGCAGGATGAACCCGTCGCCCAGGTCATCCACGCTCAGGGTCAGCGGGTAGTTGGTGCGCTCATCCGAACGCAGCGTCTCGATGCCCTGCCACGCGGCCACGGCTTCGCTGCTGGTACCGGTGCCGCTGTGGCGATAGTTGAGCAACGCACTGAACAACGGCGTCGGCGCCACCACCCCACTGCACCGTTGCGCCAGCGCCAAGGGCGCGTGTTCGTGGCGCAACAGCGCGGTGAGGCGCGTGTGGGTGGCCTTGACTGCGCTGCGCAGGTCGCCGCCGCCCACGTCCACACGGAATGGCAAGGTATTGATGAAAATCCCCAAGGCGCGGTCCGTGGAATGTCCACCTTGCATACGGCCCATCAGTACGGTGCCAAACACCACTTGGGATTTGCCGGCCAGCACGCTCAGTACCTGGGCCCAGCCTAGGTGGAACAGGCTGGCAACGCTGACGCCCAGCGATCGAGCCTGGGCGCGCAGGCGCTGGTTGAGCGCGTCCGACAGCGGCCAATCCAGTTCATTGATCCCGCGGCCATCGCCCTGCACATCCTGCAAGCCGAAGGGCAAGGTCGGCTCGACCACATCGCCAAGCATCTGCTGGAAAAACGCCTCATGCTGTTGCTCGCTGACACCCAGCCGCGCCTGCGCCACGTAGTTGCGAAACGGCACGGCGTGACCCAATTGCCCGGCGTGGCCTTGCAGGAACGCCTGCATTTCATGGCGCACCACTTCCAGGGCACTGTGGTCCAGGGCCATGTGATGGAACAGCAGCATGGCGACGATGCGCCCCTGCGCCGGGTCCTTCGCCCAGGCCAGGCGCAGCAGCGGCGCCTGGGTCACGTCCAGCCGAAAATGGCGAGCATCGAAGCGCGCGTGCAGTTGAGCGGCGATATCGCCGTCGGCCGGGTCGAGTTCCAGCGCCTGCACCGGCAGCTGCGCGCTGCGCCAGACCACTTGCGACGGCTGTTGCAATCCGTCCCAGACCACGCCGGTGCGCAGGATGTCGTGACGGTCGATCACCCCCTGAAGGGCCAGGGCAAACGCCTCGAAACGCTCGACACTGTCGAAGGCGAATTGCGACTGCATCACATAGGGATCGCCCTGCTCGGTGCTGACGTGGTGAAACAGGATGCCTTCCTGCAGCGGCGCCAGCGGGTAGATGTCCTGGATATTCGCCACGCCACCGTCGACCGTGGCGACGATGCGGTCGATCTCCTCCTGGCTCAGCTCGGACAGGGTCAACATGGCCGGCGTGATCCGTTCGGCATTGGCCGGGATGCCATTGGCCGGCACCTCGTTAGCCGCCGAATACTCGCCGGCCTTGATCAGTTCGATCAGCGCCGGCTTGTGTTCACGCAAGGCGGCGAGGATCACCGGGTCGCTCAGCGCTTGCTTGTTGCCTTGCACCGACAACTGCTCGCCCTTGAGCGCAAGTTGCACATCCTTGGTTTTCAGCGTCGCCAGCAGTTCGAGAATGCTCACAGGACGATCTCCATTCGTTCAGTCATCGCGGCGTAGCCAGCCAGGGTCGGCTGTTCGAACAACGCACGCACATCGGCTTCCATGCCTTCCTGGCGCAAGCGCCCGATCAAGCTCACGGCGAGCAGCGAGTGCCCGCCCAGTTCAAAGAAATTGTCCTGGCGCCCTACCCGTTCCACGTTGAGAAGCTCGGCCCAGAGTTGCGCCAGGAGGATTTCGGTGTCGCCCACCGGGGCTTCGTACTCGCGCACGGTCAAGGCTTCGCTGCCCGGCGCCGGCAAGGCCTTGCGGTCGAGCTTGCCATTGGGGCTCAGCGGCAACGCGTCGAGGTGCACGAACAGCGCGGGCACCATGAAATCCGGCAGGTGGTGCAGCAGGTGTTCGCGCAGGTCCGTTGCCCGAACGCCGGTGTAGTAGGCGACGAGCCGGTCTTCGCGAGCCAGCACGGCGGCCTCGTTGACCTGTGGATGTTCCAGCAAACGGGCCTGGATCTCGCCCAGCTCGATGCGCAGGCCACGGATCTTCACCTGGTCGTCGTTGCGGCCCAGGTACTCGATATTGCCGTCGGGCAGGTAACGCCCCAGGTCGCCGGTGCGGTACAGGCGGCCATCGGTGAACGGGTCCTTGAGGAAACGTTCGGCGGTCAATTCCGGCCGGTTCAGGTAACCGCGTGCCACTTGCACACCACCGATGAACAACTCGCCTACTACGCCCAGAGGCACTGGCTGCAGCTGTGCATCGAGCACATACATCCGGGTGTTGGCGATGGGTTTGCCAATCGGCGTGTTGTCCGGCACATCCGGGCGCGCGCAGTTCCAGGCGGTCACGTCCACCGCCGCTTCGGTCGGGCCGTACAGGTTGTACAGGCCGATGCCCGGCAGTTGCTGCTTGAAGCGCCGCACCAAGCTGCCCGGCAAGGCTTCGCCGCTGCACATCACCCGCACCAGACCGGCCGCTTGGCTCACGTCGCCATGGGCCAGGAACACATCCAGCATCGACGGCACGAAGTGCAGCGTGGTGATCTGCTCAGTGGCGATCACCTCGCACAGATAGGCCGGGTCTTTATGCCCGCCAGGACGCGCCATCACCAGGCACGCTCCAGTGAACAGCGGCCAGAAGAACTCCCACACCGACACGTCGAAGCTGAACGGGGTTTTCTGCAACACCCGGTCGTGGGCCTTGAGGCCGTAGGCGTCCTGCATCCACAACAGGCGGTTGACCACGCCAGGATGGTCGTTGATCACGCCCTTGGGCTGGCCGGTGGAACCGGAGGTGTAGATCACGTAGGCGCTGAGGGCCTGCACCTGTGGGTTGTCAATGGATTGGTGTTGCCAGGTCGGACGATCCAGATCGATCACCGGCGCGTTGCCCAGCAAACCACGCGTGGCGCCTTGGGCCAGCACCGCGACAGGCGCGCTGTCTTCCAGCATGTAGGCGATACGTTCCAGCGGATACGCCGGGTCCAGCGGCACATAGGCGGCACCCGCCTTGAGGATCGCGTACAGGCCGACCACCATGTCCAGGCCGCGCTCCACACAAATCGCCACCCGCGAATCGGCTTGCACGCCCATATCTATGAGGTGATGCGCCAGTTGGTTGGCCTGCGCGTTCAGTTCGGCGTAGGTCAATGCCAGCTCACCTGCCGTGACGGCGATGGCGTCCGGTGTGCGCAAAACCTGCGTTTCAAACAGGCCGTGCAAGGTCTGGTCGAGGTCATAGGCGACCTCAGTGGCGTTGAAACCCGACAGCAGTTGCTGACGTTCCTGAGCCTCCAGCACCGGCAGGCGATTGACCGCCAACTGCGGCGCCTGCTCCAGCGCGTCGACCAGCCCTTGCAAGGTCACTTGCAGATAACCGCAGAGGCGTTGCGCGCCAATCGACTTCGCGGTCATGGCAGTGAGACGGAAGCCGTCGCCCTGGTCGTCCACGTTCAGCGTCAACGGGTAGTTGGTGCGCTCCTCGCTGGCCAGGGTCTGGATGCCTTCCCAGGCCTGGGAGACTGGCGCCTGCTGGCTGTCGCTGTGGCGATAGTTGAGCATCGCGCTGAACAACGGCTGCGGCGCGGCGACACCACTGCAACGCTGGGCCAGCGCCAGGGATGCGTGTTCATGCCCGAGCAATGCAGTCAACCGCGCATGGGTCTGCTTGACCGCCACGCGCACGCCGCTGCCATCGATGTCCACGCGCAACGGCAAGGTGTTGATAAACATGCCCAGCGCACGGTCACTGCCTTTACCGCCTTGCATGCGCCCCAGCAACACAGTGCCGAACACCACGTTTTCCTGGCCTGAAGTGCTGGCGAGCACCCGCGCCCATGCTAGATGGAACAGGCTGGCGGCACTCACGCCGAGCAAGCGCGCCTGGGTCCGTAGGCGCTGGTTGAGCGTTGGGGCCAGGTTCAGCTGGACCTCTTCGATAGCATTACCGTCGCCGCGCACATCCTGCAGGCCGAATGGCAAGGTCGGTTCGTTGATATCGCCGAGCATCCCACGGAAGAACTGTTCGTGCTCCTCTTCGCTGACACCCAACCGCGCCTGGGCCACGTAGTTGCGGTAAGGCGTGGCGTCGCCAGCAGGTTGTGGTTGCCCGAGCAGGCTGGCCTGCATTTCGTGGCGCACACCGTCGAGGGCGGTGTGGTCGAGGGCAATGTGGTGGAACAACAGGATCGCGACCACGCGCTGATTGGCCGGGTCCGGCGCGTACACCAGGCGTATCAGCGGCGCCTGATTCATCGGCACACGGTACTGGCGCGGGTCGAAGCGCTGGTGCAGTTGGTCGATCACGTCTGCCTGCACCTGCAAGCGGGCCTCGCGCCACACCACTTGCAGCGGCTGGGCCAGGCCTTCCCAGACCACGGCGGTGCGCAGGATGTCGTGACGGTCGATCACCTGTTGCAGCGCCTGGGCGAAGGCATTCAAGCGGTCGAGACTGTCGAACGCCAGATGCGATTGCAGCAGGTAAGGGTCGCCCTGACCCGCGCTGATGTGGTGGTAGAGAATGCCCTCCTGCAACGGCGCCAGCGGATAGATATCCTGCACATTGGCGGCGCCACCGGGCACCTGGGCGACGACGTGGTCGATGGTCGATTGGTCGAGTTGCACCAAGGACAACAGGTCCGGGGTGATGCGCTGGCAGCCCGCCGGAATACGGTTTTCCGGCACCGACACATCGCGCCCACTGCCCACGGCAGCCGCCAGTGCGGCCAGGGTCGGCTGGCTGAACAGCACGCGCACATCGGCACTCAGGCCGACCTGGCGCATGCGTTCGATCAGGCTGACGGCCAGCAACGAATGGCCGCCCAGCTCGAAGAAATGGTCATGGCGCCCGACCTGCTCCACTTGCAGCACCTCGGCCCAAATGCGCGCCAGGGTGCTCTCAACCTCGCCTTGGGGTGCTTCATAATCGCGCGTCAGCAACGCCGCCTGATCCGGTTCCGGCAACGTCTTGCGGTCGAGCTTGCCGTTGGCGGTCAGGGGCAAGGTCTGCAGCTTCACATAGGCGACCGGCACCAGGGCATCCGGCAACTGGGCTTGCAGTTGCGCGCGCAGGGTGTCGATATCCACCGGTTGTTGCTCGGTGAACCAGGCAATCAAGCGCCCTTCGCGCACCAGCACCACCGCCTCACCGACGCCGTCCAGTGCGGCCAGGCGGCTTTCGATTTCACCCAGTTCAACCCGCACGCCACGCACTTTCACCTGGTCATCTTTACGCCCCAGGTACTCGATATTGCCATCCGGCAACCAGCGCGCCAGGTCGCCGGTGCGGTACATGCGGCCCTCGTTGAACGGGTCTTGCAGGAAGCGTTCGGCGCTCAGGTCCGGACGGTTCAGGTAACCACGCGCCACGCCGCTGCCGCCGACGTACAACTCGCCCGCCACACCCACCGGCACCGGACGCAAGTGCGCATCCAGCAGGTAGACGCTGGCATTGGCGATGGGCCGGCCGATATGCAGCACCTGCCCGGCGCGCACGCGGCCGGAGGTGGCAACTACCGTGGCTTCGGTGGGGCCGTAGTTGTTGATCACTGCAAAGCGGCGTTCCTGGGTGAACTGGCGCAGGCGATCACCGCCAATCAGTAGAATGCGCAACGTGGAGTGTTGCAGGTTCTGGCTGAAGGCGTATTCGGCCACAGGCGTTGGCAGGAAGCTGACGTCCAGCGGTTGCGCCAGCCACCAGGCGAGCAGCTCATCGATGTTTTCATTGCCTATATCGGCCGGTGGCAGATGCAGGGTGGCACCCACGCACAGCGCCGGCCAGACCTCCCAGGCCATCGCATCAAAACCAAAACCGGCGACGCTGCTGGTGTGGCCCGTCGCAGCCAGGCCAAAGGCCTCGCAGTGCCAGTGCACCAGGTTTTCCACGGTGCGGTGTTCCACCATCACACCTTTGGGCTGGCCGGTGGAGCCGGAGGTGTAGATGACGTAAGCCAGGTGCGCCGGGGTCAACGCGCTGAGTTGCGGGTTGCTGACGGCCTGCTGCTGCAAGCGCGGATCGTGCAGGTCGAGGGTGGCAACCGCGCCCAACAGGTCGCGGGTACTGGCTTCGGCCAACACCGCCACGGGGGCGCTGTCTTGCAGCAAGTAAGCGATGCGCTCGGCGGGATACGCCGGGTCGATAGGCACGTAGCCGGCACCGGCCTTGAGGATGCCCAGCAAGCCCACCAGCATCTGCGGACCGCGACGGCAGCACAGGGCGACGCGATCGTCGGGCTGCACGCCCTGTTGCAACAGATGATGGGCCAACTGGTTGGCGCGAATATTGAGCTGCTGGTAGGTCAGCGATTCGCCGTCTTGCACCACGGCGATGGCGTGAGGTTGGCGCTCGGCCTGGACCTCGAATGCCCCATGCACCGTGTGGCCCTTGGGGAAATCGCTGGCGGTGGCATTGAACTCGCGCAGCAGGGTTTCGCGCTCCGCTGTCGGTAGGATCGGTAGCTGGGTCAGCACAGTCTTCGGTGCGTTTTCCAGCGTCTCGACCAACTGTTCGACAGCGTTATGCATATAGGCACACATGCGCTGGGCACCGATCTGCGGCAGTGCCAAGACGGTCAGGCCGAAGCCTTCGCCCAGGTCATCCACGCTCAAGGTCAGCGGGTAGTTGCTGCGTTCCTCACCACCGAGCAGTTGCACTCCTTCCCAGATGCCATGGCCGTCGCGGGCCATTTCGCCAGGCGTGCTGTGGCGGTAGTTGAGCAAGGCACTGAACAGCGGCGAGGCATTCGCCACGCCGCTGCAACGCTGGGCCAGCGCCAGGGACGCATGTTCGTGGCCAAGCAAGGCGCTCAAGCGCCCATGGGTCGCCTTGACCGCAACCGCAGCCGGCGCGGCTACATTGACCCGCAGCGGCAAGGTGTTGATGAACATGCCCAGCGCACGGTCCGCGCCGTCACCGGCTTGCATGCGGCCCATCAATACGGTGCCGAACACCACGTCGTCACGCCCGGACACCAGGCCCAGTACCTGCGCCCAGGCCAGGTGCATCAGGCTTGCCGCGCTGACGCCCAACTGCCGCGCCTGTTCGCGCACGCGCTGGGCCAGCACGGCACCCACCGGCCATTCGGCTTCTTCGATCTCACGCCCATCGCCCTGCACGTCTTGCACGCCGAACGGCAAGGTCGGCTCATCCACGTCAGCGAGCATGTCGCGAAAGAAGGCTTCGTGTTCCTCCACGCTGACACCCAGGCGCGCCTGGGCCACGTAGTTGCGGAACGGCGCCGCCTCGGGCAAGTCCTGCGCCGGGTTGAACAGGAACGCACGCATCTCCTGGCCCACTACTTCCATGGCGGTGTGGTCCAGCGCCAGGTGGTGGAACAACAGGATCGCTGCGACGCGGTTATGCTGCGGATCCTGGGCGTAAACCATGCGCAGCAGCGGCGCCTGGGTGATATCCAGGCGGTAATGGCGGGCGTCGAAGCGCGCGTGCAGTTGTTCGATGACGTCGCCGTCCGCCGGGTCCAGCGCGATTTCCTGCACCACCAGTTGCGCCTCGCGCCACACCACCTGCACCGGGCTGTCCAGCCCTTCCCAGACCACGCCGGTACGCAGGATGTCATGGCGGGCCACCACCTTTTGCAATGCGCCCATGAACGCGTGCAGGCGCTCGATACTGTCGAATGCCATGCGCGATTGAAGCAGGTACGGATCACCCTGCTCGGCACTGATGTGGTGGTAAAGAATGCCTTCCTGCAGCGGCGCCAGCGGGTAGATATCCTGCACGTTCGCCGCACCGCCCGGCACGTTCGCGACGATACGCGCAATAGCCGTCGGGTCGAGCTGTACCAGGGTCAGCATGGACGGCGTGATCTGGGTGCAACCCACTGGAATGCCGTTGGCCGGCACCACGACTTCCCGGCCACTGCCCACGGCGGCGGCCAGCGCCGCCAGGCTTGGCTGGCTGAACAACACACGCACATCGCAGCTGAGGCCGACCTGGCGCATGCGCTCGATCAGGCTGACCGCCAGTAATGAATGCCCGCCCAACTCAAAGAAGTGATCGTGACGGCCCACGCGGTCGAGCTTGAGCACGTCCTGCCAGATCTGCGCCAGCTGGGTTTCCACTTCGCCTTCCGGCGCTTCGAAGCCACGGCTGAGCAGCGCACTCTGGTCCGGCACCGGCAGGCCCTTGCGGTCGAGCTTGCCGTTGGCGGTCAGCGGTAGCAGCTCCAGCCACACATAAGCCGACGGCACCATGTAATCCGGCAGTTGGCCTTGCAGGTGGGCGCGCAGTGTTTCGATGTTCAATGGTTCACTGGCGGTGTAGTAGGCCACCAGGCGTTTGTCGCCGGGCTCGTCTTCACGGGCCAAGACCACAGCGTCTTTTACGCCGGGGAAGCTGGCCAGGCAGGTTTCGATCTCGCCGGGTTCAATCCGGAAACCACGGATCTTCACCTGCAGGTCATTGCGCCCCTGGTACAGCAAGGTGCCGTCGACCTGCCAGCAGGCCAGGTCACCGGTGCGGTACAGCAGGCCTTCACTAAACGGGTTCGGGATGAATTTTTCGGCGGTCAGTTGCGGCTGGTTCAGATACCCCTTGGCCACGCCCGAGCCGCCGATGTACAGCTCGCCCACCACGCCCAACGGCACGGGTTGCTGGCGCGGGTCGAGCACGTAAGCCTGGGCATTCGCTATCGGCCGGCCGATGGGAATGCCGCCCTCGCCCACCGAGGTGATCTCGAAGGTGGTGGAAAAGGTGGTGGCTTCGGTGGGGCCATAGCCGTTGAGCAGGTGTTGAGGTTTACCGTGTTCAAGTACGCGGCCAATCACCTGCGGGTCGAGCACATCGCCGCCAACAATCAGGTAGCGCAGTTGGCGGAACACCGGCATCAGCGCGTCGGCGTACTGGTGGAACAGCCCGGCGGTCATCCACAACACGCTGACGGATTGCTCCTGCAATAACGACGCAAACGCCGCCTGGGACAACAGCACGCCATGCTCGACCACCACCACGCAGCCACCATTGAGCAACGGTGCCCACACGTCGAGGGTGCTGGCATCGAACGCCGGGTTAGAGGCAAACGCCACGCGGTCGCGCGCGTTGAATTCGGCGTAACCGTTGTTGAGCACCAGGCGCGAAATGGCGCGGTGCGGCACTTGCACGCCTTTGGGCGCCCCGGTGGAGCCGGAGGTGTAGAGGATGTAGGCGACGCTTTCGGCGGACTGCGGCAGTTCAGGGTTACGCGGCGACTGGGCGTCCAGGTTCAGGTCGGCCAGGTTGTTGAGCACCCGGTGCGCACCACTGTCCTGCACGATAAACGCTTGGCGCTCGACCGGCGCGTTGACGTCCAGCGGTACATACACCGCGCCGCACTTGAGGATCGCCAGCTGGCAGATCAGAAGATCAAGGGAACGCGGCAGGGCAATCGCCACGCTTTCGCCCGGTTGCACGCCCTGGCTGAGCAAGTGGTGGGCCAGGCGGTTGGCATGCCGGTTAAGATCGCGGTAGCTCAAGGACAGCTGGCCATGCACGGCCGCCACGGCTTCCGGACGGGCCAGCGCCTGGGCTTCGAACAGCTGATGCACGGTGAGCTGGGACGGGTATTCACGGGCGGTGGCGTTGAAGTCCACCAGCAATTGGTGACGCTCGGCGGCCGGCAGGATCGAGACTGCCTGCAACGGCGTGGTCGGCGTCTGCTGCAACGCGGTCACCAGATGGCGCAACGCGGTGAGCATGTACTCACCCACGCGTTGTACATCGAGGGTCGCGACGCCCTGTACGGTGAGCGCGAAGCCCGTGCCCAGGTCATCGACGTTGAGCACCAGCGGGTAGTTGCTGCGTTCTTCGGAGCTGAGAATCTGGATACCGGAGGCGGCGAACGGGCTGTCCCCCGGCGCCTCCCCCGGTGCGCTGTGGCGGTAGTTGAGCAAGGTGCTGAACAGCGGCAACGAACCCGGCACGCCGCTGCAACGCTGGGCCAGGGATAACGAGGCGTGCTCATGCCCGAGCAACTGTGCCAGGCGCGCATGGGTGGCGCGCACGCCGGCTTGCACGCCGACCGTGCCGAGGCTGACCCGCAACGGCAAGGTATTGATGAACATGCCCAACGCGCGGTCGGCGCCCTCGCCGCCCTGCATGCGGCCCAGCAACACGGTGCCGAACACCACATCCTGTTGGCCAGACACCTGCCCCAGCACCTGGGCCCAGGCCAAATGCACCAGGCTTGCAGTGCTGACACCCAGTTGCCGCGCCTGTTCGCGCAAGCCCAGGCTGAGCGCCGGCTCCAGCGGTAGGTGGGCGTCGAGGATGCCACTGCCGTCGCCATTCACGTCCTGCAGGCCGAAGGCCAAGGTCGGCTCATCGATATCGCCGAGCATTTCGCTGAAGAAGGCTTCGTGCTGGGCCTGGCTGACGCCGAGTCGCGCCTGGGCTACATAGTTGCGGTACTGCACGGCGTCCGGCAGTTGTGCGCTGTTGCCGGACAGGCTGGCGCTCATTTCGTCCACCAACACCTGCAACGCGGTGTGGTCCAGCAGGATATGGTGCAACAGCAAGATGCCGACAAAACGGCCCTGCTCTTGCGAGTAGGCGAAGCGCATCAGTGACGCGCGGGTCAGGTCGAGGCGGAAGTGACGCGGGTCGAAGCGTTGCTGCAATTGGGCAAGCGACTCGTCGCAACGCTCAACGGCCAAGGTCGCCTGGCGCAAGACCACCTGCACCGGCTCGTTGAGGCCCTCCCAGAGAATCGCGGTACGCAGGATATCGTTGCGTTCGATCACGCTGTGCAGTGCCTGGATGAACGCGTCCACCGCCAATTGGTCGTTGAAACTGAACTGCACCTGCAACACGTAGGGATCGCCCTCGGTGGTCGCCAGGTGATGGTAGAGAATGCCGGCCTGCAACGGCGCCAGGCCGTAGATGTCCTGCACGTTGCTGAGGCCACCGGGTACGCTCTGGATGATGTGGTCGAGCGCCGCCTGGTCCAGTTCCACCAACGGCACCATGTCCGGGGTGATGTGCTGGCTGGCCTGCGTGATCAGGTTGGCCGGGACCTGCACCTCCTGTTGCCCACCCACGGCTGCGGCCAGTGCCGCCAGGGTCGGCTGGCCGAACAGTACGCGCACATCGGCGCTGAGGTCGACCTGGCGCATGCGTTCGATCAGCTTGACGGCCAACAGCGAATGGCCGCCCAGTTCGAAGAAGTTGTCGTCACGGCCGACCTGGTCGAGCTTGAGCAGGTCTTGCCAGATCGTGGCGATGGCGGTTTCCACCGCGCCTTGTGGCGCTGTATAGCCGCGACGGGCCAGGGCGTCGGCATCCGGCGCGGGGAGTGCCTTGCGGTCGAGCTTGCCGTTGGTGGTCAGCGGGAATTTATCCAGCTGCACAAAGGCGCTGGGCACCATATGCTCGGCCAGACTCTGCAGCAGATGGTCGCGCAGGTCGGCTGCCTGTAGTTCGCCTTCGGCAATCACGTAGGCCACCAGGCGCTTGTCGCCCGGGTCGTCCTCACGGGCGATCACTACGGCATCACGTACGCCAGGAGCCGTGGCCAGGCGCGCTTCGATCTCGCCCAGTTCGATGCGGAAACCGCGGATCTTCACCTGGTCATCGTTGCGCCCCAGGTATTCGACGCTGCCGTCGGCCAGCAGGCGGCCGAGGTCGCCGGTCTTGTACAGCCGCTGGCCGGTGGCCGGGTCGGCCAGGAAGCGCTCGGCGGTCAGTGCTTCACGGTTGAGGTAACCGCGCGCCACCCCGGCGCCGCCGACGTATAACTCACCGACCACCCCCAACGGCAGCGGCTCGCGACGCGCATCCAGCACGTACAGCTGCAAGTCGGGAATACGCACGCCAATCGGGCTGACGCCAACTAATTGCGCATCCGCCGCTTCAAGGGCGCGATAGGTCACATGCACGGTGGTTTCGGTGATGCCATACATGTTCACCAGTTGCGTCCCGGCGTTGATCGCCCGGGCGTACCACGGCTTGAGCATGCCCGGCTCCAGCGCTTCGCCGCCAAAGATCACCTGGCGCAAGGAGTGGGATTGCGGGTTCTGGCTCTGTGCCGCGATCAGTTGGCGGAAGGCGCTCGGCGTCTGGTTGAGGATGCTCACACCCGCTTCGCACAGCAGCGAATAGCATTCATCCGGCGAACGGCTGACCAGTTGCGGCACGATCAGCAACTGGCCGCCGTGCATCAGCGCGCCCCAGATTTCCCACACCGAGAAATCGAAGGCGAACGAGTGGAACAACGCCCATACATCGTTGGCGTTGAAGCCGAACCAATGCTCGGTGGCCGTGAACAGTCGTGCGACCTGGCGGTGTTCGATCATCACGCCCTTGGGCTGGCCGGTGGAGCCGGAGGTGTAGATCACGTAGGCCAGGTGGGCCGGGCTGACCCTGACCCGAGGGTTGACGAGGGACTCACCGCGCAAGCCATTCAGGTCGATCTGTGGCAGGTCGCCGACCAAGTGACGCGTGTTGGCTTGCACCAGCACCGCCACCGGCGTGCTGTCGGCCAGGGTGTAGGCAATGCGCTCCAACGGATAGGCCGGGTCGATCGGCACATAGCCGGCGCCCGCCTTTAGGATACCGAGCAAGCCAATGATCATGTCCGGGCCGCGCTCCACGCAGATCGCCACGCGGTCATCCGGGCAGATGCCTTGGGCCAGCAGGCGATGGGCAACCTGATTGGCGCGCTCGTTCAGCTGGCGGTAGGTGAGGTGCTGGTTGTCGAAGCGCAAGGCGATGGCTTCGGGCTGGGCGGCGGCGTGGGTTTCGACTTGCTGATGGATCAGGGCGGTGTCGGCGTAGTGCGCGGGGCTTTGATTGAGGCTGTGCAGCAGGGTGTGGCGTTCGGTGTCGGGCAGGATATTCAGGCCGCTGAGCGGCATGTCCGGTCGTTGCTCCAGGGCATCAGCCAGGCTTGCCAGGGCGGTGTGCAGGTAAGTGGCAACCCGTTCAGCACCAATGGACGCGTCGACCATCACGGTCAGCGCGAAATCCTCCCCCAGGTCATCGACGTTGACGGTCAGCGGGTAGTTGGTGCGCTCCTCGGCGCCCAGCACACGGATGCCCTCGGCCACCTCGATCACCTCGGCCATGTCCGTGGCGGCGCTGTGGCGGTAGTTGAGCATGGCGCTGAACAGCGGCGTCGGTGCCGCCACACCACTGCAACGCTGGGCCAGCGCGAGGGACGCATGTTCGTGATTGAGCAAGGTGGTGAGGCGTTCATGGGTGGCCTTGACCCCGGCACGCACGCCCTGTTCGCCCACATCCACACGCAGGGGCAAGGTGTTGATGAACATGCCCAGGGCTCGTTCACCGCCCTCGCCCGCGCCCATGCGGCCGAGCATCACGGTGCCGAACACCACTGCATCACGCCCGGAGACCACGCCCAACACGCGGGCCAGCGCCAGGTGCATCATGCTCGCCACGCTGACGCCAAGGGGGCGTGCCAGAGCGCGCAGGCGGCGGCTCAGTGTGCCGTCGACGGGGATGCGTGCCTCGTCGATGCCCAGGCCATCACCCTGTACATCCTGCAAACCGAAAGGCAGCGTCGGCTCATCGATGTCCGCCAGCATCTCGCGGAAGAACGCTTCGTGGGTCTGCTCGCTGACGCCATGGCGTACCTGGGCGATGTAGCTGCGAAACGGCACCGGCTCACCAGCCTGGGCGTGCTCGCCGGCCAGGTACAGCTGGATTTCATGGCGCACCACGTCCAGGGCGGTGTGATCGAGGATGGTGTGATGGAACAGCAGCGTCGCCGCCACCCGCCCAGTGTGCGAATCCTCGGCAAACACCAGTCGCAGCAGCGGCGCCTGGCCCAGGTCCATGCGATAACTACGCGGATCGAAATCAACCGCCTCGCAAGACAGGCTCGCCTTGCGCCACACCACTTGCAACGGCTCGTCGAGACGCTCCCAGACCATGGAGGTGCGCAAGATGTCGTGACGATCGATCACCCATTGCAGCGCTTCGGCAAACGCCTCCAGACGCCCACGGCTGTCGAACTCGAACTGCGCGTGCAACACGTACGGATCGCCCTGCTCCGCCGACAGATGGTGGTACAGCATGCCTTCCTGAAGCGGCGCCAGTGGGTAGATATCCTGCACATTCGCCGCGCCGCCGGGGATGGCCGCGACAATCCGGTCGATGGCTGCCTGGTCGAGGCTGACCAGGGGCAGCATGTCCGGAGTGATGCGGTAGGCCGGGCTCAGCCAGTCGCCGCCATGTTCGGCCACCAGTTCGAGCAGCCGGGGCTTGTGGGCGATCAATTGATCCCACAGCGCATCGTCCATTGCTTCGTCATCGCCCAGGATGATCAGGTCGCCTTCTTCCAGTTGCAGACGGATCGCATGGGTGGAAATCGCTGCCAATAATTCGCTGAACTGCATGGGGTAACCTGCCTGATAAGTCACGGTGGAGAAGAAAGTCCGTTTTCAGCTGCCGCTTGAATCGGGTGCTGTGCGCCCCGCATCCAAAAAGCGGGCGCAGCCGGGGGCCTGGAGAGGCTTCCGGCAGGCTTGGAAAATTAAGGGATTTGGCAGGCGGGGGGTGACATGGGAAGCGGGGACAAGGGGGGATTGGGTTGGTTCAATCTGTGGTGGGAGCACCCACCACAGCCCCATTCATGGGGTTTTCAGCTTCAGGTGACGCGCATACCACGGCCGCTTTGGCACCCGCTTGAACAAGCCCTGCAACATTCCCTCGTCTTCACCAAAAGTAATGCGCAAGGCCAGCTTCATGACCTCCGGGTCCATCTCCATCGACTTGCCCACCTGCAACCCCGGCGTGGTGCTGCAACCATGGGTATCCGGGCCCAGCCAGGGGTCGCCGACTTCCACCCAACGGCCCGGTGCGAACCAGGCCACGCCGTTGGCTTGCAAGCGCTGGACTTCGCCCGGATTGAAGCGCTCATGGGCGCGAAACCAGTCTTCGATGCGGTCGTCGATCCAGCCATGGAAATGCCAGAACACCGGGTTGACGTGGGATGAGAACGGGTCGCCGAGGAAGTCGTTTTCCGCCGCATACCAGCGTGCAGCGAAGTCGGAAGGGTCACGGGCCATGGGCACGGGGGCGCCGTTGGAGGGATCACGCGGCACCGAGGCCCAGCGCATGTGCAGCCAGTCGTGCAGGCCAAGTTCCATCTCGGAGCCCAGTTGCCCCAGGGTGAATTTGGCCAGGTAGCGCGGGTCGCGGTATTGGGACTCCCACACCTGGAAGTTGCTGTGATAGGTCTCGGCGGCCTTGATATCGCTGACCCACTGGGTGTAGTCGCTGTCATCCGGCGCCCACCAAGTGGGCGGCAGTGCGAAACCGTCGTGGTTGTCGAAATAGCGCAAAAAGCCGTGGCGATCACGCTCCAAGGCCGGTTGCGGCTCGGGGAATTGCGGCCATGAGGGGAGGTCTTGCATGGAGCGCGCGGTGCCGAGCATGTGGCGGTGCATGAAGAAGAAGTCGATACCCGAGCCGTTGCGGTCTTTGCGCTTGCCCCGCGCATCGCGTTCCTGGCCGCGCGGGCCGGGTTGCCAGCCGATACCGCGCAAGGCCTCGCGCTTTTCCTCGGAGAGTTTGTGCCACTGGTCACGGGTGGCGTGCCACAGCTGGTGGAAAAGACGGTGTTCGGGAGCAATCAGCCAAGCCAGCAAGGTCGGATTGAGGCCGATGCGTTGGCGGGCTTCTGGGAACCAGTGCTTATGGGCGATGAAACGGTTATCGCGCTCGACCAAGGCCAGGGGACGATCCAGGTCGAGAATCTGCCCGCTGAGGGTGCTACTGCCCGCGTTGGCAAAATCAGCCCAGACCTGGTCGAGGGTCATCTTGAATTCATAGGCGGGCGTACCGTCGGCCGAATCGCGGTCGATCAGCCGCCAGTAGAGCACGGCGCTCTCCCCCGTCAACAGGTCACCCAACACCCGGTAGCGCGGCTCGCCCTCGGCGCGCAGGTGGGCGGCGGTGTCCAGGTAACCGCGCAAACCGCGTCCACGGGGCGCAATGTCGAGCAGCAGTTGCAAATCTTGCAATGGCAGCCCTTTGAGGCCGGCGTCGCGGCCTTCCAGGCGCAGGTCCCACACCCCACGCAGGGTGTTCGCCAGGTGCTGGCCGGCGGTGTCGGCCAGGTCCACCGTGGCTTCGCCGGGGGTGATGGGGAATTCTTCTTCGCGCGTCAACTCGCGATGGGCATAGAAGGCGGCCGGCACCGCGGCGCCTGTCAGCGCCAGGCCTGCGATGAACCCACGTCGAGAGATGGTCATTGTCTACCTTAGGAAACGGCTTTATCAGAGCTAGAACGTTTGCCCGCCGGGGAAATTTACCGAGGCGCCCTCGCCGCCTAAATTTTGCCGCCGATCACTCGTTCTTCCCTGATAGCGAAGGCCTCAACTGACTGAGATGGCAATGACAAAACCACGTTCGAAAAAGGCGCTGTACATCGGCTTGCCACTGGCACTGGCCATCAGTGCCGGGGCCGGCTTCCTGGTCTGGGATCACTGGTTCAAGGGCAATGCCGGTTACCCGCTGGCGGTGATCAAGCAGGCCAACGAAATGCAGGATCGACTGCTGTCGTTCGACAGCCATATCACCGTGCCCGTGGATTTCGGCACTGCCGGCAACGAAGCGGACAAGGACGGCGAAGGCCAGTTCGATCTGGTCAAGGCGGCACGCGGGCGCTTGTCCGGCGCAGCGCTGACCATCTTTGGCTGGCCGGAAATCTGGAACGGCCCCAATGCGCCGCACAAACCCACCGACGGTTTTGTCGAGGCCGCGCGCAACGAGCAGGAAGTGCGCTACAAGATCATCAGCGGCATGGTGCGCGACTTCCCCAATCAGGTCGCCATCGCCTACACCCCGGATGACTTCCGGCGCCTGCATGGCGAAGGCAAGTTTGCGATCTTTATCAGCATGCTCAACGCCTACCCACTGGGCAACGACTTGAACCAGTTGGACCTGTGGGCGGCGCGCGGCATGCGCATGTTCGGCTTCAGCTATGTGGGCAATAACGCCTGGTCGGACTCATCGCGGCCGCTGCCGTTTTTCAACGATTCCACTGACGCCCTTGATGGCTTGTCGGATATCGGCAAACAAGCGGTGCACCGCCTCAATGACCTGGGGGTGATCATCGACGTGTCGCAAATGTCGACCAAGGCCCTGGAGCAAGTGGCGCAATTGAGCCGCACGCCAATGGTGGCGTCCCATTCGGCGCCACGTGCCTCCGTGGATATCCCGCGCAACCTGAGCGACAAAGAGCTGCAACTGATCAAGCAAAGCGGCGGCGTGGTGCAGATCGTCGGCTTCTCCGCCTACCTGCGCCCGCTGAGCCAGCCGACCCAGGACAAGCTCAACACCCTGCGCGCCCGCTTCGACCTGCCACCCCTGCCCAACCTGGCCGTGGCGCTGATGCCGGGCGACGCGATCATTGCCGCCTGGCCGGAACACAAGTTCGGCGAGTACGCCAGTGCGCTGTACGGCATCCTCGATGAAGAACCGAAGGCCACCCTCAAGGACCTGGGGGACGCCATCGACTACACCGTGCGCAAGATCGGCATCGACCATGTTGGCCTATCGTCGGACTTCAACGATGGTGGCGGCGTTCAGGGCTGGAACAACGTCGGCGAAATACGCAACGTCACGGCCGAACTGATCCAGCGCGGCTACTCCGAAGCCGATATCGCCAAGCTGTGGGGAGGCAACTTCCTGCGCGTATGGGACCAGGTCCAAAAATCCGCCAAGCCCTTGGCCAACCGTTAATCATCCAGAAGCCAGTCCATGACCGACCGCCGTACCTTTCTCAAGCAGGCCGGGGTATTTGCCGCCAGCCTGCCACTGGGCGCCGCCCTGCTCCCGCAGGCCATCGCCGCCAACGCTCCACCCGATGACCCATGGACGGGACTCAAGCAACTGTTCAACCAGGACCCGAACTACCTGCATTTTTCCAACTTCCTGGTAGCCACTCACCCCAAGCCGGTGCGCGAGGCCATCGAACGCTACCGCGCGCAGATCGACCGCAACCCTGGGCTGGCCATGGACTGGGACCTGCAGGAAACCTGGAAACGCGAAGGCCAGGTGCGCGAGTGGGCTGGCCGCTACCTGAAGGCCACACCACCGCAGATCGCCCTGACCGGCAGCACTTCCGAAGGTTTGGCGATGATTTATGGCGGGATCAAGGTGCGGCCTGATCAGGAAATCCTCACCACCGTCCACGAACACTATGCCACCGAGTTCAGCCTGGATTTCCGCGTGCGCAAGGAGCAGACCCAGGTCCGCAAGATTCGCCTGTTCGACAACGCCCACCGGGTGTCCGCCGACGAAGTACTGGGCAACATCCAGCGCAATATCCGCCCCAACACCCGCGTACTCGGCATGACCTGGGTGCAGTCCGGCAGCGGCGTGAAGCTGCCTATCGGCGAGATCGGCAAGCTGGTGGAGGAACACAACCGCAACCGTGACGAGCAGGACCGCATCCTTTATGTGGTAGACGGCGTCCACGGTTTCGGCGTGGAAAACCTTGATTTCCCGGACATGCACTGCGACTTTTTCATTGCCGGCACGCACAAGTGGATGTTCGGCCCACGCGGCACGGGCCTTGTCTGCGCCCGCGACCCGCAGAACAACGACGTGACCCCGATGGTGCCGACCTTCTCCGAAGATAAGGACTTCGCCACCAGCATGACGCCAGGCGGCTACCACGCCTTCGAGCATCGCTGGGCGGCGGACGAAGCGTTCAAGCTGCACCTGCAATTGGGCAAAGCGCAGGTACAAGCGCGGATTCACGCACTCAATACCGAACTGAAAGAGCAATTGCTGGCAGAGCCGAAGATCGAACTGGTCACCCCGCGCAGCCCAGAACTGTCGGCCGGTTTTACCTTCTTCCGCGTCAAGGGCCAGGACAGTGATGCCGTGGCGGCCTACATGATGAAAAACCGCGTAGTGATCGACGCGGTGGACCGCGATGTCGGCCCGGTGATCCGCACCGCCCCCGGCCTGCTCAATTCCTCCGCCGAGATCCAGCGCTTCATGACCCTGCTGAACCAGCGGGCGTGACGCACACCTTTTCCCCTTTGAATGAGAGGCCCACATGAACAAACCCCTCACAGCCCTGGCGCTCACCGCCCTGTGCGGCGCCTTGCTGCCCACCCTGGCCCAGGCCGCCGCGCCGCAACCCGGCAAGGTGTTCAAGGACTGCAAGGACTGCCCGGAAATGGTGGTGCTGCCCGCTGGCACCTTCACTATGGGCACGCCCGAGGATGAAGTCGGCCGCGAGCCGGATGAAGGCCCGATGCATGAAGTGACCTTCGCCAAGCCGTTTGCCATGAGCCGTTTTCATATCACCGCTGGCGAATGGGACAGCTACGTGCGCCAGACCGGCGTGAAGATCGCCGATGGCGACACCCGCCCCGGCCGCGAATGTATCGCCAGCAAGCCACGCTATCCCCAAGGCCCGCGCCAGCCGGCGGTGTGCATGGACATGGATGACATCAAACGCTATGTGGCCTGGCTGTCGAAAAAGACCGGCCAGCAGTACCACATGGTCAGCGAGTCCCAGCGTGAGTACGCCGCGCGCGCCGGCTCTACCGGGCCGTTCCCCTTCCCGTTCGATGAAGGCAAGGACTACAGCATCGCCAAGCACGCCAATACCTATGGCCCCGCAGATGGCTACAGCTATTCGTCACCGGTCGGCAGCTACCCGCCGAATGCGTTTGGCATGTACGACATGCATGGCAACGTTTACGAACGAGTGGCCGACTGCGAACACCCCAACTACATCGGCGCGCCTACCGATGGCAGCGCGTGGATGGAGCCTAACTGCGAGGGTTACATGATTCGGGGTAATGACTGGGGTGAAGCGCCGGTGTTTTCGCGCTCGGGTAACCGCAACACGATCTACCCGCAGACGCGCGGGGATTGGATTGGGTTTCGGGTAGTACGCGACCTGTAACACACAGGAGATTTAATGTGGGAGCAAGCCCGCTCCCACATTTTTAACCGTGCCCGCGTTAGATTCCTTTTTGGGCCAGCAACGCCAATCCTTCATGCAACGCCGGGAACAGGCTGTTATTGAAGTTGTTCCAGCGCAACTCAAGGATGGTGTCTTGCGGCGTGATTTCGGTCTTGAGCACGTCGTGGAACACTTCACCCGAATCGATGCCGTTGTCCACGTAGTGGAAAGACGCACCGGTGAGGTACAGCGGCTCCGATGGCGTGGTGGCCTTGGTCGCCCAATCCGTGATCGTCAAACCACGCGCACCGTACAAGGCGTTCCAGGTGGCATAGGCACCGCGGCGCTCGTACGGCGATTCAATGCGGGTAATGCCCGGATGGATGTTCATGATACGACGGGCAAATGGCGCACCGGGACGCACCAGTTCATCCAGGATCACCAGCAAACCGTCCAGCACCACGATATCGGCCTTCAACTCCACCAGCGTGTCGTGCAGGCGGCGCTCGAAGTCCTGCTTGCCGGCGATGTGTTCCGCACTTCCCCGTGGCAGGCGTCGATAGGTCGACGGCACGCTCAGCAGCAAGTCATTGACCAGACGTCCCTGTACGCGCAGGTCGGCCGGATACAACCATTGGCGGCCAGGTTTGTAGGCAAAACCGTAGTCGGCCACCAATTGCTGGTCCCGCGGGTTCTGCTCGTCGTCGTCATACACCACGCCCACAAGGTTGTAGGCCTCGCCCAGCGGCGTGTCGTTCAGCGCCCCCGCCAGGGATTCCAACACCGACATCATGTAGCGCTCATGGTCCTTGTAGGCCACCGGCTGCCCGGCCTTGTCAGCCGCGGCATTGCGCAGGGACCACACGTACACCAGATTCTTTTTCGTCATTGTTTCGCTCTCGCTGGATAGATCAGGCACGCGCCAATACGCGTGCGCCTACACCACAAGAACGAACCAGCCACCGTGCAATTTATCCACCCCCGCCACCATCGGGCACACCGAGCTAAATAGTCGCGCCAATCCTTCGTTTGTCATGGGTAAGGGTCTGTGTGCCCAGCCCCCTCTTTTTCACTTTCCGGGAAGTATTTATGACCGACCCCAAGCGCGGCGCCTTCAGCGGTTTGCTCGCATTGCTCAGGCCCTTTCGCACCATCGTGACGGTCTCCGTCGCCCTGGGCATGGCCGGCGGCCTGGCCATCACGTTGCTGCTGGCGACCATCAACAATGCCCTGCACTCCTCCACCGGAATGACGCAGGGGGTGATTCTGACGTTTGCGGCGCTGTGCCTGCTGGCACTGACCAGTTCGATCGTCTCGGATATCGGCACCAACTACGTCGGCCAGCGGATTATCGCGGCCCTGCGCAAGGACCTGGGCGAAAAGGTGCTATCGGCGCCTATTGAACAGATCGAGCAGTATCGCTCCCACCGCCTGATTCCGGTGCTGACCCATGACGTCGACACCATCAGCGATTTCTCCTTCGCGTTCACCCCACTGGCCATCGCGACCACCGTCACCCTCGGCTGCCTGGGCTACCTGGCGTACCTATCGGTGCCGATGTTCCTGATGATGATCGTTGCCATCGTCATTGGCAGCAGCGTGCAATTTATCGCAGGCCACAAGGGCATCCGCGGCTTCGACGAGGCCCGCGACCAGGAGGACGAGCTGCAACGCTATTACTCTGCGATCGCCTCGGGCGCCAAGGAGCTGCGTATTCACCGGCCACGCCGCTACCGCATGAACACGCACCGCATCCAGAAAACCGCCGACCGCATCAGCGACATCCAGGTGCGCTCGGTGAACATCTATATCGTCGCCAAGACGTTCGGCTCGATGCTGTTCTTCGTGGTCATCGGCCTGGCCCTGGCGATGCAGGCCTACAACCCCAACCCGGACCCGGCGGTGATCACAGGCTTCGTGCTGGTGCTGCTGTACATGAAAGGCCCGCTGGAGCATGTGGTGGGTTACTTGCCGATCATTGGCAAGGCACGCATTGCCTTTGCGCGCATCACCGAGCTTTCTGACCGTTTCTCGTCGCCTGAACCCCATCTGCTGATGGATGGCAGCGAAGCCCCCACGCCGGTGGTCAACAGCCTGGAATTGCGCGGCGTGAGCTACAGCCCGCCGCCGGTGGAAGGCAGCCAGCCGTTCCACCTGGGGCCGATAAACCTGAGCATCAAGCAGGGCGATATCGTGTTTATCGTGGGCGAGAATGGCTGTGGCAAAACCACGCTGATCAAGCTGCTGCTTGGCCTGTATCAACCGCAGGCAGGGGAAATCCGCCTTAACGGCGAAACCGTGACCGACCCCGCGCGCGATGACTATCGCCAGTTGTTCACCACCGTATTCGCCGATTACTACCTGTTCGATGACCTGGTCCAAGGCAGCGCCACGCAGTCCCTGGACAGTGCCGCCAAGTACCTGGAGCGCCTGGAAATCGCGCACAAGGTCAGCGTCAAGGACGGCGTATTCAGCACCACCGACCTGTCCACCGGCCAGCGCAAGCGCCTGGCCCTGGTCAACGCCTGGCTGGAAGAACGCCCGGTGCTGGTGTTCGACGAATGGGCGGCCGACCAGGACCCGGCCTTCCGTCGCGTCTTCTACACCGAGTTGCTGCCGGACCTCAAGCGCCTGGGCAAGACCATCATCGTGATCAGCCACGACGACCGCTATTTCGATATTGCCGACCAGTTGGTGCGCCTGCGCGCCGGCCAAGTGGTGCACGAAATGGAACCGGCGTGAATTTCTTTTCCGGTTTCTGCAGGTAGGAACGTCTCACTAGTGGTAATGAGAATTGACCTCAATAAACACCTATAAACTGCCAACCTAAAACATAGAAGAGAACTCATCCATGTCAGTAAGACTCGGTCTCAGCCCTCTGAGCAAAGCGCTATCCATGCGAAGGGCCCTGAACTTCAACCTCAAGCCTTGTGCCCTCGCCCTTGCGGTGTCCTTGCCCATGGCTGGTTATGTACAGGCCCAAGAGATCGAGATCGATATTCCTGCACAACCGTTGGGGACGGCGTTGCAGGCGTTTGGTCGCCAGACCAATCTGCAGGTGCTGTACAGCCCGACGGATGTGCAGGGTAAAACCAGTGTTGCAGTGAAAGGCAAGCTTGAGCCGACCAAAGCTATCGCCAGCCTGCTAAAGGGCACAGGCGTCAACTATGGCCTGCAAGGCAATGCTGTGACCATTAGCGCCAGCGGCGGATCCGCCCTGGAACTGGGTACCACCCAGGTCATGGCCAACCAGTTGGGTACGGTCACCGAGGGCACGGGCTCCTATACCCCCGGCACCATCGCTACCGCTACACGCATGGTTCTGACACCCCGCCAGACACCGCAATCAATCTCGGTGGTCACACGCCAGGCCATGGATGACTTCGGCCTGACGGGTATCGACAGTGTCATGCGCCACACGCCGGGCATTACCGTGTCGACGTATGACAGCGAGCGTACCAACTACTATTCACGCGGATTTGCCATCCAGAACTTCCAGTACGATGGCATTCCAATGACGCGCAACGCGCCCTACTCCGCCGGCCAGACCCTGACCGACATGGCGATCTACGACCGCGTCGAGGTACTCAAGGGCGCCACCGGGCTGCTGACCGGCGCCGGCGGCCCGGGCGGGACCATCAACCTGGTGCGTAAAAAACCGACTTCGGTGTTCCAGGGCCACATCGAACTGGGTGCGGGCTCCTGGGATAAATATCGCTCGGAAGTCGATGTCAGCGGTCCGCTGACGGAAACCGGCAACGTCCGCGGCCGGGCCGTCGCCGCCTACCAGAAAGAACACTCGTTCATGGATCACTATGAACGCAAGACCAGTGTGTTCTACGGCATTCTCGAGTTCGACCTGGACGAGGACACTCTGCTGACCGTCGGCGCCGACTATCAGGACAACGATCCGAAAGGCTCCGGCTGGTCCGGCAGCCGCCCCATCTATGACCGGGCCGGTAACACGATCAGCCTGCCGCGCTCGTTCAACAACGGCGCCAAGTGGAGCAAATGGGAGCAGTACTCGCGCACCGCGTTCGCCACCCTCGAGCACACCTTCGACAACGGCTGGGTCGCCAAAGGCCAATACAACCACCAGATCAACGGCTATAACGCCCCGCTGGGCTCCCTCACGCGGCCAGATCCCGTGACGGGGCTGTCCTCGATCTACGGCAACAAGTTCACCGGTGAAACCGTCAGCGACAGCGGCGATGTGTACCTGACCGGTCCCTTCAGCCTTTTCGGTCGCGAGCATGAACTGGTGGTCGGCTCATCGATCTCTTCTTCACACTGGGTGGGCAAGGACTACTACAGCCCGACCTACATCAACAACGTTCACGACTTCTACAACTGGAATGGCGACAGCATCGAACCGGATTGGGGCAAAGTGGGCTTCAAGAACGACGAAACCACACGCCAGACCGGCAACTACATGACCGCGCGCTTCAGCCTGATGGACGATCTGCACCTGTTGTTGGGTACGCGGGTCGCCAATTACCAGGTGACCGGCACCAGCGACACCAAGGACACCGGCAAAGTCATCCCGTATGCCGGGTTGGTCTATGACCTCAACGACAACTACTCCTTGTACGCCAGCTACACCGACATCTATCTGCCCCAAACGGCTTACCGCGATACCAGCAACAAAATGCTCGAACCGGATGAAGGCACCAACTACGAGATCGGCCTCAAGGGTGAGTTCTACGACGGTCGCCTGAATGCCAGCCTGGCTTACTTTGAAATCAAGGAGGAAAACCGCGCTGAAGCCGACTTGAACTACAGCGGCATATCGCTGATCGACAACCCTTATAAAGGTATCAAAGCCAAGACCAAGGGCTTCGAAGCGGAAATCTCCGGCGAACTGGCCCCCGGCTGGCAGCTGCAAGCTGGCTACACCCATAAAGTCATTCGTGACCAAAGCGGCGAAAAGGTCTCCACTTGGGAGCCGGAAGACCAAGTCAACCTCTACACCACCTACAAACTCAAGGGGCCTCTGGATAAGCTGACCCTGGGCGGTGGTGTACGCTGGCAGGGGGAAGGTTGGCAGGTGCTGACCAACCCCACCACAGACCGCAAGGAAAAATTTGCGCAAGACCCCTACTGGCTGGTGGACGTGATGGCCCGCTACCAGGTGACCGAGAGCGTCTCTGCCACAGTCAACGTCAACAACGTGTTCGACAAGAAGTACTACACCAACATCGGGTTCTACAACTCGGCGTACTACGGTGACCCACGCAATGTGATGCTGACGACGCGCTGGAGCTTCTAAGCTCGGGTAACAACAATAGCCCCTGGCCACTTGAATGGTCAGGGGCTTTTTTATGGGCGCGTGCCCATCGCGTACAAATGATTATGCATCCCCGCAGGAATCACCCATAAAAAAGCCCCCGGCCACTGACGCGACCGGGGGCTTTTCGTCCTCCGTTTATCTGCCCATCACATCCAGGAAACTGCTGACAAATTCGGCGTTGTCCACGATCCGCTCATGGGTAGTGTCGATCACGACCGAATGCTCGATTGCCATCTGCCCCAGCACTGCCCGCAGGCTCGACTCGATCAGCTCGCGGTGCTGCCCACCCTTGCTCTGCGCCGCCCACCAGCACAGTACCGGTGCAGTGATCGCCGAGTATCGGGCCTCTTGCAGCCGCTGATCCAGTTCGCGCTTGACGTCCCAGGACACCTGCGCCTCGGAACCTTCCAGCAGTTCGCGCTTTAGCGTCAGGTAGGCCTCACCCAAGGTGTGCTCAGCCCAGGCATCCAGTCGTGCCCATTGCCGCACTTGATCTTGCTCGCACGCTTGGGCCTCCTGCCAGGCTGTTTGGATCTGCAGGGCCTGGGCCGGGAACATCACGCCGAGCAACTCAGCCCGCTGCTCAACGTCGGACAAGTGTCGATCATCGGCGTTATCGTCTTCCTTCCAGAATGCTGTCACGTCATGCGGCGGCGGCGTGTCGACCAGGCCGACGCACTCTACCTCCCTCCCCGCCTGCTCCAGGCGATAGGCCACGTCCAGTGCCAAGTTGCCCCCAAGCGACCAACCGGCCAGGCGGAACGCACCTTGCGGATGAGCGACCAACAATTGCTCGGTGTAGTCCTCGACCATAGTGGCCCAGGCAGGCACCGTCCCACCCTCTTCTGTCAGCGCCCGACAGATAACGCCCAGCACCGGACGCTGTTCCCTGAGCGCCAGGGCGACGGCCTTGTAGCAATGCACCGAGCCATAGCTGGGATGGAACAGGAACAACGGCGTCCCCGATTCCACGCTGTTGAGCGGCACAATCAGCGAACGGCGTGCGCTGCCCAGCAGGCAATCGACTTGCCCTTGCACCGTAGGGTTGAGCATCAACTGGGTCACCGACAAGTTGGTGCCGCAGGCGTTTTTGATGCGCTCCTTAAGCATCAATATCAACAAAGAGTGCCCACCCAGTTCGAAGAAATTATCGCGCAGGCCGACTTTTTCGACACCCAACACATCCCTCCAGATCGCTGCCAGCTGTTTCTCCAACGGGCTTTGCGGTGCCAGGTAAGCCTGGGCGTGCTGGACCGCATCAGGCCTTGGCAAGGCCTTGCGATCCAATTTGCCATTGGGGCTCAACGGCATCTGGTCGAGTACGACCCACTGCGCCGGCACCATGTAGTCCGGCAGCTGTTGAGCCAGGTGGGCGCCCAGCACATCGCGCCAATCGTCACCCGCGTTTTGCAGCACCAGGTAGCCCACCAGGAACTTGCCGTCCACCGCCAGCACGGCAGCCTCACGCACCCACTCGTGTTCCAGCAGGCGTGCTTCGATTTCGCCCAACTCGATGCGTAGGCCGCGCAACTTGACCTGATGGTCGATACGCCCGGCGTACTCGATCACGCCGTCGTCGCGGTAACGCGCCAGGTCGCCGGTGCGGTACAGGCGTTCGCCGCTTACGAATGGATGCGCAATAAAGCGTTCGGCGGTGAGTGCCGGGCGGCGATGGTAACCACGGGCCAGGCCGATGCCACCCAGGTACAACTCGCCCAGTACACCCACCGGTACCGGCTCGAAGTTGCTGTCGAGGATGTAGCAGCCCAGGTTGGCAATCGGCTTACCGATAGGCACCGCATCGCAGCCCTCCTCTACGCAAGTCCAGTGGGTCACGTCGATAGCGGCTTCAGTCGGCCCGTACAGGTTGTAAAGACTGGCGTGCGGCAGCTTGGCGAACACTTGTTGCTGAGCGTCCACCGGCAACGCTTCACCACTGCAGACAATGCGCTGCAGGCTGGCGCAGGTAGACACCTTCGAGTCCTGCAGGAACGCCTGCAGCATCGATGGCACAAAATGCAGCGTGGTGATCTGCTCTTGATTGATCAGGTCGATCAACTTGGCCGGATCACGGTGATCCCCAGGCGCTGCAACCACCAGGCGCGAGCCGGTCATCAGCGGCCAGAAGAACTCCCACACCGACACGTCGAAGCTGAACGGGGTCTTTTGCAGTACGCTGTCGCCGGCGTCCAGGCTGTAGGCTTCTTGCATCCAGTGGAGCCTGTTAGCCAGGGCCGAATGTCGATTGCCGGCGCCTTTGGGCTGGCCGGTGGAGCCTGAGGTGTAGATCACATAGGCAAGGTTCTCGCCGTCCAGGATGATGCCCGGGTTGGCGTCGCTATAGCCTTCGAACCCTGTTTCGCCCAGCACCAGGCTGCTCAAACCCTCCGGGATCGGCAACTGCTCCAGCAGATGCGCCTGGGTCAACAGCAGCTTCACGCCACTGTCATCGAGCATATAGGCCAGGCGTTCACGCGGGTATTCCGGATCCAGCGGCACATAGGCACCACCGGCCTTGAGCACTGCCAGCAGGCCCACCACCATTTCGATGGATCGCTCTACGGCCAGGCCCACCAGCACGTCCGGCCCTACGCCGGCGGCGATCAATCGATGAGCCAGGCGGTTGGCGCGACGGTTCAGCTCGGCATAGCTCAGGTGCTGCGCACCAAACACCAGGGCCGGTGCGTCTGGCGCCAAGGCCACCTGGTCTTCGATCATCTGGTGCACGCCACGGTGCAATGGATAATCCCGCGTTGTCGCGTTCCAGTCCTCGACAATCAACTGGTGCTGAGCAGCGGGCAACGACGGCAGGTCTGCCAGGCGCTCAACCTGCGGCAGCGTCAACGCCAGCAGCAACTGCTGGAAATGCGCCGACAGGTTAACGACGTCCTGCGTTTCGAACGCGGCGTGATCGTAGTTGAACTCCATCGCCAGGCGATCACCCATGGCCAGCAGTACGGTCAGCGGATAGTGGGTCTGTTCCAGGCTGTCCATCGTGCCGAAACGCAGGCCCGTCGGGGATCCCTGCTCTAAAGCCTCGGACACAGGGTAGTTCTCGAATACCAGGATGCTGTCGAACAACGCCTCGCCGCCCAGCCCTGCCCAGCGCTGGATCTCGAACAGCGGCGTGTGCTCCTGTTCACGCAGGCGCAGGTTTTGTGCCTGCACCTGCTGCAACCAATCATTCACGCTCAACTGCGGGCTCGGCGTGGCCACCACTGGCAGCGTGTTGATGAACAAACCCACCTGCTGTTCGATACCCGGCAATTCGGCCGGGCGTCCCGCCACCGTGGCACCAAAGGCGACGGTGTCCAGGCCGGTATGACGTTGCAACAGCAACAGCCAGGCGCTTTGCACCAGGGTATTGAGCGTCACCTTGTGGCGCTGGGCAAACGCTTTGAGTTGTTCGGTTACCGTCTGCTCCAGGGTCAGCCGGTGAATGCCATTGACCTCGGACACGTCCTGTTCGCGGGCGAGCCCACGGGACAGTCGCGTTGGCGTCTGCAAGCCCGCGAGCTGGGCTTTCCAGAAGGTCTCGCTGGTGAGCGGATCCTGTGCCTGCAACCAGCCGATGTAATCGCGATAGCGTCCGTTCGGCGCGCGTAGCGATTCGCCGGCGTATTGTTGCAGCACCTCGCCAAACAGCTGCGAAGCACTCCAGCCATCCATCAGAATGTGGTGGTTGGTGTAAATAAGGTGATGGCTGTCGATGCTGGTACGCACCACGACCAGGCTCAGCAAAGGCGCCTGCTCAAGCACGAAGCCATCTGCACGAAGGGTTTGCGCCAAAGCATCGAGCGCTTCACCGAGGTCTTCACGCTGCTGCCAATCGTGCTCGACCAAAGGCACCTGGGCCGCCTTGTAGACCACCTGCAACGGCTGCTCCAGCTCGGTCTGCCAGAGGAACCCGGTGCGCAGGATGTCGTGGTGCCCCAGGGCGACCTGCCAGGCCGCCTGGAAACGCGCCACATCCAGCCCTTGCACGTCAACGCGCATCTGGTTGATGTAGTCGCCCGAGCCCTGGCCGAACAGGGATTGGAACAGCATGCCCTGCTGCATCGGCGACAGCGGGTAAATATCGTCGACCTGGCTCAACGGCAAGGCCAGGCCATCCAACTGAACCTGGCTCAAGCGGGCCAGTGGGAAGTCCGATGGGGTGGCGCCGGAGTGTTCAGGCTGGCAGCAATGCCCGATCAGCGCCTTGAGCTCTTGCGCGTAGTCATCCGCCAGTTGCTGGATGCTCGCCGAATCGAACATCTGCTGGCTGAAGCTCCAGTTCAGGTTCAGCTCACCGCCATACACCTGGCCGTTGATTTCCAGCCAGTTGCCCAGCGATGCATCCGGGCTCTGGTCGCTGCCGGCGGCATCACCAGAAGGCGCAAACAAGCCCTGCTGTTCATTGCCATCAAAACTGGTATCGAACTGGCCTAGGTAGTTGAAGGTGATGCGCGGTTGCGGCAGGCGTGCCAATGCGTCACGCACATCGGGCTGGCCCAGGTAACGCAGGGCACCAAAACCGATGCCCTTGTCGGGAATCGCGCGCAGCTGCTCCTTGATGCCCTTCAATGAATCCGCCAGGGTCGAAGCCGGGGTGAGTTTTACCGGGTAGAGGCTGGTGAACCAACCGACCGTACGTGTCAGGTCGATGTCCTCGAACAGGTCTTCGCGGCCATGCCCTTCCAAGCGGATCAGGGTCGAATCGTGGCCGGTCCAGCGCCCGATCACCCGCGCCAGCGCCGTCAGTAACAGGTCGTTGATTTGAGTGCGATAGGCTGCCGGGGCGTCCTGCAGCAGGCGACGGGTATGGCTGCCGTCCAGGTGCGTGGTTGCGCTGCCGATATGGCGATTGCTCAGGCTCGCTCCTGGCTTGGCGCTTGGCAGGTCGGCCTCGGCGCCGTGCAATTGTGCTTGCCACCACGCCAGCTCCTGGGTCAGTGCCTCGCCTTGGGCGTATTGCTGAAGACGTTGCGCCCAGTCGCGGGTGGAACTGGTCTTGGCAGGCAATGCCACTGGGGTGCCTGCGGCGAGTTGGCGGTAGGCCGTTTGCAAATCCTCCAAGAGAATCCGCCACGACACGCCATCGACGACCAAGTGATGGATAACCAGCAGCAAGCGCTGCGAACCATCGTCCAATTGAACCAGCACGGCGCGCATCAGCGGGCCCTGGTCGAGATCAAGGCTGCGTTGCGCCTCCTCGGCCAATGCCGTGAGTGCTTCAACACCGTGCAGCGTGCTTTGCCACAACACAGTATCGGCCTGATGGTGCTCGGCCGCACGGAACAGACCCTGCCAGCCCTGCGCGCCTTCAACAAACCGCGAGCGCAACGCATCGTGGTGCACCAGCAACGCTTGCAAGGCCTGGGTCAATGTCGCGGCATCGAGGTGTTCGTGGGGCTGCAGCACCACCGATTGGTTCCAGTGGTGACGTTCGGCAATCTCATCGGCGAAGAAGGCTTGCTGGATCGGCAACAGCAACGTCTCGCCACTCAAGGCGGCCTGGCTGATGGTCAAGCCTTCGACACCCTGGCGCGCGACGCCGGCCAGGCTCTGTACGGTCTGGTGCTGGAACAGGTCCTTGGGCGTGAACCGGATGCCCGCTTGCCGTGCACGGCTGACCACCTGGATCGAGATGATCGAATCGCCGCCCAGCTCGAAGAAGTTGTCGTTCAAGCCCACCTGCGGCAAGCGCAGCACGTCGGCCCAGATGGCGGCGAGCTGTTGTTCCAGCTCGCTTTGCGGCGCCACGTAGGCTTGTTGCAACAGGCTTGCGTCCGGTTGCGGCAAGCCTTTGCGGTCGAGCTTGCCATTGGGCGTCAGCGGCATTTGCGCCAGGAACATGAAGTACGTCGGCACCATGTAGTCGGGCAGACGGGTTTTCAAGGCGCGGCGCAGGGTTTCGCGGAACTCGGTTTCGTTGGCAGGGCCAGCATTGGCCGGCACCACGTAGGCCACCAGTTGTTTACCGGTCGGACCTTCCTGGGCGACCACCACGGTTTCGCCGACGTTGTCCTGTTCGCGCAGGCGCGCTTCGATCTCGCCCAGTTCGATACGGAAACCGCGGATTTTTACCTGGTGGTCGACACGACCGAGGTAATCCACCACACCATCCGGGCGGCCACGGGTCAGGTCGCCGCTGCGATACACGCGGCTACCCGGCTTGCCGAACGGGTCCGGTACAAAGCGTTCTGCCGTCAGTGCCGGACGCTCAAGATACCCACGAGCCACGCCCTCGCCGCCCAGATACAACTCGCCGGCCACGCCGACAGGTTGAAGATTGAGTTGCGAGTCGAGTACGTAGCCGCTGCGGTTGCCCAACAGGGTGCCGATTGGGGCATAAACCGCGCCGCACGGATCGCCCTGGCGTGCCTTCCACAGCAATGGCGTGACCACGGTTTCGGTCGGGCCGTAGCCGTTGAACAGGTAGGTCGGTTTCAGCGCGCGCCACGCCAGGTCGTAGCTGGCCTGGGCGACCGCGTCACCGCCAAAGCAGTACACACGCACCTTCGGTGGGTTGCCGTCACGCTCGGCATGCTCGGCCAACTGTTGCAGGTAAACCGGCGGGAACACCGCCATGGTCACGTTGTGACGGTGCATCTGTTCGTAGGTGTATTCCGGCAGCCACAGGCTGTCGTCACGGATCAACACGCTGGCGCCGTTGATCAACGGGTGCATCCAGCCTTCGTGGGAGCCGTCGAAGGCGAACGACATGAAGTGCAGTTCGCAGTCAGACGGGCTGGTTTCATAACGCTCGCCAGTGGCGATGATGTGCGCCACCAACGGACCGTGGGACACCGCCACGCCCTTAGGCATACCGGTCGAACCCGAGGTGTAGATCACGTAAGCCAGGTTATCGCCGTCCAGCTTCACGTCCGGTGCAGTGTCGCGGTAATCCGCCCAGCCCTCGGTGCGATCAATCGCCAATGTGCCCAGTCCTTCGGGAATCGGCAGTTGCTGCAACGCGCTGCTATGGGTCAGCAACAGCTTCGCACGGCTGTCCTGCATCATGTACAGCAGGCGGTCACGCGGGTATTCCACGTCCAGCGGCACATACACGCCACCGGCTTTCATCACCGCCAGGAACGCCACCATGATTTCGGCACTGCGCGGCATGGCGATGGCCACCCGCACTTCCGGACCGACGCCACGGGCGATCAGCGCATGGGCCAGGCGGTTGGCCTGGCGGTCCAGCTCGCCATAGCTCAGGGTTCGCGCGTCGAATTTCACGGCGACCGCATCGGGGTTTTCCCTGGCGCGGTCAGCCACCAACTCATGCACAAGACGCTTGGCCGAGAAGCCGGCATCAGTCTGGTTCCACAGTTGCAGAATGTGCTGCTGCTCATCCTGGCCCAGCAGGTTCAATTGGCTGATGGACTGTTGTTGATCAGCAACCATCGCCTGCAACAGGTTCTGCCAATGGCCGGCCATGCGCGCGATGGTCGCCGGGGCAAACAGATCGGTGGCATAACTCAGCGATGCGCCGAGCTGGTTCCCGGACTCCTCGATATCCAGGATCAGATCGAAATGCGCGGCTGTTTCATCCCAGCTCACCGGGCTCATGTCCAGCTGCGCCAGGCGCTGCAAATGCTCGCCAGCCTGGCTGATGTGGTGGTTGAACGCAACCTGGAACAAGGGACTCAAGCTCAGGCTGCGCTCGGGTTGCAGGGCCTCGACCAGTTGCTCGAACGGCAGGTCCTGATGCGCCTGGGCTTCCAGCGCGCGTTGTTTGACCTGGGTCAGTAGCTGGCGAACGGTGGTCTGCCCGTCGACATCAGCCTTGAGCACCTGGGTATTGACGAAGAAGCCGATCAGCCGCTCGGTTTCAACGCGGTTACGGTTGGCAATCGGCACCCCGACGCGAATGTCCTGCTGGCCGCTGTAGCGATGCAACAACGCCTGGTACGAAGCCAGTAGCACCATGAACAGGGTCACACCTTCGCGCTGGGCCAGGGCCTTGAGGCTGTCGACCAGCGTGGCCGGCAACGCAATGTTCAGGCGTGCGCCGCGATGGGTCGGCACTGCCGGACGCTGGTGGTCGAACGGCAACTCCAGCACCGGTTGCTCGCCGCCGAGCACCTTGCACCAGTAGTCAAGCTGGCGGGCCTTCTCCCCCGCCTCCATCCATGTGCGCTGCCACTGCGCATAGTCGGCGTACTGGATCGACATGGCCGGTAATTGCAACGTCTGCCCTTGGCTGTAGGCGGTGTAAAGCTGCACCAGTTCGTCAACCATGACCTGCATCGACCAGCCATCGGAAATAATGTGATGCTGCACGATCACCAGCACATGCTCGTCCGGGGCCAGGCGCAACAGGCTGACCCGCATCAATGGGCCCTGGCGCAGGTCAAATGGCTGAGCGATACGCGCTTCAACTTCGGCTTTAAGGCTCGCTTCGTCAGTGTCGGCCGACACCAGTTCGATGCGTGTACACGCACTGATGACTTGCACCGTGCGCTCCGCATCCTGGTGGAAGTGGGTGCGCAGGCTTTCGTGGCGCACGACCAGGGCATCAAACGCCTTCTGCAACGCAGCCTTGTCCACTAGCCCCTTGAGGCGCAGGGCGCTGGGAACATGGTAAGCCGCACTGGTCGGGTCCAGTTGCCAGAGGAACCATTGACGCTCCTGGGCAAACGACAGCGCCAGCGGCTGGTCACGTGTCACCGCCACAAGCGGCAGTGCCGTGGTGGCCTGCAACCCTGCGCAAGCAGCTGCGAACGCTTCCAGCGTCGGCTGTTCGAACAGCGTGCGCAAAGGCACTTCCAGCTTGAGGTCATGGCGCACCCGCGAGACCACTTGGGTGGCGAGCAATGAATGGCCGCCACGCTCGAAGAAGTGATCATGGAGCCCCACCTGCTCCACCTGCAACACGGCTTGCCAGATGGTGGCCAGTTGCATTTGCAGGGCATTTTGCGGGGCTGCATAGGCCTGGCGCGCTTGACTCAGGTCGGGCGCCGGCAGCGCGCGACGGTCGAGCTTGCCGTTGTTGTTCAATGGCAGCGCATCGAGGGTGACCCAATGCCCCGGCACCATGTAGTCCGGCAGGGACTGGCGCAAGGTGGCTGCCAATGCGGGCAAGTCCAGGGACTGCCCATTGACGGGCACCACGTACGCCACCAATTGCGTGCCCGTCGCACTTGACTGCGCGATGACGGCGGCTTCGCGCAACTGCGGCACGGCTTGCAGGCTGGCTTCGATTTCGCCCATCTCCACGCGGAAACCACGGATCTTCACTTGATGATCGATGCGTCCGACGTACTCAAGCGCACCCGCCGCGTTGTAACGGGCCAGGTCGCCGCTGCGGTAGAGACGCGAACCCGGCACGGCGGAAAATGGGTCCGGCAGGAAGCGTTCAGCAGTCAGCGCCGGACGGTCGAAATAGCGCTGGGCCAAGCCGTGTTCGGCGCCGATGCACAATTCGCCAACGCCCTCTGTTGCCAACAGGTCGAAACCGCTGTCCAGCACATACAAGGAGCGCCCCTGGATCGCCCGGCCAATCGGCACGCCAAACGCATCGCTGGCGTCCGCTAACTGGCAGTCGTGCACGCTGGACACCACGGTCGCCTCGGTAGGCCCGTAGGTATTGACCAGGCGCACGTCGCCCAGGCCAGCGGCGTGCCAGGCGCGCAGCCCTTCCACCGACATTGCCTCGCCGCCCACATGCACCTGGCGCAGGTTGCCCAGGCTGCGTGAGTCGACAGCACATTCCTTGGCGAGCAAGTACCAGTAAGCGGCTGGCAAATCCGCCAGGGTCACGCCTTGCTCGACGATTTCCCGAGCCAATTGCCCGGCGTCCCACAGTTCATCGCCGCGCATGATCAACGCAGCGCCGACACACAGGGGTGGGTAGCATTGCTCGACGAAGCCGTCGAAGCTGAAGGTCGCGAATTGCAGCACGCGGTCCGCAGCACTCAAGCGGCTGTAGGCCTCTGCGCTGTCGCAGAATTGACCGAGGGCGGCATGATCGATGGCCACACCCTTGGGCTGGCCAGTGGAGCCGGAGGTGTAGATCACATACGCAAGGTCAGCGGCGCTTGTGTGATTGAGTGGATTGGTCGACGGGTAGTCTGCCAACTCTGTGCCGGAGGCGGTGAAGTCCACACGCGCCAGCCCTTGAGGCAGTGTCAGGTCCGCGAGCAAACCGACCTCGCTGAGCAGCAGATCGAGGCGGCTGTCCGACAGCATGTAGGTCAGGCGATCCACCGGGTAGCTCGGGTCGAGCGGCACATAGGCGGCGCCGCTTTTGAGCACGGCGAGCAAGCTGACAATCAATTGCGGACCGCGTCGAGCGGCCAGGCCGACGCGTTGGCCAGGCCCAACGCCCAGCGCCAACAGGCGATGGGCCAGACGGTTGGCGTGAGCATTGAGCTGTGCATAGCTCAAGCGTGCATCGCCAGCTTGTACCGCCAGCGCCTCCGGCGTGGCGGCGGCCTGGGCGGCGATACGTTCGTGCACGCGCAGGTCATTTTGTGCGGCACCCGGCGACTGGCTGAGGGCGAGCATGTCGCGCTGGGCAACGTCGTCGAGCAGACGCAGATTGCCAAGCGATACCTGGGCATCCGTGAGCATCTGAACCAGCAGGTGTTGCAGGTTGCCACTCAGCCGAGCGACCTGCTGTGCGCTGAAACGCGCTTGGTCATAGCCAAACTCCAGGCGCAGGCTGGCGCCCAGTTCGATCCCCAGGGTCAGCGGATAGTGGGTCTGTTCATGGTTGTGCAGGCGGCCGAACACCAGGCCGGCTGGCGCGCCTTGTTTCAAGGCTTCGGCCACCGGGAAGTTTTCGAATACCAGCAAGGTGTCGAACAGCGCACTGCCCTGCTGCCCCGCCCAGCCCTGGATGTCATACAGCGGCACATGTTCGTGGTCGCGCAGGCTCAGGTTGAGCGCTTGCAGTTCGCTCAACCAGCCGGCCACCGACTGCACGGGCGAGGCTGTGCTGACGATGGGCAGCGTGTTGATGAACAGGCCCAGTTGTTGCTCAATCCCCGGCAATGGCGCCGAGCGTCCTGCGACAGTGGCGCCAAAGGCCACGCAGTCTTGCCCGGTATAGCGTTGCAACAACAGGCTCCAAGCGCCTTGCAGCACAGTGTTGAGGGTGACTTTCTGGCGGCGGGCAAACTCACCGAGGGCCTGCGTGAAATCGCCCTCCAGCACCACATGATGATCGGCCATTCCCTTGCCGTCGGTCGGTACACGCAGCGCCTGGGCCAGCAAGGTCGGCGTTTGCAACGGTGCCAGGCTGGTTTTCCAGAACGCTTCACCTGAGGCTTGCTGCTGCAACCACCCCAGGTAATCACGGAACTGCCCCTGCGGCGCCGGCACCTGTTGCCCGGCGTAGTGAGCGATGACTTCGCCGAGCAACTGGGCGTTACTCCAGCCGTCCATGAGGATGTGGTGGCTGGTGAAGATCAGATGCCAGGCAGTGCCGGCACCTCGCACCAGCATCAGGCGAAACAGCGGCGCCGCATTCAGCGCAAAGCCTTTCCCGCGCTCGGCAGCGGCGAGCGCATCGAAATCGGCTTCGATGTCTTCGATGACTTGCAACTGCACATCCACCTGGCGTTGGATCACCTGGTGGGCGCTTTCCAGACCGAGCCAGTGGAAGCTGCTGCGCAGGATGTCATGGCGGTCCAGCGCGGCCTGCCAGGCACGGCCGAATGCCAGCAAGTCCAGACCATCGATGTCCAGGCGCAACTGGTTGATGTAGGCCTCAGCCTCGGGCTCGTACAGCGTATGGAACAACATACCCTGCTGCATCGGCGACAGCGGGTAGACATCGGCAATCGCCGGCCCGGCGATGGGCAAGGCGTCCAACTGCGACTGGGTCAGGCGTGCCAACGGAAAATCAGAAGGGGTGACTTGCCCCACCGGCGTGTCGCAGCAATGCTCGATCAAGGCCTTGAGTTCGGCCACGTAGTCATCCGCCAGGCGCTGGACCGTCGCGACATCGAACATCTCACGGCTGAAACCCCACTGCAGCGCCAGTTCACCGCCATACACCTGCCCTTCCACCGTCAGCCAGTTAGCCAGCGGCGCCTCGGGATCCTGGGCCTGCCCACTGCCTTGGGTAGCCGGAACGAACAGCGCCGACTCGTTGAACTGGCGGTCGAACTGGCCCAGGTAGTTGAAGGTGACGCGCGGCGTAGCCAGGTTCGACAGGGCTTCGCGGGCGTCAGGCGTCCCGAGATAGCGCAGCAGGCCGTAGCTGACGCCCTTGTGCGGTACGGCGCGCAGTTGCTCTTTTACCGATTTGATTGCAGCCGACAGCTCGCCATCGGCTTGCAGGCGTACTGGGAACAGGCTGGTGAACCAGCCGACAGTGCGGCTCAGGTCAACCGTGTCAAACAGGTCTTCGCGTCCATGGCCTTCCAGTTGGATCAGCGCGGCGGGCTGTTCGCTCCAGCGGCTGATGACACGCGCCAGGGCAGTCAGCAGCAGGTCGTTGACCTGGGTGCGGTAGGCCGCTGGCGCGTCTTGCAGCAGTTGACGGGTATGTTCGCTACTCAGGCGAATTTCGACTTTGCTGCCCAGGCGGTTTTGCAGGCCGCCCTGGGGGTTATCGCACGGCAGATCGACGCTCGTGGTCTGGGCCTGCCAGTACGGCAGTTGCTCGTCCAGCGTCAACGCATGGGCCTGCAATTGCTGCGCCCACAGTTGATAGGCGCTGGTCTTGGCCGGCAATGCGGCATTGCGGTAGACCTGTTGCAGGTCTTCGAGCAGGATGCGCCACGATACGCCGTCTACCGCCAGGTGATGCACCACCAACAGCAAGCGTTGGGAGCCGTCGGCCATCGCCACCAGGGCAGCACGCAACAACGGGCCCTGTTCAAGATCAAGACTGCGCTGGGCTTCGTCGCAGAGTGCGGCCAACTCAGCGTCGTCAGCGACTTGGGTTTGCCACACTTCAGCCGTTGTCACGGGCTCGGCATGGGTTTGCCGCCACCCGTCAGCCTGTTGCACAAACCGCAGGCGCAGGGCGTCGTGGTGGTTGATCAGTTGGGTCAAAGCCGCTTCAAGCCGTGCAGGTTCCAGGGTTTCCCGTGGCGTCAGCAGCAGCGACTGGTTCCAATGCTGACGCACTGGAATCGCCTGCTCGAAAAAGCTCTGTTGCACGGGCGTGAGAATGACTTCGCCGGTGACTGGCCCTTGGTCGATGATAGCCGCTTGCTCGCGGGTCGCGACCAGCGCCAGGGTGCGCACACTCTGGTACTGGAACAGGTCCCTTGGACTGAGGCGAATCCCCGCCTGGCGCGCACGGCTGACCACCTGGATGGAGATGATCGAATCGCCGCCCAGCTCGAAAAAGTTGTCTTCCAGGCCGATCTGCTCGACGCCCAGTACGTCACTCCAGATAGTCGCCAGTGTTTTTTGCAGGTCGTTTTCCGGTGCGACATAAGCCTGTTGTGGTGCAGCATCCGGCACCGGCAAGGCCTTGCGGTCGAGCTTGCCGTTGGCGGTCACCGGCAGCTTGGCCAAGTACATTATATGAGTGGGTACCATGTACTCCGGCAGGCTGCTCAGCAGCCAGGCCTTGAGATCGACCGGCGCCTGGTCTTCCAGCACCAGGTAGGCCACCAACTGCTTGCCGCCCTGCACCAGCACCACCGCCTCGCGCACCGAGGGGTGTTGCATCAGGCGCGTCTCGATTTCACCCAGCTCGATACGTAGGCCACGCAGCTTGACCTGATGGTCGAGGCGGCCGAGGTATTCGATGACGCCATTGGCGCGCTGACGCACGCGGTCGCCCGTGCGGTACAGACGCGTGCCGTCACCGAAAGGACTGGGCACAAAACGTTCGGCAGTAAGTGCCGGACGTCGATGATAACTACGAGCCAGGCCAGTGCCGCCCAGGTACAGCTCGCCGCTGACGCCAGCGGGAACCGGGTTGAGCTGGGCATCGAGCACGTAGGTGCCGAGGTTAGCGATGGGGCGGCCGATGGGCACGCTGTCGGCGCCTTCGTCGACGCAGGTCCAGTGGGTGACGTCGATGGCGGCTTCGGTTGGGCCATACAGGTTGAACAGACCGGCTTGGGGCAACTTGGCAAACACTTGCAATTGCGCATCCAGCGGCAAGGCTTCGCCACTGCAGACGATGCGGCGCAGGCTCGTGCAAGCCTGCACGCCCGACTCATGGATAAACGCCTGGAGCATCGACGGCACAAAGTGCAACGTGGTGATGCCGTGCTGCACAATCGTCTCGATCAGGCGTGCCGGTTCGCGATGCTCGCCGGGCGCTGCTACCACCAGGCGTGCGCCGGTCATCAGCGGCCAGAAGAACTCCCACACCGACACATCGAAGCTGAACGGGGTTTTTTGCAGGACCGCATCGCTGGCGTCCAGGCCATAGGATTGCTGCATCCAGCACAGGCGGTTGACCAGCGCACGATGGCTGTTGCCGGCGCCCTTGGGCTTGCCGGTGGAGCCGGAGGTGTAGATCACGTAGGCCAGGTTCAGCGCGTGAAGGGTGACGTTTGCCGAGTCGGTGCTGTAGCCATCGAGCCAGTTGGCGGGCTGGTCCAGGGCAATCACCTGGATGCCTTCGACAGGCAACAACGGCAACAGACTGTGTTGACTGAGCAACAACCGAATGCCGCTGTCTTCGATCATGTAGGCCAGGCGTTCCTGGGGATACTCAGGGTCCAACGGGACGTAGGCGCCACCTGCCTTGAGGATAGCCAGCAGGCCGACCACCATTTCAATCGAGCGCTCAACGCAGATCCCGACCAGAACGTCCGGACCTACGCCCTTCTCGCGCAAGGCATGGGCCAGCTGGTTGGCGCGAGCATCAAGCTGGGCATAGGTCAGCGTTGTGGCGCCGAACACCAGCGCTGGCGCGTCGGGCGTGGCCTGTACCTGGTCTTCGATCAGGTGATGGATGCCGCGCTCGATCGGGTACGCCTCGGCGGTCTGGTTCCAGCTGTGGACCAGCACTTGCTGCTCATCCGCATCCAGCATCGGCAACTCACCGATGCGCTGCGCACCGTCGGCCACCATGGCCTGCAACAGACGGATCCAATGCCCAGCCATGCGCTCGATGGACGCCGCGTCGAACAGGTCATTGGCGTAGGTCAACGCGGCGTGCAGGGTGCCGGATTTTTCATAGGTGTCGAGGGTCAGGTCGAACTGAGTGGTGCGGCCTTGCCACTCCACCAGCGCCAGTTCCAGGCCGGAGGCCGTGCTGACGCCCGCAATGTCGGCCACCACCGGCTGGTGGTTGTACATGACCTGGAACAACGGCGTATGGCTGAGGCTGCGCTCTACCTTGAGGGCTTCCACCAGGCGCTCGAACGGCAATTCCTGATGGGCCTGGGCGCCCAGTGCGTGCTCCTTGATGCTTTGCAGTAATTCGGTGACAAGGGTTTGCCCGGTCAGCTCGGTGCGTAGCACTTGGGTATTGACGAAAAAGCCGATCAGCCCTTCAACTTCAGTACGGTTGCGGTTGGCGATTGGCACGCCGACACGGATATCGACCTGCCCGGTATAGCGATGCAGCAGCACGTTGAACGCACCGAGCAAGAGCATGAACAAGGTAACGTTGTGCTTTTGTGCGCAGCTACGCAGTTGTGCGGCCAGCGTGGGTTCGATCGCGAAATTATGGCGCGTGCCCTGGTAACTCGGCATGGCCGGACGTGGGCGATCCGTGGGCAGTTCCAGCACCGGGTGCTCATCGCCCAGGCGCGCTTGCCAGTACTCCAATTGTCGAGCCTGCTCACCCGCTTCCAACCAGCGGCGTTGCCACAGGGCGTAGTCGCTGTACTGGATCGGCAAGGCCGGCAGTTGCGGCGTTTCATTGCGCTCATGGGCGTCGTAGCAGCGGATGAACTCCTCGATCAGCACGTTCATCGACCAACCGTCGGAGACGATGTGATGCAGGGTCAGCAGCAACACGTGTTCCTGCGTGTCGAGCGTGAGCAATTGCACGCGCAGCAACGGGCCGCTTTCCAGATCGAACGGCAGCAGCGATTGACGGGTCGCGGAGTCGTTGACGGCTTGTTCGCGCTCAGCAGGAGACAGGTGGCTCAGGTCGAGTTGTTCGACGGCCAACGGCGTTGCAGTCGCCACTTGCAACAGGCGCTCATCGGCCTGTTGCTGGAACACGGTGCGCAGGGTTTCGTGGCGCGCGACCAGGCTCGCAAATGCTTGCTCCATCGCTTCCAGGTTCAACGTGCCTTTGAGGCGTACAGCGCCCGGCAGGTTGTAGGCGCCACTGGCCGGGTCCAATTGCCACAGAAACCACATGCGCTGCTGCGCGTAGGACAGCGCCTGGC
This sequence comes from Pseudomonas azotoformans, assembly GCF_001579805.1. NCBI lineage: Bacteria > Pseudomonadati > Pseudomonadota > Gammaproteobacteria > Pseudomonadales > Pseudomonadaceae > Pseudomonas > Pseudomonas azotoformans. The sequence goes on along the minus strand of NZ_CP014546.1, from coordinate 4,105,662 downwards.
GATCCTCCGCCTCCACCCCTGCCGGAATCGGAAACCGGGAAAAATCCACCCCTTCTTTCTGCAAGGCCTGCAGGAACAATTGGCGTTTTTCCAGGGGCAACCCGATAAACCGGCGAGCAAGTTTCAAGGAGTCTTCAGCATTCATTTCTTGGAGTCCGGAACAATAGGCGGGAAGCACAAAGGCACGTCGTCCCTATAAAACGAACCGGACAGGGAAAAATTAGCGGGGAGTGGAAGGCGTGGAGCGAGGTGTCATCAAGGGTTACATCAATCTCAGCAGAGACACCCGAACCCGAGCTAGCATTGACGAACACCACTTTTTGCAACTACATTTAGTTACACTCAGGGAGCGCCGTGTCCAAAAATGAACAGCTGCTCGCCAAACGGCTCAATGAGCACATGGCATTTACCTGGCCTGAGCTCGTAACGCTGCTGCGACGACTGGGCTACACACAGATTGAAGGGGCTGGAAGCCGGGTCAAATTCGACATCGGCGACCCCAGTGCAATGATCACCTTGCACAAGCCTCACCCTGGCAACGAACTGAAACACTACATTCGGCGCCAGATCATCGAACAGTTGAAATCAGGAGAACTGATTCAGTGAACAACCAACTGAAACACAAGGGCTACATCGGCTCCATCGAAGCCAGCGTCGAAGACAACTGCCTGTTCGGCAAGATTCTGTTCATCAAGGCGTTGGTGAGCTATGAAGGGAAAACCGTCGCTGAACTGGACGCTGCATTTCGTGAGGCGGTGGATGACTACCTCGCCACTTGCCAGACCCTCGGGCAGACCCCGGAGAAGCCCTGCAAGGGTTCCTTCAATGTCCGGGTCGGCCATGACTTGCACTTGGCGGCAGCCCTGGCGGCAACCCGCAAAAAAGTGACCCTCAATGACCTGACACGCCAGGCCTTGAATGAGTTTTTACAGCATCATGGCAATGATGCATGCCCTGCGGTTAGCTGATTAACCCAACCGCCGATAACCCAACACTGCCGCCCCCAGCACCACCGCCCCCGCCGCCAACGCCACGTAGAACCCGCTGGTGGCGCCTAAGTGGTCAATCATCCAGCCGGAACTGGCAGCGCCAATGGCCACGCCGATGCTGAGGCCGGTGATCAGCCAGGTCATGCCTTCGGTCAAGCGGCTGGCGGGTACGATCTGCTCCACCAAGGCCATGGATACAATGAGCGTTGGAGCGAAGAACAGCCCGGAGATAAAGATGGCCACCGCAAGTCCCGGAATGTTGGTTACCAACAGCAACGGCAAGGTGGTCAGCGCCGTAGCCATGCCACAGAATAGGAACTGCCGGGGCAATGATGCCTTGAGTTTCAGGGTGCCGAACGCCAGCCCTGCCAGGCATGAGCCAATAGCGTACACCGACAACACGATGCTCGCCGCCGCCGGCTGGCCCTGATGCTGGGCAAAGGCGACGCTGACCACATCCACCACGCCGACAATCACGCCCATGGCCAGCAACAGGATCATCAGGATCAGCACCGAGGGTGAAGCAATCAGCCAGCGGCCGTGGTGGCCCTGATGCGCATGCACGGGTGGTTCGGTGTCACGCTGCAACACAAAGGTGGTAACACCCAGCGCCAGCAACAACGCGGCGACCAAAGGCCCCGCCTCCGGAAACAGCACCACGCTCAACCCCACCGAAATCGGTGGCCCGATGATGAAGCACACTTCGTCCAGTACCGACTCCAGGGCAAACGCGGTCTGCAGCTTGGGTTGGCCCCGATACAGCTCGGTCCAGCGCGCCCGCACCATGGCCGACATGTTGGGCATGCAACCCGCCAGAGCGGCAAACAGGAAGAGCAGCCAGTTCGGTGCTTGCAGACGGGTACACAGCAGCAACATCAACAACGCCCCGCCGCCCATCAATGCGGCAATCGGCAGCACTCGGCCCTGACTGTATTGGTCCACCAGCCGCGACACCTGCGGCGCACAAAACGCCGTGGCCAAGGCAAAGACCGCTGCGACCGAGCCCGCCAGGCCATAGCCGCCATGCACCTGCGAGAGCATGGTGATCAAACCGATCCCCGTCATCGATACCGGCATGCGCGCCAGCATGCCCGCCAGCACAAAAGCCCGGGCGCCAGGGACCTGGAACAACTCGGCGTAAGGGTTTGCCATCCTGCTCGACCTCTTCATGAATGCCCCGAAACTTGCTATCCGCAAGAATCGAGGCAAAATACATACGGTGCGTATGTGATAAATCATGCTTAACATACGCAGCGTATGTCAATCTTTCCCTTGTCGATTGTGAGCCCTACCATGAGCCGAGCCCGTGCCGAAATGATCGAAGACACCCGCGCCCGGCTGATTGCCAGCGCGCGCCAGGCCTTTGCGACACAAGGTTACGCGAATACATCGATGGACGACTTCACCGCCCGTGCCGGCCTGACCCGAGGGGCGCTGTACCATCACTTTGGGGACAAGAAAGGTCTGCTGGCCGCCGTGGTTGCCCAACTCGACAGCGAGATGGACGCGCGTTTACAGCGCATCTCAGATGAAGCTTCAGACCTCTGGAGCGGCTTTTGCGAACGTTGCCGTGCCTACTTGCGCATGGCACAGGATGACGAAATCCAACGCATCGTATTGCAGGATGCGCCGGCCGTGCTGGGTGACACGGGCTCCCAGCAACACTGCGTGGAGTCATTGCGCCAACTGATTGAGGCGTTGATGCAGGCTGGAGCCGTCCCCCACGTCCCGAGCCTTGCGCTGGCGCAACTGATCAACGGCAGCCTGGTCAGCACTGCCCTGTGGATCGCCCGGGATGAACACCCGGACGAGCGACTCGAACAGGGCCTGTTAGGTCTTGAACTGCTGCTGCGCGGCCTGAGCCTCACACCAACCGCTTGATCTGCTTGTGTCGCCACACCAACCGGTAATACGCGGTCTGCAAGGCCAGCATGGCCAGGTAGGTCACCGGGAACGCCATCCACACGCCTTCCAGGCCAAAATGCGCGTTGAACAGGTAAGCCATCGGCAGCTCCACGCACAGCACGCAGAAAATCGAAATCACCACCGGCATCAGCACCACACCGCTGGCCCGCATGATCCCGCCCACCACCGCCTGGAAGCCAAACACCAGGATGCTCCACAGCATGATGTGCAGCAGGTGCTCAGCGTTGACCCGTGCCGCATCGTCGGTAATGAACAACCCGAGCAACCAGTGGGACAACACATAACCCAATACAATCAGGCCACCGGTGAGACACAGGTTGATCAACAACCCCGTGCGCAGAATCGGCCCGATACGCTCCAACCGCCCGGCACCAATCGCCTGGGCACCCAGGATCGAGGCGGTGATGGCAATCGACAAGGCCGGGAACTGCACGTAGTTAACGATTTGTGTCACCGCGCCATACGCCGCCGTGGCCTGGGAGCCGTGGCCGTTGACCAGGGCAAGGATGACCAATTCCGACAGCGACAGCACCACCATCTGTAGGCCGGTCGGCAAGCCGATGCGCAAGACCTTGCCGAGAATCACGCGGTCCAGGCGCAAGGCCGTAAGCAACTCACGATCCGGCGCCATCACATGGTGCTTGTGGCGCAGGCGCAAGATCAAAAACAGCATGGCCAAGGCATTACCTACCAGCCCGGCATACACCGCGCTCTGGATGCCCATGGGCGGCAGGCCGATCCAGCCGCCAATCAGTGCAGGGGTCAGCAACAGGCCGACCAGGGTCGACACCATCAACGCCAGCAACGGCGAGATCGTGTCGCTGACGCCGCGCAGCAACTGGGTGTAAAGGATGAACACCAGCAACAACGGCATGATCAGCATCATCTTCTGCGCATAGCCGACGGCATCGTCCAGCACATCAACCGGCGTGCCTAATGCCTGCAACGCCGGACGTGCAAACAGACTGCCCAGCACCGCTGCGATCACACCCACCAGCGCGCCCAGCGTCAAGGTTGCTCCGGTAATCACCTTGACCATCCCCGTTTCCTGCGCCCCCCAGGCTTGGCCGATCAACACTGAGGCACCCGCCCCCAGGCCGATCACCAAGGCAATGAAGAAAAACACGATGGGGAACATGCCCGACACCGCCGCCAACGCTTGGGTGCCGAGCATTTGCCCGACATAGATGCCGTTGAGGGTGCCGGAAAAACTTTGCAGGAAGTTAGACAGCACCATCGGTGCCAGAAAGATCAGGTAGATCTGCCACAACGGCCGTTGTTGAGTGACGTCCATGAAGGTAGGGATCCAGGAAGGGTGATCAGACAGGGAACGCGTTGCGCGACAACCAGGCCAGGTACGTTTGCACGTCCAGCGGCCAGTGCGCGATCTTGCGGGAGAAGTCCACCGCATCAAAGGCAAACAACGCCCGTGAAGCCTCTTCGAAACCGGGCAGGTCACCGCCGATAGCGCTCATGAAGCGATACCCGGCTTCCTTGGCCTGGCGTATCTGATCACGGGAAGCATGAGCCGCGCGAGCCTCATCCACCAGCCGGCGCAACGCCGCCGAGGCACCGCCGCGTTGCTGGCCCAGCCATTCCCAGTGGCGCGGTAATAACGTGACCTCCCGTGCGACCACCCCCAGTTTCGGACGCCCGACCGAGGGCGTAGCGGGAGGCTCGTCCGTGACTTCGGCCTGGACCGGTTGTTCAGGCGCATAGCCTGCGGGCCAGGGGAAGTCGACTTGGAGCCCGGTGGCGTCATCGAATACCAGAAAGCTGCCCGCTGGATGATCAAGACTGGCGAGCGCATCGGCGACATCAGCGTAAGAACCCGCTGCCACACGCTGGTGGCCAACAAAGGCCGTACACATAGGAAGGTTTTGCGTAGGCATAGTTATTACCCGGATATTAATATTTTTACCCGGATCATATTAGCCAAAGTTTTATGACATGCAAGGCGATATTGTGGTGAAACTTCCAACTGCCTGCCGCTGAGCGGCAAAATACATCGGATGACGTGTCAATCCAGGTTTTATTCCATCAATTCGCTCGATGACAGGGTCAGCAATTTCTGATTGGACGCGTGACAGGCGGGTCGATAGATTCCCCCGCGAAGATAGCTATTAGCCATCACCTCTCAACTCCCTGAATATCGAGCTTTCCATGAAAAAACCTGTCTCGTTGGCGATGCGTATCGGACTGGGCTTTGCGTCCACCCTGTCGTTGCTGGTGCTGATCACCGCCGTCGGTATCCAGCGCGTGGGTTTTATCGACAGCACCCTCAAGGAAGTGTCCGAAAAAGCTGCTGTGGTGCAGCGCTATGCGATCAATTTCCGTGGCAGCGTGCACAACCGCGCCATCGCCATCCGCGATGCCGTATTGGTCAAGGATGAACCGTCGCTCAACCGCCACCTGGCCGAGATCGACCAGCTCAAGCGCGATTACCAGGACTCTGCGGTGATGATGGATCGCCTGTTCGCCAACGCCGCCGCCAGCGCCGAGGAATCCCGTCTTTTGGCTGATATCAAGGCCATCGAGACCCAGGCCCTGGCCTCCACCGAACGGGTGATCAGCCTGCGTCGCGGCAATGACATCGCCGGCGCCCAGGACTTGCTGCTGGCCCAGTCGTCGGCTCACTACACCGAATGGCTCAAACGCGTGAATGCCCTGATCGACTTCGAAGAAGCCCAGATCAAGCAACGCCTGGACACGGTGCAAGCCGCCGCCAGTAACTTTGCCGTGCTGATGCTGCTGGCCAGCGCCGTCGCGATCCTCTTGAGCGTGCTGGTGTCCCTGTTGATCATCCGCAAGGTCAAGGCCACTCTTGGCGCCGAGCCGGAGGAAGTCGCCGAGGCGATCCGTCGCCTGGCCAATGGCGACTTGAACCAGCCCATCGAAACCCGCTACCCCGACAGCGTGATGGGTATTTTGAAAAACGCCCTGGCGCGCCTGGGCGACACCATCACCGAAGTACGCTCGGCAGCCCAAGCCCTGCGTCACGCTTCGGTCACCCTGTTGTCCGTAGCCAGCGACAACCGTCAGCAGATCACCCTGCAAACCAGCGAAGCCCAGCATGTGGCGGCTGCGATCACGCAAATGGCGGCCTCGGTCAGTGAGGTCTCGGGCTACGCATCCGCTGCGTCCAAGGCGACCATTTTGGCGGACGCAGAAGTCGACAGTGGCCACCGCCTGGTCGGCGAAGTGACCGTGGCTATCGAGGAGCTCGCAACCATCCTCGACCAGGCCACCAGCCGGGTCAACCAAGTGTCCAGCGACAGTGAAAGCATCGAAACCGTGATCGAAGTGATCAACGCCATCGCTGCCCAAACCAACCTGCTGGCACTCAACGCGGCCATCGAAGCCGCGCGGGCCGGTGAACATGGCCGTGGTTTTGCGGTGGTGGCCGATGAAGTGCGCTCGCTGGCGACGCGCACCCAGGAATCGACCCAGGAGATCCGCGACATGATCGGCAAGCTGCAAAACGGCACCCAGGACGCCGCCGATATCATGCAACGCAGCCGCAGCCTGGCCCAGGTCACCGTGGCGCAGACCCGCGACTCACAGGTGGCCCTGGGCAAGATCAGCCAGGAAGTGGGAGCGATCAATGCGATGAACGCGCAGATCGCCAGTGCTTCAGTGCAGCAAAGCGCGGCGGCGGAAGAAGTTGCGCAGAATGTCACACGCATCCATAGCTCCACCGTGCAATCGGCGGCGGGCTCGGAGCAGGTGGAGCATTCCAATCACGAACTGGCGGAGCTGGCAGATCGCTTGAGTACCAAGGTGGCGTTTTTCAACGTGGCCTAACGTTTGTCGCGCTTCATCTGCATGGTCAGGGTAAAACGATCTGCGGGGTAGACCGTTTCCGACACCGCGATCACCCCGCCAGCCTCATCACGATACTGGCGGATGATATTGAGCCCCAACGCGCCGCCCTGCGCCTTGAGGCTGGCGGCCAACTCAGCTGATAGCTGCACCGGCCGCACCTGTTGGTCCACCACATCGATATGCCGCGAGAACGCCTTGCCGATCAACGCGGCGATCAGTTCATCCGGGTGCTTGCGCGCTTCGGGAATTACCTCGGCATAGGTCTGCTCGGCGTACACGTCGGTCCAGCACAGCGGCGCGTTGCCGGCGCTGGCATCGACCTTGATGCTCGACACGCAGAAGTAATGCCCGCCCGGTTCCAGCCCCACGCGCCGCGCCAGCGCGATATCAGCGACGAACTCGCGAACATCCTGGATATCGCGGATATGGGTTTCGGCCACCTGCACCAGGTCGGCCACCGACGCCATCGCCTGGGAATACCCGCCCTGGGGTGAGGCCGCTTCGACCCTCGTCCCCACGCGCTTGCGCCGCGAGACCATGCCCTGCCCCTGCAACTGATCGATGGCCGCGCGCACGGTGTGCCGGCTCACCGCGTACAGCGAGCAGAGTTCGAATTCGGTCGGCAACAACGACCCCACCGGGTAATGGCCGCTGCCAATCTGATCGATCAAGTCCTTGGCAACCGCCGCATAACGCCTCTGGCTCACGCTTTCCATTTTTACCCTCGTTGTCGAGTTGACAGTGTATCAGCACAGGCGTAATCATATTGTACGGACATATTAAATATGTATGGTTTAAAAATAACAATTAGGATTTTCCCATGTCGAGCACCGTTTTTGATTCCGCCCTGTTCCGCGACATGTTCGGCACCGCCGAAATGCGCGGCGTGTTCTCCGATAAAGCCCTGATCGAACGCTACATCGAAGTGGAAGTCGCCCTGGCCCGCGCCGAAGCCCGTTGCGGCGTGATCCCAAGCGAGGCCGCCGAGCAGATCGCCGCGCTGTCGAAATACGAGGCCCTGGACCTGGCGCTGATGCAACACGAGACCGAGATCGTCGGTTACCCGATCCTGCCGTTGGTGGAGCAACTGTCGAAGATCTGCGGTGAAGCCGGCCGCTATGTGCACTGGGGCGCCACCACCCAAGACATCATGGACACCGCCGTGGTCCTGCAGGTCCGCGCTGCGCTGGCCATCGTCGAGCGTGATATCCAGGCCGTACGCGGCTTGCTCGCCGGCCTGGCCGAGCGCTATCGCGACACACCGATGGCGGGCCGCACCCACTTGCAACACGCGCTGCCGATCACCTTCGGCTACAAGTGCGCGGTGTGGTTGAGCATGTTCGATCGCCACGCCGAGCGCCTGGTGGAGCTGCGTCCACGCGTCGAAATCGGCCAGTTCGCCGGGGCCGCCGGCACCCTCGCCTCCCTCGGCGACAAGGGCCTGGAAGTACAGGAAGCCCTGATGGCCGAACTGGGCCTGGGCGTGCCGCAAGCCACCTGGCACGTAGCCCGCGATGGCCTCGCCGAAACCCTGAATTTCCTCGGCCTGGTCACCGGCTCCCTGGGCAAGATTGCCCTCGACATCATGATGATGATGACCAGCGAACTGGGTGAAGTGTACGAACCTTTCGTAAAAGGCCGTGGCGCCAGCAGCACCATGCCGCAGAAGCGCAACCCGATTTCCTGCGAGCTGATGTACGCCGCCGCCAAGGGCGTGCGCCAACACGCCGGGCTGATGCTCGATGCGATGATCCAGGACTTCGAACGCTCCACCGGTCCGTGGCAGGCGGAGTGGATCGCCATCCCCGAAGCCTTCGCCCTCAGCGCCGCGTCCCTCGGCCAGGCGACCTTCATGCTCGCCGGCCTGGAAGTGCGCCCCGAACGCATGCGCAAGAACCTCGACATGACCCAGGGCCTGATCGTCGCCGAAGCCGTGATGATGGGCCTCGCCCCGGCCCTCGGTCGCCAGGTCGCCCACGATGTGGTCTACGCCGCATGCCGCATGGCCAATGACCAGGGCACCAGCCTGCTCGACGCCCTGCTCGCCCAGGGCGAAGCCACCGCGCAACTGGACCTGGCCGAACTGCAACGCCTGACCGACCCGGCCAACTACCTGGGGCTGGCGCCACAGATGGTCGATATCGCGCTGGCGCGCCCAGGCTCAGTCAAACGCTGATCTTTCGGGCACATCGGGTTTTTGTAGTGAGCGGGCTTGCCCCGCGCGAGGCAAGCTCGCTCACCACAAAAGCCAAGCTCCTGACACATCGCTCAAACACAGCCAATAACAACAATGAGATCACAGACATGTCATCCACCCCCGCAAAAAAACCGCTCTACAAGGACCTGACTTTCCAGGTCGTCGCCGCCATGTTCCTCGGGATCGCCTTCGGCTTTCTCGCCCCGGAGCTGGCCGCCAGTTTCAAGATCCTCGGCGATATCTTCCTCAAGCTGATCAAGACCGCCGTCGCGCCGCTGGTGTTTTTCACCGTGGTCCACGGCATCGCTTCGGCCGGTGATATCAAGCGCGTCGGCAAGGTCGGCCTGCGTGCGTTGATCTACTTTGAGGTGGTGTCCACCATCGCCCTGGCCATCGGCCTGCTGTGGGGCAACCTGTTGCAGATCGGCTCCGGCATGCACGACGCGCACCCGAGCAGTGCCGCCGCTGCCGCCGCCAGTGCTGCGGTTGCCAAGGGCCATGCGCCCGCGTCGACCATGGACTTCATCTACGGCATCTTCCCGGACAATTTCGTCGGTGCCTTCGCCGGTGGCCAACTGTTACAGGTGCTGGTGATCTCGGTGTTGTTCGGTTTCGCCCTGCTGGCCTTGAAGCCTGAGCGTCGTGAAGTGATTGAAGACGGCCTGAACCGCATCTCCGAATGCTTCTTCGAATTCATCAACCTGATCATGAAGTTCGCGCCCCTGGGGGCCTTCGGTTCGGTGGCGTATGCCGTGGGCAGCAATGGCACCGCGGTGCTGATGTCCCTGGCCAACCTGGTGTTGATGTTCTACGTCGGCATTGCGTTCTTTATCTTTGTGGTGCTGGGCGCGGTGTGCCGGTTGAGCGGCTTCAGCCTGTGGCGCTTCCTCACCTACATCAAGGATGAAATCTTCATCGTGCTCGGCACCGCGTCGTCGGAAAGCGCCCTGCCGCGCCTGCTGCAAAAGCTCGAAAAATTCGGCTGCTCCAAGCAGAGCGTCGGCCTGGTGTTGCCCACCGGCTACGCGTTCAACCTCGACGGTACATCGATCTACATGTCGCTGTGCGTGCTGTTTATCGCCAACGCCTACGGCGTGCCGCTGAGCTGGGAGCAACAGCTGGGCATCATCGCGATCATGCTGGTGACCTCCAAGGGCGCGGCGGCGGTGTCGGGTGGCAGCTTCGTGGTGTTTGCCGCGACCGTCACTGCTATCGGCGTACTGCCGGCGGAAGGTTTGGCGTTGCTGTTCGGTGTGTACCGCTTCATGTCCATGGCGATTGCCACCTGCAACACCATCGGCAACAGCGTGGCGACGGTGGTGGTGTCCAAGTGGTCTGGCGAGTTCTCCCAGCAGACCGCCCAGGATGAATATCAACGCGTGCTCGGCCGTGCTGCCGGCGCGGCACTTTAACGGAGCCTGGAGATGACTGCTCTGCGAATCGAACATGACGCATTCGGCCCGGTGTCGATCCCGGCCGACCGTTACTGGGGCGCACAGACCCAACGGGCACTGGAGGTGTTCGGCAGCAAACAGCCGTTCCCCGCCAGCCTGATCCGCGCCTTTGGCCAACAAAAACGCGCGTGTGCCCGCGCCAATGTACGGCTAGGCGCGCTTGCCCCGAGCCTGGCACACGCGATCGAACTGGCGGCGCAGGCCTTGGCCAACGGCGAGCTTGACCTGCACTTCCCGCTGTCGGTCTGGCAGACCGGCTCCGGCACCCAGACCAACATGAACGCCAACGAAGTCATCGCCAACCACGCCAACCTCGCGCTTGGCGGTGAACTGGGCAGCAAGTCGCCGGTGCATCCCAATGACCATGTGAACCGCTCACAGTCGTCCAACGACAGTTTCCCCACGGTGATGCACCTGACCACCGTGCTGGAACTGCGCGGTCGCCTGCTGCCTGCATTGGGCCATCTGCGTGATGGACTCAACGCCAAGGCAGACGCCTGGCAGGACGTGCTGAAAATCGGCCGCACCCACCTGATGGATGCGGTGCCGATGAGCCAGGGCCAGGCTTTTGGTGCGTTTGCCCAGCAGATCCAGCATGGCATCGCGCGAATCGAAGCCTGCCTGCCGCGCCTGCGCCTGCTGCCCCAGGGCGGCACGGCGGTGGGCACCGGGTTGAACACACCGGTCGGTTTTGACCTGGCGTTTTGCGAAGAAATCAGCCGACTCACCGGCGAACCCTTCGAAACCAACCCCTGCAAATTCGAAGGCATGGGCACCCACGATGCCCTGGTCGAAGCCTCCGGGGCGCTGAATGTACTGGCTGTTTCCTTGACCAAGATCGCCAATGATATCCGCCTGCTCGGTTCGGGTCCGCGTTGCGGCCTGGGTGAATTGATCGTGCCAGACGATGGTCTGACCTCCTCGATCATGCCCGGAAAACGCAACCCGACCATCGCCGAAGTACTGGTGCAGGCGGCGATGCAGGTAATGGGCAATCACACCACCATTACCCTGGCGGGCGCTTCCAGTACCTTCGAATTGAACGTGGCCAAGCCGGTTCTGATCCACAACCTGCTGCACTCGATCGAGGTCCTCACCGACTGCGTCAGCCTGTTCACCGACAAGCTGCTGAGCGGCCTGGAGCTGAACCGCCCACAGTTGGCGCGCAATGTGGAGCATTCGTTGTTGATGGCGACGGTACTGAACCCGCTGCTGGGTTACGACCGCGTGGCGCAGATCACCCGCAAGGCGGCGGATGAAGGCTTGTCACCCAAGGAGGCGGCGGTGCAGTTGGGGCTGATCAGCGCCGCAGAGTATGACCAACGGGTGCGGCCGGAAAGCATGATCAGCCCCGGCTGATCACAGGCTCAGCCAGCACGTTGACGCCCTGATCAGGCCGATACGCGCCCTTTGTCGAGGATAAAATCGATGTTATCCATATCGAAGCGCTTGTCCTCGTAGCCTGGCCCGCCTTGGTTGTTGGTACCGATATCCAGCTCCCGCAAAAGCCCGGGACGGTTGAGAAGCTCAGCGGCAACGTGTCGTGCTTCGGGGCTGAACGTACGATTTGATGGCGTCTGACCAGCCGCTTCCTTCAACTCATTGACGTTGATGTATTGATCGTCTGCGCCAGCGGTAAATTGCCTGAAGTTATCTTTCACGCCTTGAATCAAGTCGTGGTTACTCATGTTTTTGTACTTGTCCGAGGAATAGGCCAGGTTTTCCCTGGAGAAGGCACCGTCGAACACGCCCATGCTGCTCTGGTCGAGTTCCTTGAACACATCACCCCGCTCAAGCAGCTCATTCGCCAGATCTTTTTCGGCTTGGGTGACAGGCTGGCCATCCAGTTTGTAGCCACTGGCCACTGCATTCAGGGATTTGTCGGTGATCAACCCAGGGGAACTCGGGTCTTCAAATGAACTGAAACGGGCCTGTATCTTGTTGAGAAGCTGCTCCTTGCTGTCGTTCGCGTAAGGACGCTGGCCCGACGCAGACAGGGATGGCTGTTGCCAATCGGCCTGAGGTGAGTAATGGCTTTCCAGGCGCTGGCGCTGCATGCCGCCGCTGTACCGGCCTGGAAACTCACGCATGGGAGGTGCTTCTTGCTGCTCACTTTGATCAATGGTGCGCTCCACATCGTCCATGCTGATCAACCCATCTGTAGAACCTGCGTGGCCGATTGAATCCAGCATCGTGTTCAATTCGGGACGTTGGAGAATCTCCCTTGCCAAAAACGTCATCCGATCATTGAACGGATTACCGGTCAGCGGGCGATTGGCGACCTGCTGGAGGGTTTGCTGCGTCACAAACCCACTGTCAGCACTCTGGAAGTAATCGAAATTTTTCGCGAAATCTCGCGCAACCTCCGAGTTGGTTACGCGCCAGCCAGCGTTGGCAGAGGGCGCTCGGGGCTGCTCGCAAGGAGGACTGAACTCACCGCAAAAAGGGCTTTCCTGACGAAAGTTTATATAAGACATAGCAAAGGCCTCAGAGACTGAAATCGATAACTGCCCACCCGAATCGGCTGTGCGGCGGATCAACGTTCCATCTGTGGCCATGAGCAGAAAAACGGTTCCTGCGCGTATTAACGACGGCCATTCACCCGCAGTTGGCCGCCCTCTGAACTACCCACCAAAGGTCTGCGAAGGCCGGCGCAACGTCGGATCAAACGGATTGATCCTTGGACCAATCGCCGCCGCTTCGCGCTTGAGCAACTCCACCACCATCGGCAACCGGCTCGGCCCCAGCCGATCACTGATGGTCGCCACGCTCAACGCCGCCACCGCATGCCCGTCGCGATTGAGGATCGGCACCGCCAACCCCGCCATGCCTTCCAGCACCCCGGTATTACGCGCCGCGTAGCCCAGATTGCGCACGTTCTCCACTTCCGAGCGCAACAGCACTTCGTCATACAGGTGGAAGTCCTTGAGCCGTGGCAGGTTGTAGCGGATCACCGTCTCGCGCTCCTCCTCTGGCAAGAACGCCAGGATGGCCAGGCTGCCCTGCCCTACGCCCAACGCCACGCGCCCTCCGATGTCCCCGGTGAAGGTGCGGATAGGGTACGGGCCTTCGCTGCGGTCCAGGCAGATTGCGTCGAAGCCTGAGCGTGCGAGCAGGAACAGCGAATCGCCCAAGGAAGCACTCAGGCGCAGCATGCTTGGCCGCACCAGGTCACGCAGGTTGCCGGTCTTGCCCGCATTCGCCGCCAGGGCAAAGAACTCCAGGCTCAGGCGATAGCGCTTGCTGCGCGCGTCCTGCTCGACCATGCCTTCGTCCATCAGGCTGCGCAGCAAGCGGTGGGTGGTCGGCTGGGACAGGCCCACCTGTTGCGCGAGCTGAGTGACGCGTTCGCCACCCTCCGGCACGTCGCCGAGGGTACGCAGCAGCGCGAACAGCCGAGACACCCCACCGGAGCCTACTTCTTTGGCGCTTTCATTTCGTTCAGTGGAATCCATAACAACCTATCTCTCAGTAAATTCCGGTGAGTGAATAAATATGAAAATAGTAGTCCGTTCAGTGAAATTCCATCTTCCGCCCATCCTAGTCTTCGTCCTAATCTGCGTCCACAGGGGCGAAATGAACAACTAACGGCAGCCGACTCAAGATCGAGCGCCAACGCACCGGCAACACTTCATTCGCATCTGCCCAAAACAAAAAAGCGCGTTTCGACGCGACTCAAAAAAGGTGGAACGCAGACATGGCATTTCTCCAACTCAACGCCTTGAGCAAACGCTACGGCGCCGTCGATGCGGTGGTCGCCACCGACCTTGCGGTGGAAAAAGGCGAGTTCGTTTCCCTGCTCGGCCCCTCGGGCTGCGGCAAGACCACCACCCTGCAAATGATCGCCGGCTTTGTTGACGTCAGCGGCGGGCAGATCCTGCTCGACGGCCGCGACATCACCCATGCCAAGCCCGCCAGCCGTGGCCTGGGCGTGGTGTTCCAGAGCTACGCGCTGTTCCCGCACATGACCGTGCGCGACAACGTTGCCTTCGGCCTGAAGATGCGCAAAGTGCCGGCGGCGCAGATCGCCAGCAAGGTCAAGACCGTATTGGAACTGGTGCGTCTGGCGCCCCACGCTGACCGTTACCCACGCGAGTTGTCCGGCGGCCAACGCCAACGTGTGGCCCTGGCCCGTGCCCTGGTGATCGAGCCGCCGGTGTTGCTGCTGGATGAACCGCTGTCCAACCTCGACGCCAACCTGCGCGAAGAAATGCAGTTCGAAATCCGCCGCATCCAGTGCGCCGTGGGCATCACCACCTTGATGGTCACCCACGACCAGGCTGAGGCGCTGTCCATCAGCGACCGCGTGGTGGTGATGCAGGCCGGGCGTGTGACCCAGATCGACGCGCCGTACAAGCTCTACGAACACCCGCGCACGCGCTTCATCTCGGACTTCGTCGGCAAGGCCAACCTGTTGCCGGGCGACTACGATCAGTTGGGCACTCCACAGGTCCGCCACGAAAGCGGTAACGGCGAACTGACCCTGAGCCTGCGCCCGGAAAAGATCCAACTGGTGGACGCCGGCACCGGGCCGACTGCAAGGCAAGGTGCTCGACAGCTACTTTTTCGGCAGCCAATGGCTGTATCGCATCCACACCCAGCTTGGCGAAATCACCGTAGTGCGCAGCAACGACGGCAGCGCGCCCCTCGGTTGCGGAGCAGCGGTGGGCCTGGACTGGCAAGCCAGCCTGCTGCGCGTATTGGCGGCGGATGAGGTGCGCGCATGAGCCGCGGCTATCTGTTGTCATTGCCCGCCCTGGTGCTGTTTGTCGGGCTGCTGATCCTGCCGTTGGGCCTGACGCTGGTGTTGTCGTTCAACGTGTTCGATTACCAGGTGGGCGTGAAGGGCGATGAGTGGACCCTGGCGCATTACCTGTCGCTGTTCAGCGATTCATACTTTTACGAAATCTTCTGGCGCACTTTCTGGATCAGCGCCTTGGTCACCCTGCTCTGCGTGGTGATCGGCGTACCTGAGGCTTACATCCTCAGCCGCATGGGCACCCCGTGGCGCTCGATCTTCCTGATCCTGATCCTCACGCCGCTGCTGATCTCGGTGGTGGTGCGCGCCTTTGGCTGGAGCCTGCTGCTCGGCGCGGACGGGCTGGTGAACCAAGTCATTCAATTCCTCGGTGGGCGCCCGGTGAAGCTGTTGTACACGCCGTTCGCGGTGATCATCGCCCTGGTGCACGTGATGCTGCCGTTCATGATCATCCCGGTGTGGACCTCCCTGCAGAAACTCGACCCGTCGGCAGAACAAGCGGCGTTGTCCCTCGGCGCCAGCCAGACCACGGTGATGCGCAAGATCGTATTGCCCCAAGTGATGCCCGGCGTGCTGTCCGGCACGCTGATCGTGTTCGGCCTGGCGGCCAGCTCCTTTGCGATTCCCGGCCTGCTCGGCGGGCGCCGACTGAAAATGGTCGCCACCGTGGTGTACGACCAGTACCTCTCGGAACTCAACTGGCCCATGGGCGCGACCATCGCGGTGGTGCTGCTGTTGGTCAATCTGCTGATCATGCTGAGCTGGAACCGCATGGTCGAAGGCCGCTACAAAAAGTCCCTGGGGGTTTAAGCGCATGTCCAGAAACGGTCCTTTGGCCCTGGGTTTCCACACCCTGGTGGTGCTGTTCATGATGGCGCCGCTGGTGGTGGTGTGCCTGGTGGCCTTCACCCCGGAAAACACCTTGAGCCTGCCCACCTCGGGCTTCTCGCTGCGCTGGTTCCGTGCGGTGTTCGAGCGCGCGGATTTTATCCAGGCGTTCTACAACAGCCTGATTTTGGCATTTACCGCCGCGAGCCTGGCGACCTTGATTGCGGTGCCGGCCGCCTTGGCGATCAGTCGCTATCAGTTTCCTGGGCGTAATTTTTTCAGTGCGTTGTTCTTGTCACCGATCATCATTCCGCACCTGGTGCTTGGCGTGGCGATGCTGCGCCTGTTCGCACTGATGGGCGTGAACGGCAGCTTCACCTGGCTGATGCTCGCGCACGTGGTGATCATCACGCCGTATGTGCTGCGCCTGGTGTTGGCCGCCGCCATCGGCATTGATCGCAGCGCCGAGCAGGCCGCGGAGTCCTTGGGCGCAAGCCGCTTTACGTTGTTTCGCCAGATCACCCTGCCAATGATCCTGCCCGGTGTAGCGGGTGGCTGGTTGCTGGCGTTCATCAACAGTTTCGATGAGGTGACGTTGTCGATCTTCGTCAGCTCGCCGGCGACCCAGACCCTGCCGGT
Organism: Pseudomonas azotoformans; assembly: GCF_001579805.1. Taxonomy (NCBI): domain Bacteria; kingdom Pseudomonadati; phylum Pseudomonadota; class Gammaproteobacteria; order Pseudomonadales; family Pseudomonadaceae; genus Pseudomonas; species Pseudomonas azotoformans. The sequence goes on along the minus strand of NZ_CP014546.1, from coordinate 4,089,045 downwards.
GCGCATGTATGTGTATGCCACCGAGTCCATCGACCCGATGATGGCGGCGGTGTCGGCACTGGTGATTGCACTCACGGCCGCCACCATGATTTTGCTGGACCGGGTCTATGGCCTGGACCGCGTGCTGGTGGGGAAACACTGATGGCTCTGTTCAAACGCCTGGCCGAAACCCAACGCCCTGCCCTCGCCTTCACGCTTGACGGGCAACCCGCCAGCGGTTTGCTCGGTGACACCCTGCTGACCGCCGTGTTGACCTGCGCCGAACACCTGCGTGGCAGTGATTTCAGCGCCGAACCACGGGCCGGTTTCTGCCTGATGGGCGCGTGCCAGGATTGCTGGGTGCGACTTGAAGACGGGCGCCGCGTACGCGCCTGTTCGACGCTATTGGAAGAAGGCCAGGCCATCCGCCGCGAACCGGGGCGCCAGTCATGAAGCCTGTGGTGATTGTGGGCGCAGGCCCGGCCGGGATCAACGCGGCGCGCACATTGCTCGACCATGGCATCAGACCTTGCCTGGTGGATGAAAGCCTGCGCGGTGGCGGGCAGATTTATCGGCGTCAGCCACAGGGATTTCAACGCACCGCCAAGCAGCTTTACGGATTTGAAGCACGCAAGGCCGAGGCCGTGCACCGCACAATGGATGAGCTGGCACCGCTGATCGACTACCGCCCGGAAACCCTGGTGTGGAATGCCGAGGACGGGCGCCTGGATATGCTCAACAACGGCCGCGCAGAAAGCCTCGAGTACGCGCAACTCATCGTTGCCACGGGCGCCACTGACCGCATCCTGCCCGTGCCGGGTTGGACCCTACCGGGCGTGTACAGCCTGGGCGCGGCGCAAATCGCGCTGAAGTACCAAGGCTGCGCCATCGGCGAGCGTGTGGCGTTTTGTGGCAGCGGGCCGTTGCTGTATCTGGTGGCTTACCAGTACGCCAAGGCCGGCGCCAAAGTGGTGGCAGTGCTCGACAGCGCGCCGTTCAGTGCCCAATGCCGTGCATTGCCAGCGCTGCTCGGGCAACCGGCGACCTTGGCCAAAGGCGTGTACTACCGCGCCTGGTTGACGGCCCATGGGATTCCCGTGCACCAGGGCGCCACGCTTGAAAAGATCAACGGCGCGCAACGGGTCAGCGGTATTCAATGGGCTGATCAGACCTTGGAATGCGACGCCGTGGCCTTCGCCCATGCCCTGCGCAGCGAGACGCAACTGGCGGATTTGCTTGGCTGTGAGTTCGCCTGGAATGCCTTGAACCGCGCGTGGCTGCCACAACGGGATAGCGCCGGACGCAGCAGCGTCAGCGGCGTGTACCTGGCGGGCGATGGGGCCGGAATCATGGGTGCCGACGCAGCACAAATGGCCGGTGAACGTGCAGCGCTGGCGGTGCTGGAGGACTCGGGTGTTGCAATCGATCAGCGCCGCCCTGCTGTGCTGGAGCAACAATTGGCGACCATCCAACGCTTTCGTCATGGTTTGGAAACTGCGTTCCCGTTCCCAGAGAAGTGGGCGGCCGAAGCCGCCGATGCGTTGATCCTCTGCCGCTGCGAAGAAGTCAGCGTCGGCGACGTACGCGCGGTGGTGGATGAAGGCCACTGGGAGATCAATCGCGTCAAGGCCCACTGTCGCGTCGGCATGGGCCGCTGCCAAGGCCGGATGTGCGGGTTGGCGGCAGCGGAAATTGTCGCGGAGCGCAGTGGCCGGGCCATCGAAAACGTCGGCCGCTTGCGGGGCCAGGCACCGATCAAGCCGCTGCCGTTTGGCGTGGAGGTGCAGCCGTGATCGACGTCATTGTATTGGGCGGCGGGATCGTCGGCGCGTCGGCCGCACTGATGCTGGCGCAGAAAGGTCAGCGGGTGGCGCTGGTGGAACGGGACTTTTGCGGATCCCATTCCAGTGGCGTCAACTACGGCGGCGTGCGGCGCCAAGGCCGGCCATTGCACCAATTACCGCTGTCGCAGCGTGCCCACCAGCTGTGGGCAGACTTGCCGGGATTGATCGGTATCGACGGCGAGTACTTGCGTTCCGGTCATTTGAAGCTGGCGCGCAGTCATGCTGATTTCGCCGCGTTGCAGGCGTATGCCGAGCAGACACGGGGATTTGGCCTGGGTTTGCAGTTGCTGGATTACGCCGAGCTGCGCGCACGATTTCCCTGGGTCGGCGATATCGCCGTCGGTGCCTCGTTGTGTCCGGAAGACGGCCACGCCAACCCTCGCCTGGTGTCGCCCGCCTTTGCCCGCGCGGCTAAACGACACGGCGCGCAGGTTTATGAACAGTCGCCCGTCACACGTATCGAGCATGACGGCCAGCACTTCCAGGTGCACTGCGCCAACAGTCTGCATCTTCAAGCGCCGTGGCTGCTCAATTGCGCCGGGGCGTGGGCCGGGGCGGTGGCCGAACAGTTTGGCGAAGCGGTGCCGATGACCTCGGCACACCCGGCGATGCTGGTCACTGAGCCCTTGCCGATGGTGATGGACGTGAGCACCGGCGTTGAAGGCGGCGGGATCTATGCGCGACAGGTCGCCCGGGGCAATTGCATCCTCGGCGGTGGTCGCGGCTTTGCCCTAGGTCCGCAACAAGCACGACCAGGGCAAGCCGCGGTGCTGGAGATCCTGCGCAATGCCGGTGAGCTGTACCCGTTTCTCAAGGGTGCCCAGGCCATCCGCACCTGGAGTGGCACCGAAGGTTATCTACCCGATCACGAACCGGTAATCGGCCCCAGCAGCACCCAACCCGGCTTGCTCCACGGTTTCGGCTTTGCCGGTGCCGGGTTCCAGCTTGGTCCCGCCGTCGGTGAAGCCCTGGCAGAGATCGTCTGCACCGGTGCCAGCCGCCAACCTATCGAAGCGTTTTCCATCCGTCGTTTCCAAGCCTGAGAGGAAAAACATCCATGAACCCACGTATTGCGCTGTCCTGCTTGTCCCTCGCTCTACTCGCCTCAACGGTGCACGCCGCGCCCACGCTGTACCTGGGCATGAACGGCGGCACCATGGAACGGGTGTACGCCGACAAGGTGCTGCCCGCGTTCGAAAAGGCCAATAACGTCAAGGTGGTGATCGTGCCCGGTACCTCGTCGGACATCCTCGCCAAGGTCCAGGCCAACAAAGACAACCCGCAGATGCACGTGATGTTCCTCGACGACGGCATCATGTACCGCGCGATTTCCATGGGTTTGTGCGACAAGCTGGCGCCCAGCCCGACCCTGGAGCAGATCCCCGCCAAGGCGAAGATCAAGGAACACGCCGTGGCCGTGACCCTCGGCGTTACCGGCCTGGGCTACAACGCCAAGATGTTCAAGGAAAAAGGCTGGGCCGCACCCACCTCGTGGATGGACCTGGCCGACCCGCGCTTCAAGGACAAAGTGGTGTTCCAGTCCCTGGCCTCCTCCACCTTCGGCCTGCATGGCTTCCTGATGTTCAACCGCCTCCAGGGCGGTGACGAAACCAACGTCGACCCCGGCTTCAAGGCCTGGCCAAAAACCGTCGGCCCCAACGTACTGGAATACATCGCCAGCTCCGCGAAGATCTCCGAAATGGTGCAGACCGATGAAGCCGCGATCTTCCCGCTCACCCCGACCCAGGTCGCCACCCAGAAACTGCTCGGCGTGCCCATGGAATATGCGCAACCCAAGGAAGGCGCGGTGGTGCTGAACGTGGCCGAATGCGTGATCGCGCGCAACGACCAGCCGGAACTGGCGCAGAAACTCGCCGCGTTTTTGCTGACCGCCCAAGCCCAGGCCCCGGCGTTGGAAGAAGGCGACCAGATCCCGTCTAACCCGACCACGCCGACCACCGACAAGACCCGTGCCCGAGTAGAAGCGATGCAAAGTTACTTGCAGACGGCGATTTCGATTGATTGGGACCAGGTCAACCAGGCGCGGCCGGAGTGGAATGCGCGGTGGAGTCGGTCGATCGAGCGGTAGAACTTCATAATCCTTCCCGGCGCCGAACGCGTTGACGCTGGGTACGGATTATCTTCGCGATTCGCTGGCGCTTTTGACGGAGTTTTACCCATTCAGCGCGGGCCTCTCGATAGCGTTTACTATTGATCAGCAGCAGAGCCAGCAGCGGGAACAATAGGCCCAGGACATAGAACACCTTGTGAGGGCGGTGTTCGATGGTCGGTAAAACACCCAACAGGCTAAACACCATCAGAACGACCGGGATCCATAGCCAGCTTGGGTAGCCACGCACGATCATGAAGTTGCAATGGCCAAGGAGACAGGCTGATCCGAGAGTAGATAAGAAGGAGTATTTCAGATTCAAGTCAGCAGGTAACGCATCGAAGTAACTGTCAAACATCATCGGAACACCAATCGCCAGCGCGAATATTTGAAACAAGTTTGCCGCAGCGAATACCGGAAAATAGCGCAGCAGGAAATGCCGAAGCTGCTCAAGGGTCATCAGAAGAATCATTCGTCAAATTCCTCGTACAGACCTACTGCGATTGTTCTCAGATTTCCAGACATTGCACTGCCTGCCACCGCACCTCCGACCGCGACGGTATCCTTGAGCTGAGCGAGCGTCGCATGTCGAAGCTGGGCCTGGGTATATCGCTTGGGAAAGTCACCAGAAAGCTGTTTCAGCTTAATAAGCTTGGCGCTCAAATGCGGGTGGTTGATGCTGAGCAATTCCTTCGTCAATTTTGCACGTTCCTGGCGATTCATCCTTCTGAGGACATCACGCCACGACCTCCCGGTCGAGGCTTTGGTTGCGCTTGCTAGCTTGACCGTGGTCAGGAACGAAGTACTTGCTCCTATCAACGACACAGCATCCAGAATGGCCGTCGTGTGTTGATACCAAGGTTCGCTATCGAGCCAATCAATATGGGCAGGCTCCCTGGCTTCTTTGTAGACACGGTATAAACCGTTTGCACACTGCCCAAAACTGGCAACAAATGCAGCTCTCCCAATCACGGCCAGTGCACCACTCAGGCCTGCGGTGAACGGCGAAAGCGCGGACCCGCCAGCGATCACCAACCAACTCAATAATGCAGTCCCACAGGCCACTCCCATTCCGATCGATTCAAACACTACCTCCGACTCTCTTGGCTCGTACTCCAACCTGCGCACAAAATCCAACCTCGCCAACGAGCCAGGCATCTCCCGCAAAACCACCCGTTTGGGGAACACGCTGCAAATCGGCTGAAACTCACGCAACGTCACGGGCCACAGCTGTGAATCGAGATACACCACCCCTGCCCCGACAATGGCCGGATCGGCGTCGATAGCCGCAAACAACCGGCGCAGATCAATACTGTTTTCCACTCGCTCACGCGTTGTGAGGTGGGCATTAGGGAAACCGTCCTTCAAGACACTGCTAGCCATTCCTTTACTCCTGAACGCACAAGAGCGCAGAGCGTAAAGAATCAATATCCGGCAAGAATGTCGGAAATATTCCTTTTTGCAGCCAGGCACTTCCCGTTCTCACCTTGGCGTCTTGAGGTCAATCGTCGAAATGGGAAAAGTACGCCCCGCGCCACTCTCGGCTGATGACAAGACAAGGAACGAACATGGCAACCGATATGTTTTTGAAACTGGGAGACATCAAGGGCGAGTCCAGGGACCAGGCCCATCGCGATGAAATCGATATTTCCCGCTGGGGCTGGAGGATGACTCAATCGGGCTCGATGCACAGTGGCACGGGCGGTGGTGCCGGCAAGGTTGATATGGCCAACATCGCGATTGAAAAGTCGCTGGATAAATCCTCGCCCAACCTCATGATGGCGTGCGCAACCGGCAAGCATTACCCCGAGGCTCGAATCGTGGTGCGCAAGGCTGGGGGCGATAGCAGCGTGGAGTACCTGGTGATCATCCTGAAGGAAGTGATGGTCGCCTCCTACGACAGCCGCGCGGCGACAACCAGTGACGTGCTGACCGAGGAAATCAGCCTTAACTTCGCCAGGGTGGAAATCAGCTACCAGCCACAGAAAGCCGATGGCGGCAAAGATGGCGGGCCGATTCGGTTCGGCTGGAACATCCGCGAAAACATCAAAATCTGATCGTCGGCTCAAACCGGAATGATAGGCAGCGCACGCTTGTGCGCTGTCTTGCCGTACGCGCCCTCGACAATCGCCCTCACCCGCTCACTCACCGGCTCGCCCATCAGGTACGCGTCGATCTCTGCGTAAGTGCAGCCGTAGGCCTGTTCATCCAGCTTGCCCGGCACAAGCTCTTCCAGGTCCGCAGTCGGGTGTTTGTGCACCAGGTTGTTCGGGGCGCCAAGGGCCGTGGCGAGCAAGCGCACCTGGGTTTTGGTCAGGCCCGACAGTGGCGCCAGGTCGCAGGCGCCGTCACCGAACTTGGTGAAAAACCCCATCAACGCTTCAGCGCCGTGGTCAGCGCCGACCACCAGGCCGTTGTGCAGGTTGGCCACCGCGTACTGGGCGATCATCCGTGTGCGCGCCTTGACGTTGCCCTTGATGAAATCGACATGGGCGGCGCTGGCTTCGGTGGCGGTCAGGCTGGCCATGAGGCCGTCGACGCTGGCGGCGATGTTGAGGGTGTCGATCTGGTCCGGGGTGATGAAGTCCAGGGAGGCCTGGGCGTCGCGTTCGTCGGCCTGGGTTTTGTAGGGCAGGCGCATGGCGATGAAGCGTGCGGCGTAGTCTTCGCCGCGCAGTTGCTCCACGGCCAACTGGCACAGACGGCCGGCGGTGAGTGAGTCAACACCCCCGCTGATGCCCAGTACCAACGCCTTGCCGCCGGAGCCGCGCAAGGTGGTCTTGATGAAGTCGATGCGCCGCTGGATCTCTTTGGCTTCGCCGCCTTTGACCAGTTGCCGATTGATGTTCAGTTCCTGTGCGATACGTGCTTGCATGTCACACCTCCACGCTGCCGACATTGAACACTTGTGCTGCGTACTGCAAAAACGAGGCGTCTTCGCAGACGTTCTTGATCGGATCATCCGAGAATTTCACCACCGGTTCGCCGTGCACCCGCACCAGTTTCATCACGATGCTCAGCGGCTCGACGCCCTCCACATCGCAGGCCAGGCTGGTGCCCATGCCGAAGCCGAACTTGGCCTTGCCGCGCACGTGCCGCAGGATCGGCAGGCATTTTTCGAAATTCAGGCCGTCGGAGAACATCAGGTCCTTGGTCATCGGGTCGATGCCCAGTTGCTGGTAGCGGTCCAGGACTTTGTCGGCCCAAGCGATGGGGTCGCCGGAGTCCTGGCGCAGGCCGTCATACAGCTTGGCGAAGTAAAGGTCGAAGTCCTTGAGGAAAAAATCGGTGCTGATGCAGTCAGTCAGGGCGATGCCGAGACGGCCACGGTATTCGCGCACCCAGTTTTCCAGGGCGGCGTTCTGGCTTTCGCGCAGGCGGCCCAGTTGCTGGTGCACCATCAGCCATTGGTGCGCCATGGTGCCGATCAGCGGCAGGTCGAATTCGTAGGCCAGGTGCGCATTGCTGGTGCCGACGAACTGTCCGGGAAAGTCGCGGCGCATGATGTCGACCACTTCGCGCTGGGCCTTGAACGACAGGCGGCGCCGGGTGGAAAAGTCAGACACTCGCAGGTCGGCGAGTTCTTCGCGGCTGAGATTTTTCTGTAGCCAGTCGAACTTCTGGTAGAGCTTGCGGGTGACGTCTTCCAAGGTCACGTCGGGGTATTTGTCGCGGTTGCGCAGCTCGCTGACCAGCGCCAGGACCGGTTGTTCGAACATGATGCAGTGCAGCATAGGACCGACCACGCGGATGTTCAGTTGGCCGTCGACTTCGCTGACGTGGATATAGCGCAGGTTGAAGCGGAACAAGCCGAGGAAGCGCTCGTAGTCCGGGGTGAGGTATTCGCGAAAGCGGGGGTTGAACAGAAAGCGCAGCTCACCTTCGCGCATACGCAGGCTGGCGAGTTGCTCCAACTCGGCACGGATTTCAGGAATCAGATGACCGAGCTTTTCCTTGGACCGCACAATGAAGTTGTACTCCACATCGACATTGGGGTACTGGTGCAACACGGCCTGCATCATGGTGAAGGTGTAGTAGTCGGTGTCGAGCAAACCCCGGATAACGGGCGTTTCGTAGTCGTAGGCACTTTCCATGGTGTGTCTCCTTAACGCGCGGCCATCGCGGCCAGTTCTTCGCGGGTGCTGCTGATGACAGCACCGGCCTTGAGCAACTCATTGACCGCCTGTACGCCGCCCTCCTGCGTAATGGCCCGGCACGCCGGCAAGTGCAAAACCACTTCCAGGCCAGCCTTGAGCAATTGCAACGCGGTGGTCTTGACGCAGTAGTCCAGCGCCAGGCCGCCGACGATTACGCGGCTCACGCCCTGGGCCTTCAAGTACTCGATCACGCCGGTAGACAGCTTGTCGTGCAGGTCGTGATAGCAGGCGCCGTAGGGGTGTAGGTCGGGTTCCACGCCTTTCCAGATGAAGTAGTCGTAGTCATAAGGCGTGGGCAATTCGTCCAGCAAGGTGAAGCCCTCGGTGCCCGGCACGCAATGGCTCACCCAGGTCACATCGGCGTGGGCCAGGCCGGTGGGTTGCAGCATCTCGCTGTGCTGCGACACCACCCAGGGCGCGTGCGGGGTGTGGGCGTCCTTGCTGCCGACGCGATGGCCGGCCAGGCTCGCCATGTAGTTGAGCTCGGCCCCGATCTGGTCGCCACCGGCCACAGGCAACTCACTGGGGCACAGCGGCGTGAAGCTCTTCTGGGCGTCGACGTCGAATGAAGCAATGGCGGATATCGAGAGGGTCATGATGGTTCTCCTGTGGCCTGGAAACAAAAGTACACGTCATGTACTTTCATTGCAAGAAACATTTGGTTATCTATCCTGGAGCAAGTACATGACATATCTGCTCGATTGGTTAGACTGTGCGTCATCCCTGTCTAGAAGGACGTCCACATGCCCCTGAGCCCCTACCTCCACACCGTCGACCTGTGCGTAGTGTTTTATTGCCGCGCCTCAGGGGAGCTGAAATTGCTGCTGAACAAACGCGACGCCGAGCCCTTCACCGGGCATTGGGCGCTGCCGGGCGTGGTGGTGAATGGCGGCGTGCAAGATCTGAGCCTCAAGGATGCGGTGGAGCGCTTGCGGGCGAGTGACAAGGTGGGCCTGGCGCTGGCGTGGAGCGAGCAAGTGGGCACGGTGGGGGATGCGTTTCGTGATCCGCGCTGTTGGTCGTCGTCCACTTACTACCTGGCGATCGTGGCGGATGAGGTAGAGCTGGGTGAGCATCAGGCCTGGTTTTCACTGGCGGGGGTCGCGGATGGCAGCATCAAGCTGCCGTTCGATCACAACAGCATCGTGGCCTCCGTGCAGGAGCGCTTGTTCTCCAAGTCGCTGTACAGCAGCTTGCCGCTGATGTTCCTGGGCAATGAGTTCAGCGCGCCGGAAGCGACCATGATCTTTTCCCTGGTGCTGGGGCGGCCGGTGTTGAAGACCAGTATTCGCCAGCGCTTGCTGAAGCTGACTGAGGCGGGGTTTCTGCGCGAGACCGGGCGCAAGAAGAATGGTGAAGGCGGCAGGCCCCAGGCGACGGTGACGGTTCTCAAACCTGGAGAAATCTACTTCTTCGACCGCAGTTTTGCCGAGTAACGCGTTTTAAAGAACACCGAAAATCACCTGTGGGAGCGAGCAAGCCCGCTCCCACATTTTGGATTGATGTACGGCTCTAGTTCATCCAGTTACCGCCGTCGACGTTGTAGGTCTGGGCCACCACGTAGTCTGAGTCCTTCGAGGCCAGGAAAACCGCCATGCCGGTCAAATCCTCCGCCGTGCCCATCCGCCCAAACGGCACCTCGTCCCCTACCCGCTTTTTCTTCTCGCCCGGTGCCAATCCTTCATGCTTGGCAAACAACGTATCCACACCATCCCAATGCTCGCCATCCACCACGCCCGGAGCAATGGCATTGACGTTGATCCCCTGCTTGATCAGGTTCAACCCCGCCGATTGCGTCAGGCTGATCACCGCCGCCTTGGTCGCGCAGTAGATCGCCACCAACGGCTCGCCACGGCGTCCGGCCTGGCTGGCCATATTGATGATCTTGCCGCCATGGCCCTGGCTGATCATCTGCCGCGCGGCGGCCTGCAAGGTGAACAGCGTGCCGGCGACGTTGATCGAGAACAGCCGTTCGTAGCTGTCGCGCGTGATGTCGACAATGGGCGCCAAGTCGAACAATGCAGCGTTGTTGATGAGAATATCCAGTTTGCCGGCGCGGCCGACCACTGTGGCAATCGCGCTGTCGATGGACGCCTGGTCGGTAACATCCATGGCGACGGCATAGGCCTGTGGGCCCAGCTCAGCAGCGGTGGCCTGGGCCTGTTGCAGGTTGATGTCGGCGATGGCCACCGTGGCGCCTTCGGCGATGTAGGCCTGGGCAAAGGCGCGGCCGATGCCACGCGCCGAACCGGTGATCAGTGCGCTCTTGCCTTCGAGTCGTTTCATGAAAAAGTCCTGTTGAAGTTATTTCGGGTAGCCGGCGCGTTTCATTTCGCGCTCGGTGGTGGACTGGGCTTCCAGCAAGGCCTGGTCAACCGACATGCCACCGGTCAGCGCCGCAGAGAACAGCTTGCCGACCGAGGTGCCGATGGCCTGGAACTCGGGAATGGTCACGTACTGAATGCCCACGTAAGGCACCGGCTTGGCCGAAGGGTGCGCGGGGTCGGCGTGCTTCATCATTTCCAGGGTTACCTGGGCAAACGGTGCGGCCTTCAAGTACGCCTCGCTGTAGGTGGATTGTCGGGTGCCCGGCGGTACGTTGGTGATGCCTTCTTTATCAGCGACCAACTGGATGTACTCCTTGGAAGTCGCCCAACTGATGAAGGCCTTGGCAGCGTCCTTGTGCTTGGACGTGGCCGGAATTGCCAGGGACCAGGCATACAGCCACGAAGAACCTTTATCGGTGACTTCGGTAGGCGCGGCAGCGAAACCGACGCTGTCGGCGACCTTGCTCTGGCTCTTGTCGGTGGTGAAGGAGCCGGCGACGCTGGCATCCACCCAGATCGCGCACTTGCCGCTGTTGAACAGCGCCAGGGTTTCGTTGAAACCATTGCTGGACACGCCCGGCGGGCCGTATTGCTTGAGGGTGTTGACGTAGAAGTTGGCGGCCGCCGTCCACTCGGGACTGGTCAGCTCGGGTTTCCACTGCTCGTCGAACCAGCGCGCGCCAAAGGCATTGGCCATGGTGCTCAGCAAGGCGATGTTCTCGCCCCAGCCGGCCTTGCCGCGCAGGCACATGCCATATTGGCCCTTGTCCTTGGCGGTGAGCTTGGCGGCGAACTCGCCGAGTTGGGTCCAGGTAGGATGCGCGGGCATGCTCAACCCGGCCTGCTTGAACAAGTCGGTGCGGTAGTAGGTGACGGTGCTTTCGCCGTAGAACGGCAAGGCGTACAGGGTGTTGTTGACCGACAGGCCCTGGCGCACCGAGGGGAAGATATCGTCGGCGTCATAATCGGCCGGCAGCTGGGTCAAGGGTTCCAGCCAGTGCTTGGCGCCCCAGAGTGGGGTTTCGTACGTGCCGATGGTCAGCACGTCGAACTGCCCGCCCTGGGTAGCGATGTCGGTGGTGAGGCGCTGGCGCAGCACGTTTTCTTCCAGCACCACCCAGTTGAGCTTGATGTCCGGATGCTGCGCTTCGAACACCTTGGACAGGCGCTGCATGCGGATCATGTCGCTGTTGTTGACCGTGGCGATGGTCACGGTGTCGGCGGCGTGGCTAGGCATGGCCAGCGCCAGGCCGGAAAGCAGGAACAACGCTTGCGGGAGCTTGGACATAGCGGTTTCTACCTGTTGTTTTTGTTGTTGAGGGCCGATTACAGCAGCTTGGCCAAGCCCCCACAAACGCCTGGAGGATGGGCGACTGGTACTTTTTTAACCGGAGCGTGAAAGTTAAAAAAGTATCAGTACCTGGCGAAACCAGGAGTAGCGCGCCCATGACTGAGGCGCGTATTTTGAAGCGATTCCAAGCATCATAAGAATCCCACCATGCCCATCAGCCGCGCCAAGCTGTTCGAGCACCGCCCCGCCGAACTCGAAGTGATCCTGCCCGAGCCGGACCATTGCTTCCGCTGGTTCGAACATGACTACCCCTACGACCTGGCGCGCTGGAACCACCATCCCGAATTTGAAATCCACCTGATCCGCCAAGGCAGCGGCAAACTGGTGGCGGGCGACTACATCGGTGCGTTCAGTGCCGGGCATGTGGCCCTGATCGGCCCCGACCTGCCCCACGACTGGATCGGTGAACTCGCCCCCGGCGAACACCTGAGCGGTCGCGACGTGGTGTTGCAATTCGACGGCGCCGCCCTCCTCACCCTGCGCAAGACCCTGCCGGAACTCGGTGACCTGCAACCGCTGTTCGAGCATGCCCGGCGCGGACTGGAATTCACCGGCGACGCCGCGTTGCAGGCTGCGCGCTTGATGGAAGCCATCGGCAGCGCCCACGGCCTGCAACGCCTGATCCTGTTCCTGCAATTGCTCGACACCCTGAAGAACGCCCCGACGCAACAGGTCAAGGCCCTCGCCAGCCCGTGTTATGCGCCGACGTTGGATGCACGCAGCGCCGAACGCATCAACAAGGCGTTCGATTATCTGATGCGCGAGCTGACCGGCGATGTGCGCTTGTCGGTGATTGCGCAACAACTGGAGATGAGCGAGCCGGGCTTCTCACGCTTCTTCAAGCGCAACACCGGCCACGGCTTTATCGACCTGATGCGCAAGTTCCGTGTGCAACGCGCCTGCCGACTGCTGTTGCAAAGCGACATGTCGGTGGCGGACATCTGCTTTGAAGTGGGCTACGCCAATCTGTCGAACTTCAATCGACACTTCCGTATCGAAATGCACCAGACGCCAAGCGACTATCGACGTGAAACCGCGATGCACCTGTTCAAGCACATTGAAAAAATGACACCCAGTCAATTCTGACCAAAAGGTCGACTAAATCCCGCTTTTTTCAATTTGATCAAACGATTGAGCAAACTTGGTACAGCATGTGCAAACGTTTGCGGTACGAACTTGCCAGCCAAGTTCACCCTTACCCGAAGAATCGGGTTCAAACCGCGTACGAATAGGGATTTTCAATGCACCCCACCTCAAGGCGTCCTGCCTCCTTTGGTGTTTCCTTGCTACTGGCCGCCGTTACGGGAGTACTCAGCGCCTCCATTTTGGCGCAGGAAAAACCCGTGGATGACTCAGCACAGGGCGAAACCCTCAGCCCTGAAGCCAGCCCGGCGAAAAAAGGCGTGTACCTGTCGGACTGGTTCAACCAGGACCTGACATTGATCGGCAGCAAAGACATCAGCTTCGGCCCCAAGCCACAGGATGATGTCTACCTGGAATACGAGTACTTCGGCCGTAAGGGGCCTTTTGAGCTGTACGGCTACATCGACGTGCCGAAGATCCTCACCATCGGTAACAGTAATGACAAAGGCGTGTGGGACCATGGCTCCCCGGTGTTCATGGAGCACGAGCCGCGTATCTCCATCGACTACCTGGCGGGCCGTAGCCTGGCCATCGGGCCGTTCAAGGAGTGGTACGTGGCGTTCGACTGGATCTACGACCATGGCAGCCGCAAGGAAAACCGCGCCAACACCCTGTACAGCGGCCTCGGCACAGACATCGACACCCATTCGCGGGTGAACCTGTCGGCCAACTTCTATGGGCGTTACCAGTGGGAAAACTACGGCGCCAGCAATGAATACTCATGGGACGGCTACCGCGCGCAGATGAAGTACATCGTGCCCATCGGCAAGTTCGATAACGGTGCTTCGCTGACCTACATCGGCTTCACCAACTACGATTTCGGCTCCGACCTGCACAAGGACAACCCGGCGCGCACCGCCAACTCGCTGGTCGCTACCAATGTGCTGCTGTACTCGTTCACCCACCTGCGTTTCACCCTGGTCGGCCGTTACTTCCATAACGGCGGCAACTGGGAAGACGGCAGTGAGTTGAATTTCGGCGAAGGCAACTTCCGCGCCCGTTCCGATGGCTGGGGTTACTACGCCGGCGTGGGCTACCAATTCTGATCAAGGAGCTTTAGATGAACGCGTTTACACGTCTATCAATGGCGGTCGGCCTGGCGCTGCTGCCCCACGTGGTGCTGGCCGATACCGCACCGATCAAACCCAAGGTGATGCTGATCACCATGTTCGCCCCTGAGGCGCAAACCTGGATCGATCGCCTGGAACTCAAGCAGGAAGTCCGCGTGCCAGGGCTGTCGGCCGAATACCCGGTGATCCGCTGCAACACCCAGGACGTGTGTCTGCTGGTCACCGGTATGGGCCAGACCAACGCCGCCGCGTCCACCCTGGCCTTGGCCTTGTCGCCCAAATTCGACCTGCGCCAGAGCTACTTCCTGATCGCCGGAATCGCTGGCATCAGCCCCAAGCACGGCACCATCGGCACCGCCGCCTGGGCGCATTACCTGGTGGAATTCGGCACCCAGTGGGAGTTGGATTCGCGGGACGCGCCCAAGGATTGGCCGACGGGTTATATCGGCATCAACACCAAAGGCCCCAACGAGAAACCACCGTTGGACTACAAGACCGAAGTGTTTGAGCTGAACCCCAAGTTGCAGGCCAAGGCGTTTGCCTTGTCACAAAAAGTGGAGCTGACGGAAAGCAAGGAGTCCGCCGCCTGGCGCAAACACTACCCCGCCGCCCCGGCCAACCAGCCGCCGCAAGTCACCCGCTGCGACACCCTGGCGGGCAACACCTGGTTTTCCGGTACACGCCTGAGCGAACGCGCCGAAGTCTGGACCAAGCTGTTGACCGACAACAAAGGCGAATACTGCACCACCCAACAGGAAGACAACTCCACCTACGAAGCCCTGCTGCGAGCCAGCCGCGAAGGCCTGGTGGATATCCAGCGCCTGGCGGTGGTACGTGCCGGTTCCGACTTCGACCGCCCGTACCCTGGCTACAGCGAAGTGGACAACCTGCTGAAGTACGCGGATCAGGGCGGTTTTGTGCCGGCGCTGGAGAACCTGTACCGCACGGGCAACCCGCTGGTACAGGCGATCCTCAAGAACTGGTCGGCCTGGGAGAAAGGTGTTCCGGAGGCCTGACCGCCGGAATCAAGGCAGGAAGATGATTTTGTCTGTGCTGCCTTGATTCACCTCCTCATAGCACTGCACCCCATCGGCCAGCGCCACTTCACGCAAGCCGGTGGGCAACGGCAACAGGCCTTCATCAAAGAATCGTCCGAACTGCTCCAGCATCACCGCGCACTGCTCGCAGTTGTAGAGCAACGAATTGATCCCCACCACCGAGCCACCTTTGCGATACAGCGCCAGGGCCGGCAGTTGTACATGGCCGTCCACCGGCGCGGCGATGATCGCGATGCGGCCGAACGGTGCCAAACCTGCAACGGCTGCCGGCAGCCAGAAACCGGTGGTGTCGAAGATCACATCGGCACCGCCCTTGAACACCGCATTGACCTGCGCACCGAGCTCTTCCGGTTTGCCCAAGGCAATCGCCTCAAAACCTTGCGCCTGCAATACCTCGACCTGCTCTGGTCGACGTACAGCGGCCAGCACCTGGGCACCACGGATTTTTGCCAGGGCCAGGGTCGCGCTGCCCACCGCGCCATTGGCACCAATCACCAACAGGCGCATGCCTTGGGTCACGCCACTGCGTTCCAGGGCATCCCAAGCGGTGGTATAGGGCACACCGAGGCTGGCGGCCTGGGCAAAACTCAAATGGCTGGGCTTATGCGCCACGCCCTTGGCCGACACAGTGAGGTACTGGGCGTGGGAGCCATCAGCGAAAAAGCCCAGGTCGCGGCCGGTACCCCAGACTTCCTGGCCCAGCAGTGCCTGCGGCCCTTCCACCACCACACCGGCAAAATCGCGACCGGGAATGCGCGGCAAGGTGGTGTAGGGAAAGCGGCCGAGCACGTTTTTGACGTCGCTGGGATTGAGGCCGGCGGCCTTGACCTGAACCAGCACTTCACCGGCGGCCGGCACCGGGGTGGCGACGTCAACGAAGCGCAGGGCGGCGAGGTCGCCGGTGGCGGAAAATTGCAGTGCTTTCATGGCCAATATCCATCGAAGTTAAGAGAGAGATCAGGAGAACCAGGCGCCCACCAGCTGTCGGCCCATGGGCCAGAGCTTTTCACCCAGCAGCATGCCCATCAGGCCCACCAGAGCGATGGCCGGCGGTGCGGGCGAACGGAAATCCAAGGCACCGTAGATCACGCCGACAAACAGGCCGATGGCGAGGGAAATCAGGTAGTTCATGGGGGCAGCGCCTTGTGGGTGGATGCGCTCAGTCTAGAGCGCTGAATCCTGAAGCATCGGCCAAGTGCTTCAGGATTTCGGCCAAACCCGTCAGCCGACGTACTGCGAAGGCGCCACGCCGAGTTCGCGGCGAAACATGTCGCTGAAACTGCTGGGGGAATAGCCGAGGGAACGTGCGATGGCACTGATCGGCTGGCCTTGGATCAGCTCCGCCACCGCCGTGGCCAATTGCACCTGGCGCCGCCATTCGGCAAAGCCCATGCCCAGGTTATTCTGGAACAGCCGCGACAAGGTACGCACACTGGCGCCGGCAGCTTCGGCATGCTGTTCGAACGGGATCTCCAGGGACGGCGCAGCCATGACCGCCTGGCACGCACTGATCAATCGACGGTCGGCGTCCACCGGCATGGCGATGCGCATCGGTGAACGGCGCGCCCGCTGCAGCTCCAGCAAAGCCAGGCTGACCAGCGCTTCGTAATACGCCACATCGCCGTTATCGCCCTCGTCCACCAGTGTGACGATCAGCTCACGCAATAACCCACCGACTTCGATCACCTGCACCTGGCTGTCCAACGTGGCTGCCAGGGCCGGGCGCAGGTAGATGTTGCGCATCTGCAAATCCGACACCACGCGAATCCCATGTTCCACCCCCGGCGGCAGCCAGACGGCACGCTGTGGCGGCACCACCAGGGCTTCGTGCGGCGTCTCGACCCACATCACGCCGCTCATGGCATAGAGCAATTGGCCCCAGTCATGGCTATGCGGTTCAACGTACAGCCCACGCGGATAAGTACGCGCCAAGGGCTGCACGGGGACGGCGTGATCACTGAGGTCGGGAGGCGCAGCCAGGGCCATGATGTACACATCAATCAAGGGTGAGCCGCCATG
The DNA here is from genome assembly GCF_001579805.1 of Pseudomonas azotoformans. Taxonomy (NCBI): domain Bacteria; kingdom Pseudomonadati; phylum Pseudomonadota; class Gammaproteobacteria; order Pseudomonadales; family Pseudomonadaceae; genus Pseudomonas; species Pseudomonas azotoformans. Next base: position 4,071,987 of record NZ_CP014546.1, on the reverse strand, counting down.
GTAATGACCACCGTTCGACAATCCGAGTGAATTTTTACGGACCACGGAGATCATTGGCTTATACCGGCGCAGCTCGGAAGCGTGCGCTACAGGCTTGATCAAGGAGAGAGACCATGGATGCAATACTGTCGGTCAACGGCAAGGCACGGATCGATTACACCCAGGACACCCTGTTCGGGCCGATTACCCGGCATGTCGAATGCCAAGTGAGCTTGCAACACCAAGCTACCAGGACGGTACTGAAGGTATTCCAACCGCTGCCGGACGATCTACGTGATGCGCGTACGTTGGTGTTTGCGCTGGAGGGACGGCGCACCCGTGGCGTGGTCAAGCATCGTCGACACCTGGCCGACCATAGCCTGCGGCTCGAACTCGAACGTCAATAGGAGCCGGCTGGCCGGCTCCCGCAAGCACGTCAGCCTTTGGCGGACTTGGCGCATTCGCACCCGGTCGCCGCCGCACACGGCTCACCATGGGCATGGTGCTCCGCACAGCCCTGACAGCAATAACCCTTGCCGTCCTTCATTACCGCGTCAGCTCCCAGCACACACTTGCAGTGTGGGCAGGCACAGGTTTTATCTGGCATGGTCAGACTCCTTTTTCGTGGTCGTCCCGGTGCGGCGGGCGCCGGCACCTTAATGAAGGACTGCGGCCCGCCGGCGATGGTTCAAACCGTCAGTCGGCGCGGGTATTGCTGCGGTACATGAACAGCAGCGCCAGGGCCAGGCAGACCATCGCCACGATCCGCGCACCCGACAACTCAATCGCCGGATTGCCCAGCCAACCGAAGTTGTCGATCAACATGCCCATGCCCAATTGCCCGACGATCACCGCCACCGTCGCCACCGCCGTACCGACGACAGGCACCGCGCCGACCATCACCATCATGTACACCACACCGAACAAGGCGCCCGTGAGCTGCCATTTCGGCACATCCAGCAGGCTCATCGACTGGGCCGGCTCAAAGAACAAGATCATCAATGCAGTGACAATCGCCCCCACGCCAAAGGTCACCAGGCTGCCACGCAGCACGCCCACCGCCTGGCCCAAACGACCATTGATGGCGGCTTGCACACTCAACACCGCACCTGCGGCGACCACTACTACCAGCAACAAAATCAGGTTCATCGCTTTAACCTCGCGCAATCAGAACAAGTGCCACCACAATCAGTGCCAAGGCAATCCAGCGTTCGCCATTGACCCGCTTGCGCGCCGCGCCGAACCAGCCGAAATGGTCGATCAGCACGCTCTTGCCGACTTGCCCCGAAAGAATCGCGATCATGGTCATCGCAATACCGATATGCGGCGTGGCCAGGGTCAGTACCACCACGTAGATCGGCCCCAGGAAACCACCGATCAACTGCCAGCGCGGCAGCTCGGACAACGCCGGGCCTTTTCGCGGACCACTGAACAACAGCAGTAGAAACAGGATCGCCGAGCCCACGCCAAAGATGCTCAAGGTGGCCCACAAATGCCCGACCTGCACACCCAATGGCCCGAGCAGGCCGGCTTCAACTGACAGGCCCATACCAGCCAGGATCACCAGCGGCAAAAGCAGTAGCCGCAGGCCGTTTTTTTTCGGCTTGGCTGGCGCCACGCCCTCGATGGAACTTGCTTGCATACACCACCTGCACATCAACAAAGGATTGGATGGCGCGCATTATCCGGTGGCCGTGCTGTGCGATAAATGGGAGCATGCCAACAACACCTTTGCGCAAAACGCACAGCCTGGAGGCACGATGCAAGGCTTGAATGAACTGAGCTTCAAGGCACTGCGCCTGTTCGTCGCCGTGCTGGACTTGGGTAGTTTCTCCGAAGTGGCTCGCCGTGAGGGTCTGGCGCCCTCTTCCATCTCCCGGCAGATCCAGCTGATGGAACAGGCCCTAGGCCAGCAATTGCTCTACCGTCACACCCGCGCCGTCAGCCCCACCGAGGCCGGACGCTTGCTCGGACGACATGCGCGCTTGATGCTGGAACAACTGGAAGCCGCCGGCCAGGCGCTGCAGGAACAGGAAAGCGAGCCCAGCGGCCTGGTGCGCATCAATGCGCCGATGGTGTTCGGCCAGCGCCATCTCTCCCCTTGGCTGGGCGAGTTGTGCCGGCGTTATCCGAAGCTGCAACTGGATATCCAACAAACCGACACCTATGTGGACCCGTTGCAGGACGGTACCGACCTGCTTTTTCGGATCGGCGTGCTCAACGACTCCAGCATGCAGGCGCGCATCTTCGCGCCCCAACGCTTTCGCATCGCCGCGAGCCCGGCCTACCTGGCCCGACATGGCACACCGCAACATCCTGACGAACTGATCAACCACCAGTGCCTGGCCTACAAAGGCATTACCGGCCAGCAACGCTGGTTCTTCCGCAAGGGCCAGGGCGACTGGACACCTTATAGCGTCAAGGGCCCGATCACCGGCAATCATGCCGACACGCTCACCTACGCCGCCGAACAAGGGCTGGGGCTGGTGGTGTTTCCCTCTTGGTTGATCGGCGACAGTCTGCGTGCGGGCACTCTGCAGGCGGTGCTGACAGAGTACGACGTGGCGACGACATTGGAGCCCCAGCAAATTGCAGCGCTGTGGCCGGGAAGCCGGCGCTTGTCGCTGAAGGTGCGCACGGTGATTGATTATTTTGTGGAGTGTTTTGGAGCGGTGCCGTATTGGGATCGGTGACCTTTCCAAGTCGAGAAGAACGTCGCTATGAAGGAAATTTCCTTACAGAAATAGGTAGGTCCGTTCTGATTTTCCGGGCCAGTATTTCTGGTCTCTGCAGGCTGCGGCAGACTCTGACGATATCTTTTTGAGAGAGCTGCCATGGAATTCACTTACCCCAAAATATCGCGCGCTGCGCGAACTGCTTCAGCCAGCGGTCTGGCCGTCTTTGATAGTGCACGTAGTTTTGGCTATATTTGGCCAAAATATGGAGATAACCACATGACGACCGTACCTCTGGGCGAAGCGAAAAATAATCTGTCGAAGCTGGTTGACGAAGCTGCCGCCGGCAAGATTATTACCATTGCCAAGCATGGACGTGCGATGGCTCAGCTTGTGCCCGTCGGCAAATCCAAGGGTCGGAGAATCGGTGCAATGAAGGGCAAGCTCGTCATTCCTGAAGACTTCGATGCACCCTTGCCTGACGACCTACTGGATGCCTTCGAAGGCAACCGCTTATGAGAATGTTGCTGGATACCCATATTCTGCTTTGGACGCTGAGTGAAGATCCTAAGCTATCCAGCAAAGCCAGGAAGCTGATTGAGAACGCAGCAGAGATTTACATCAGCGCTGCAACATTCTGGGAGCTGTCAATTAAGGTCGGCCTGGGGAAACTCACCGTCGATCTGGATGAAATCCGTGAGTACTGCCTGGAAAGCGGATTCGTCGAACTGCCCATCACTCCAGAACATGCGATCGCGGTCAAGGACCTTGAGCACCATCACAAGGATCCGTTTGATCGACTCATCGTTGCGACCGCCATCAGCGAGCCCATGAAGCTATTGACCGCCGATCCGCAGGTCGCCCAATACACGTCCCTGGCAATTCTGGTGTAAGTCGTCCCAATTGCTTCGGTGCGCCTACCCAAACACCCACTGCCCTATCAACCAGGCATTCGCCCCACTGATCACCGCAAACAGAAACCACGCCAGCAAGCGTGTCGGCAGCCGATTCACGAATGGCCCCATCAGTTGCTTGTCACCGGTCATGCGGATCAGCGGATACAGCGCGAACGGCAATTGCAGGCTGAGCACCACCTGGCTGAGGATCAGCAACTTGCCGATGGCATCGTCGCCCATCAGCCATACCCCCAAAAACGCCGGGATCAGCGCCAGGCCACGGGTGATCAAACGCCGTTGCCAGCAGGGAATGCGCAGGTTGAGGTAGCCCTCCATGATCACCTGCCCGGCGATGGTGCCGGTAAAGGTGGAGCTTTGCCCGGAGGCCAGCAAGGCAATGCCGAACAGGATGCTGGCGAAGGCACCGCCGACCAGCGGATCAAGCAGGTGATAGGCATCCTGGATCTCGACCACGTCAGTGTGGCCGGTCTTGTGGAAAGCTGCGGCGGCGAGCACCAGGATCGCGGCGTTGACCAACAAGGCAAGGGCCAGCGAGCCGATGGTGTCGATACGCGCCAACTTGACCGCGTCCTGTTTGCTGGCCAGGTCCTTGCCGATCAGGCGGGTTTGCACGATGGAACTGTGCAGGTAGAGGTTATGAGGCATCACCGTGGCCCCGAGGATGCCGATGGCCAAATACAGCGGTGCAGCATCGCTGATGGCCGACAGTGACGGGGTGAAACCACTGAACACGTCTGGCCAGTAAGGTTTGATCAGGACCAGTTCGATGAAGAAACACACGCCGATGGTCGCCACCAGCGCCAGCATGATCGCTTCCAAACGGCGGAAACCCCGGTTCTGCAGGGCCAGGATCAGCAGTGTGTCGAAGGCGGTGATGACAATGCCGGTGGTCAGCGACACCCCCAGCAGCAGGTGGAATGCCAGGGCGCAGCCCAGCACCTCGGCAAGGTCGGTGGCGATGATGGAGATTTCCGCCAGCACCCACTGGGTGCGTGCAGACCGCTGGCTATAGCGCTCACGGCAGAGTTGCGCCAGGTCCTTGCCGGTGGCGATGCCCAACCTTGAACACAGGCACTGCACCGCCATCCCTGCCAGGCTGGCCAGCAGCACCACAAACAACAGGTTGTAACCGTAGCGCGAGCCGGCCTCGATGGCCGTGGCCCAGTTGCCGGGGTCCATGTAGCCGATGGAGATCAGCAGCCCAGGCCCGGCAAACATGAGGATGCGCTTAAAGAACGAAGCCTTGGGATCAACGGCGACAGAACCCGCCACTTCCGGCGGGCAGAACGGGGCGGTGGCGATTTTTGGCAGGCTGAATTTCACGCGGTATCCCAGGCAAACACACAAGATAAGGCCGCAGCTTATCAGTCGGACGCGACCGTGCGCATCACCGTGTCCCGTGGCAGGTCGAACGCCTCGACCACTTGCACCACCAGGTCCATCTCCTGGTTCAGTGCTTCACGCTCCATGCGCTGGCGAATCACGCCGATCACCAGCACCGCCAGGGTGGTGATCGAATACGCAGGGCCGGAAAACGCGCGCACGCCGCTCACCACCAGCATCGCCGCAGCTACCGCCTGCCCCACCACCGGAATCGCCGTGGCCGCACCGCGTCGCAGGATAAAACCGGTCAACCCGGCCAGCGCTGTACCGCTCAACGCGGTGGTGGCCGACCGGCCCACGTCAAAACGCCTGAACAGCCCCTGCTCCTTTTGCGCGGCAGCTTTGAGTTCCGCGTCGAACACCAGCCGGTCCGCATGGCTGAGTTTGTCTTTGTACTGTTCGATGAGTTTTTCGGCGACCTGGGTTTCAAGGTCAGCCAATTCGACGGTATCGAGCGGTTCATCGAACTTGATACCCAGCCGCTGCACGACATCTTCGGCGATCTGGCGATAACTCACGCCATGGCCACGGGCCAGGTTCATAAAGGTATCGCCGCCCATGCGCTGCAACTCGATGGCCAGCTTGAGCGGCTCGCGCACGCTGGCGTCTATGGATGCACTGCGTTTTTGCGCCATCAACTCGGCGAAGAACTTCAACTCCTCAGGCCGCGCCTGGACCAACGCCGGGAACAGGTCCGCGTCCTCTTCGGCAAAACGCACGTCGGCGCTGCGCTGGTCGGAGCGGATCATGCCGCGCCGCTCGTGCAGCAGGTCGGTGTACTGCACCACCGTCTGCAACTGCGGCCAGTAAGCGGCGTGATCGAAGGTCGCCAGGTGCACATTGGTGACCTTGGCCTTGAGCGCCGGCGTTACCGGAATGGCATAGCGGCCGATGCAACGCTCAGTATCCGGTTTCAGGGCCAAGGCCCAGTCTTTGCTGGAGTGGCAATTGATCACGCGGCCTTTTAGCGGCGCGGACACGTCATCCCACGGGCTGGACGTGCAGATCGCCCCACCCATCAACAGCAGGTTGTCCAACGGCAGCTCGCGGGCGGTATCAGGGCTAGCCAGCAAACTCTTGACCAGGATGCGCGCGCCCAGGGAATGGCCAATCAGGTTGATGCGCCGCACTTCAAGGGATTCACCGTGCAGGTAGGCGGCCAGCTCTGGCAGCAGGCTCCTGGCAACTTCATCTACCCGCGCCTCGACGCTTTTATAGTGGTCGAGAAAGTAGGCAATCGCTTTGCCGACGCCCACGGTAGCCGCGCCCAGGCTGCCGCCGCCGAGCATCGCGCCGATCACGTCCTTGAACGGCGCAAACAGGTTTTCCAGGAAATGCCCCGCCGGCCAGAACAGCATCAGGTTGGTCGAGCCTTCGATGCCCGCCAACTGTGCCTTGAAGCTGCCCAGCTGTTGCCGGTTGAAGAACGCCGAATAACCGTGGACATAGAGATTAAGCACATCACCCTGGGGCTCACCACACATCAAGAACGTGGGCTTGCGGGTGCGGTGCATTTCATCCCACTGGTGCTGCATGGGGCAATGACTCCTAGTGACAAGGGACGGCGATAGTAACAAAGGCCGGGGTTCAACGTGGTACCGCTGGGGGAAAAGGCACCGCATTGGCCTCCTCGTCCTTTCAAAACAGGGAGGCCGCCTTGGACTTGGCCAGATAGCGCGCCGGCGAATCGCCCAGGTTGCGGCGGAACACTGAGGTGAACGCGCTGGAGCTGCTGAACCCCAACTCGAACGCCACATCGGTGATGGACGAGCCGTGACTGAGCCGCGCCGTCGCCTCCAACAGGCACACTTGCTGGCGCCAGGACACAAAGGTCATGCCGGTGCATTCACGAAAGTTACGGGTAAAGGTGCGCCGGCTCATGCTCGACCAGTCGGCCATCTCGCAGATGGAGATCTTCTGCGTCGGCGCCTCAAGGAAGCGCTGACAAGAACGGGCCAGACGCGCTTCGGAGGGCAACGGCGCACTGAGGGGCAACTCGGGCATGGCGCCGATTTCATCGATCAACAGGGTCAACACGCAACGGTCACGCACGCTGGGCGAGGCTGATGGCCCAATCGCCAAAGCCGCTTCCAGCAGATGGCGCAACAGTGGCGAGACGCCAAATACCTGGCAATAGTCCTGCAACCCTGCGCGTCGGGCCGCATCGTCGTCCAGGTAGGTATTGAGCATCACCACATCGCCGCGCATGTGCATCTCGTGGGACACCCCGCCCGGCACCCAGATGGCGCGCTGCGGCGGCACGACCCAATTACCGAGGTCAGTGAACATTTTCAATGCGCCGGTGGACGCATAGGCGAACTGCCCACGCCGGTGGGTATGACGCGGAAACACCGTGCCGGACGGGTACTCGCGCAGCGTCACCACCGCTTCGGGGCTATCGGGTTCGTAAGGAGAATAGGTAAAGGTCGGCGGCATGGCCCGATTTTGTCAAAGTATGACCTGACATAGCAAGCGGGCCATTACTCTGCCACCTAGAATCGTCGCTCCCCAAGTTGGGTTCATCTCGAAGGGATATTCGGAAAATGAGTGTCAAAAACTACTTGGACGTACGAGTAGACGGCGCCGTTCTGATGGTGGGTCTCAACCGCCCGCAGAAGCGAAACGCCATGTCTCTGGAAGTCATGCACGAACTGCGCGAAACCTTTACCAACATGCCTGAAGGCATTGGTGCCGCGGTGCTCTACAGCACCAGCCAGCATTTCTGCACGGGGTTGGACTTGTCGGAAATCCGCGACCAGTCGGTGATCGATAACGTCCAGGCCTTCCGCGAATGGCACAAGACCTTCGAACTGATCCAGTTCGGCAAGGTGCCCGTCGTCGCCGCCATTACCGGTGCCGCCATCGGTGGTGGCCTGGAGATCGCCACCGCTTGCAGCCTGCGCGTGGTGGATGACAGCGCCTTCTTCTCGCTGCCCGAAGCCATGCGCGGCCTGTATGTGGGTGTCGGCGCCTCGGTGCGCTTCCCACGCATCGCCGGCATCGCCTTGATGACCGACATGATGCTCACCGGCCGCACGCTCTACGCCAAGGAAAGCTATGAGCGCGGCGTGGCCCAGTACCTGGTGCCGGTCGGCCAGGCGGTGCTCAAGGCCACCGAGTTGGCGCACAAGATCGCCGGCAACCTGCCCATGACCAACTACGCAGTGACCCACGTGCTGCCGCGTATTGTCGATCAAAGCCAGCAGGACGGCCTGATGACGGAAGCCTTGATTGCCGCCGTGGTGTCTTCCGACATCCGCACACAGGATCGCCTGGCGGACTTTCTGGATCGCAAGAAGGACAAGATCCAAACCGCGCCAGCGGTGTAACTCCCGGTCGTGAACGTTGCCGAGCACACCTCGGCAAACCATGGATGGCCTTCACAACTCACTATCAACCCGGTGAAACCATGTTTCAGCACAGCACTCAAGACGATCTTTATCGCAGCAATGACGCGACCGATGAACGATTGATCAAAATCGAACGCAGCTGGCACAAACGCGCACAGATCAAGCTCGATTCCCAGCGCCCGGATATCCAGCTTGACCTGCAGGCGCCGGACTTTCTCGAGGCCCTGTTACCTTTCGCCCATGATCCGCATTACCAGCAATACCCCCACGCCCTGAAGCTGCTGATCCTGTCGGCCGGCTGGGTGATCTATAACCAGAAAACCATCGCCATCGAAACCGAAATCATCTGCCCGTCCTGCATCGACCTGCTGCAGCTCGGCTCGCGCCTGAGCTCCGCCAGCGCCGCGACGATTTCCGAAACCCTGGCGGATGAGGCTTATCACACACTGTTTTCGATCAACATGTGTGAGCTGGCCATCACCCAGCGCGGCATGCGCATCAAATGGCCGGAACTGGAACTGACCCGCCACTTGAGCCAGGCCCAGGCCACCCTGTCCGAGGCGGACTTCAAGATCTACCGCCTGGCCTTCTCGCTGGTCTCGGAGACGTTTATCAGCGACTACCTGGCCGACCTCAGCGACGCGCCAGACATCCAGCCGGTGTTCCGCCACGTGGTGGCCCTGCACAAAAAAGACGAACTGGTGCACAAGCACATCTTCCCGCTGTTCGTGCAGCAGGTGGTCGGTGACTTCACCGCGCAGCAAACCGCCTTGTTCACCCGCGGCATCGCCAACTCGATCCGAATCTTCCCGATGCGCGAGATTTCGGCGTGGCGAATCATCCTGCCGCAACTGCTCGAAGTGTTCGGCGATCAATCGCTGCTGCTACCGACTCAATTTACCGAGACCGGCGAAGCGGACTACTCGGCCATGCCCGAGATCCTCAGCTCCATTGGCATACACCCCGAAGCGGTGCTGCCCGAGCTGCCAGTGATGAGCGAACCGGCCACCACCGTTTAAAACCAGCGTGCCGCTGACCAATACAAATTCAATAGAGTAATTGTCATGTGTGGATACATTGGCGTCTTTGCCAAACAACCTCGTGCGTTCAACCCGAACATGTTCGATGCCGCCCTGCGTGCAATCCATCATCGCGGCCCGGACAGCTCCAGCCAGTGGTTCGACCCCAACGGCCAGGCCGCCTTTGGTTATGTGCGCCTGGGCCTGGTCGGCCTGGGTAACGGCACCCAGCCTATCGTGGCCGACGAAGGCGATCTGGTGATGATGGTCAACGGCGAGTTCTATGACTATCAACGCATCCGCGCCGAACTGGAAAGCTACGGATGCCGCTTCAAGACCTCGTCCGACAGCGAAATCGCCATGCACCTGTACCGTCGCCATGGCGTACGTGGCCTCAAGCAGCTGCGCGGCGAGTTCACCATCCTGATCTTCGATCGCCTGCGCAAAAAGCTGTTTGCCGTGCGTGACCGGGTGGGCGTCAAGCCGCTGTACTACACCGAGCATGAAGGTGCCTGGTACTTCGCCTCCGAGATCAAAGCCTTGCTCGCCGCCGGCGTGCCCGCGCAGTGGGACCACGAAGCCTACGCCAATCGCGGTTTTATCCTGCGCGACCGTACCGTCTTCAACAACATTCGCAGCGTGAAACCGGGTTGCTGGATCATCGCCGATGAAAGCGGCCTGCAGACCGAGCAGTACTGGGACTGGGACTTCCCGGATGCCCAGGACACCGAACAGCGCAGCGAAGCCGAGATGATCGAGTCCCTGCGCAGCACCATCGAAGAGTCCGTGCGCCTGCGCCTGCATGCCGATGTACCGGTCGGCGTGTGCCTCAGTGGCGGCCTCGATTCATCGGCCATGCTGGGAATTGCCACCGAGCTGACGGGTCAGCCATTGCAGGCATTCCACCTGTCCTTCGAAGGCGAGCAGGCCTACGACGAGCGCCAATTCGCTGAAGTTGCCGCCCGACACAACCGTGCTCACCTCAACGTGCTGTCGGTGAACTCTTCCGACATGGCGGATAACTTCGAAAATGCCCTGTGGCACGCCGAAATGCCCTTCGCCAACGCTCACAGCGTGGCCAAGTACCTGCTGTGCAAATACGTGCAAAACCAGGGCATGCGCGCCGTACTGACCGGTGAAGGTGCCGACGAAGTCTTCGGCGGCTACCCGCACTATCGTCGCGACATGGTGTTGTACAACCACGAAAACCAGGACCCGACGGCGATTGCCGAACTGACCCGGCGCCTGCATGCCGGCGAAGATCGCTACCTGCCCGGCGGCAAGAATGATGTGAAATGGGTGCAGGACGAACTGGGCCACGGCGTGTCCTGGCTGCAAACGCAGTCTGCGTTGTTCGGCCCCATGGCGCAGTTGTACAGCGATGACTTCCGTGAGCGTTTCAGCAACACCGATGCCTATCGTGAGTTCTACGACCGCCTGAGCCCACGGGCGCTCAACGGCTGGGAACCGGTCAACCGTTCGCTGTACATGGTCGCCAAGTCCAGCCTGCCCAACGTGGTACTCACCTCCCTGGGCGACCGCATGGAAATGGCCGGCAGCCTGGAAGGCCGCCCGCCGCTGCTCGATCACCAAGTGATCGAGGCCGCGTGCCGCCTGCCGGTGAACATGAAAGTGCGCGGCGCCACCGAGAAATACGCCTTGCGCGAAGCCATGCGCCCTTACGTGCCGCAGGCCGTGTTGGACCGCAAAAAGCAATACTTCCGCGCTCCACCGGCATCCGAAAGCCCGCAATCGAAGCTGTATGAAATGATCAACGATGTGTTGAGCGGCCCGGCATTGCACAACGTGCCGTTCTTCGATCCGCGTAAAGTACGCGCCTTGCTGGCAACCTTGCCAAGCCTGTCCACCGCACAGCGCGCCTCGGCAGATAACCTGCTGATGGAAATCGCCGGGCTGTGCCTGATGCAAAAACGCTTCGCCTTGAATTGACTTCCCGGCGGCACCTCGCGATTGCGGTGTGCCGCCTGACCCAAGGAGGGTCCATGCTGAAAAAACATCTGTCTCTTGCTGTGCTCGTCACCCTGGTATGGGGGGTCAATTTCCCCATCACCAAGCTCGGCCTGCGTGCCATCGACCCGTTTGTACTCACGGGTATCCGCTTTGCCCTCGCCGCCCTGCCGCTGGTGTTCTTTATCAAACGTCCCGCCGTCAAGTTCAGCTACGTGGCCGCCTATGGCTTCATCTTCGGGCTGGGCATGTGGGGCGTGATCAACTATGGCATCCAAGTGGGCGTGAGCCCCGGTATCGCCTCGTTGATTATCCAGCTCAGCGTGTTCTTCACCATGGGCTGGGGCTTTTTGCTGTTCAAGGAAAAGATCCGTGGCGCGCAGATGCTCGGCGCCGTGCTGGCCTTGATCGGCCTGGCGGGGATCATCTCGACCCAGGAAGGCAACCATGCGGTGCTGGGCGTCATGCTGATCGTGCTCAGCGCGGTGGCCTGGAGCGTCGGCAACGTGATCATCAAGAAATCCGGGGTCAAGGAGATCTTCTCGTTCATGGTGTGGGCCAGCCTGATCCCGCCGATCCCGCTGTTCCTCACGGCCTGGTTGATGCACGGCAGCGCCGCGTTCGAAGGCTTGCAGGCCAGCCTCGACCTGACGGCGGTTTTGTCGATCCTGTTCCAGGTGTACCTGGCCACGCACTTCGCCTACTGGGGCTGGAACTCGTTGCTCAAGCTGTACCCGGTGTCCACCGTGGCGCCGCTGTCGTTGCTGATTCCGGTATTCGGCATCACCAGTTCGATGCTGATTCTGGATGAGCGCATTTCCACGCCGAACCTGATCTCGATCGGGATCATCATCGTCGGGTTGGCGGTGGGGCTGTACCGCAGGCCAGCCAACCTCGCGCCCGTGGAATCGCAGCCGATTGTCCATATGGATAGATAGTCATGGCATAAATTCGAGATTTTGTTCGTGTATTGAGTGCTTTAGCCTGGGTCCAGTCCTGTACTGAACCGAAGGAAATACCATGAGCACGCCTGAATTTTTTGTCACTCCCGGCTACGGCGATTACATGCGCGAGCACCTGCATTACTCGCAAGCGGTAAAAGTCGGTAATCGCGTGGAAACCTCAGGCCAAGGGGGCTGGGACGATGAGTTCCAGATCCCCGCCGACCTGGCCGACGAGATCGCTCAGGCGTTCCACAACCTGGAACGCACCCTCGCGACTGCCGGCGCCAGTTGGGAGCACGTGATTCACGTCAACTCCTACCACGTCGGTGGTTTCCCGCCCGAGGTCAACGAGGCGATGGTCAAGCACTACCGCCAGTACATGCCCCACCATGCGCCGATCTGGACGCAAGTCGGCGTAGAGGCCCTGGGCCTGCCGACCATGCGCGTGGAAATCCGCGTGATTGCGATCATTCCCTGACCCCGAACCTGCGAATCACCCACTCGACAAATACCTTGAGCCGCACGCTCTGGTGGCGATTGGGTGGATAGAGGATGTGCAGCGGCGTAGCCGGACGCGACCACTGCGGCAACACACTGACCAATTGACCGTTGTCCACGTAGTACTGAACGATGGCTTTGAAATGCTGCCCGACGCCCAGGCCGGCGAGCAGCATTTCCTTGAGGCCGTTGCCTTCATTGGTGGAATAGGCGCAATCGCCCACTTCAATACGCCTGTCGCCCTGTTCGAAAATCAGTGGCTCCGCTTTACCAGATCCGGCAAAAAAATAGCCGGCCTTGAGGTGGTTGAGCGCCAGATCCTCCGGGGAAACCGGCACACCTCGGCGCTCCAGATAATCAGGGGCCGCGCAGGTCAAATATTCCAGGTCGGTCACCTTGCGCCCGATCATCGCCATGTCATCCAGCTTGCCGGCACGGATCACGCAATCCACACCCTCCCCCACAATGTTCACCGCGCGATCACTGATACCCAAGGCGATGGTGATATCGGGACACTCGCGATGAAAATCCACCAGCGCCGGAATCAGCAGGCAATTGGCAAACGACGCCGGTGCATCGACCCGCAGATGCCCGCGGGGCTTGAGGACTTGCCCGCGAATGGCGCTGTCCACTTCGTCCAACTCTGCGACCAGGCGCCGGGCATGTTGGTAATACTCCAATCCCTCGGACGTGGGCGCCATAGCCCGCGTGGTGCGGTGCATCAGCTTGATGCCCAGGTGTTTCTCAAGGTCGGTGATCAGCTTGCTCACGGTGGAGCGCGGCAGTGCCAACTGGTCGGATGCACGACTGAATGAGCTGGTTTCGACGACGCGAACAAAGGCGCGCATGGCGAGAAGTTGGTTCACAAGGATGACCTTCTGGATAGCTACAAGCGCTTTCAGTAAGCAAAGTTCTCGATCTTGACCTGGCCATCGGGAAACGTCGCAATAATCTCCAACTCGCCGCCCATCGCGCGGATATAGTCGCGCAACGTGCTGATGTACATGTCGGTTCGCCGCTCCATCTTGGAGACGGCCGCCTGGTTGATGTTCAGTGCTTTCGCCAGACTCGCCTGGCTTAGCTGCTGAGCTTTGCGCAACTCATGCAGTGGCATTTCCTGCAGGTGCTGCTGGAACAACAGCTTGGCTTCGGCACGGGACTCCGGTGTCATGCGCGCTTGCAGTTCAGCGAATTTCTTAGCCATGTTTACGGCCCTCTTTACGCAAAGTGTCCAAATGCACGTCATACAGCTTTTCAGCCAACGGGACGTGTTCCTCATACCATCGATGCCGTCCTGTCTTGTCACCACCGATCAGCAACACCGCGCATCGTCGTGGATCAAAGGCATACAACACTCGAAATGGCCGCCCTGCATGCTGTATGCGCAGTTCCCGCAGGTTGCCATGCCGGGATCCCTTGATATCGCTGCTGTGGGGAAAGCCCAATCCGGGCCCTAAAAGCCCCAGTAAATCAACGCTGGCGGAAACGGAAATTTGTTCCTTTGTTCCCAAGTCATCCCACCAGTCTCCGAATTCATCCGTGTATTCAACGTCCCAGCTCATGAAATATGCCATCCAAGGAATATAAACTCAAGAGCCTAAAACTAGGAGATAAAGTGCTAGGGCTTCCACCCGTGGGCGCTGGGAAATTGTTTGTACATCCTTCGGATAGAAGACCAGAGCACTCAGCACCTTATAAAATCGCCGCGTTATCGCACCCATGCTCAGCAAAAACACAATTTTCGAAATGTAAAAAGCGCTCTAATACCCCCCTGTTGATTAGTTTTAAAGATCCTGGAGTTCGCAATGCCCCATGAAGGCAACCTGTTACAAGCAGCGGTGGTGTTCCTGCTCGCCGCCGTGCTGACCGTGCCCCTGGCCAAGCGCCTGCAACTGGGCGCGGTGCTGGGCTATCTGTTCGCCGGTGTGATCATCGGCCCGTCGGTGCTGGGTTTGGTCGGCAACCCGCAAAGCGTCGCGCAGTTTTCCGAGCTGGGCGTGGTGTTGTTGCTGTTCATCATCGGCCTGGAATTGTCGCCCAAGCGTTTATGGGTGATGCGCAAGGCGGTGTTTGGCGTCGGCCTGGCGCAGGTGCTGCTGACGGGCCTGGTGATGGGCGTGGTGGCGTTGTGGCTGTTTGGCCAGTCGTGGAACAGTGCGATCGTGCTCGGGCCTGGGCCTGGCCCTATCGTCCACCGCGTTTGGCCTGCAAAGCCTGGCCGAGCGTAAGGAACTGAACCAGCCCCACGGCCGCCTGGCCTTTGCGATATTGCTGTTTCAGGACATCGCCGCGATTCCGCTGATCGCCATGGTGCCGTTGCTGGCCGGCAGCGATCACCCGACCACCGAAGCCCAGGGCCTGCAACATGTGTTGCAGATTCTCGGCAGCATCGCGGTGGTGATCATCGGCGGACGCTACCTGTTGCGGCCGGTGTTTCGCATCGTCGCCAAGACCGGCCTGCGCGAAGTGTCCACCGCCACCGCACTGTTGGTGGTGATTGGCACGGCCTGGTTGATGGAGCTGGTGGGCGTGTCCATGGCCCTCGGCGCCTTCCTCGCCGGCCTGTTGCTGGCGGACTCGGAATACCGCCACGAACTGGAATCTCAAATCGAACCGTTCAAGGGCCTGCTGCTGGGCCTGTTTTTCATCAGCGTGGGCATGGGCGCCAACCTCAGCCTGTTGCTCAGCTCGCCGCTGGTGGTGATCGGCCTGACGCTGCTGCTGATCGGCTTGAAGCTGCCCTTGCTCTACGCCGTAGGCCGGCTGGTGGGCGACCTCAATCGCGAAAGCGCCCTGCGCCTGGGCGTGGTGCTGGCGGCAGGTGGTGAGTTCGCCTTCGTGGTGTTCAAGATCGGCCGCGATCAAGGCCTGTTCGAACCGCACCTGTACGACATCCTGGTCCTGACCATCACCCTCTCCATGGCCGTAACGCCGCTGCTGTTGCTGGTGTGCCCGAAGCTGTTCAAGCCCAAGGTCAAGCCGGTGGAAATCCCCGAGGAATACCGCACCATCGAAAGCGACGCGCCCCGCGTGGTCATCGCCGGCATGGGCCGTATGGGCCAGATCGTCGCGCGGATCCTGCGTGCGCAGAACATCTCGTTCATTGCCCTGGACACCTCGGTGGAAACCATCGAACTGACCCGCAGCTTCGGCGGCATGCCGGTGTTCTATGGCGACCCGCAACGCCCCGAGATCCTGCATGCGGCCAAAGTCGACCAGGCGGAGTTCTTCGTAATCGCCATGGACGACCCGGAAATCAACATCAAGACCGCTGAGCTGGTGCGCAACCTCTACCCGCACATGAAAATCATCGCCCGCGCCCGTAACCGTCAGCACGTGCACCGCCTGGTGGACCTGGACGCGTCACCGATTCGTGAGACGTTCTACTCCAGCCTGGAGATGAGCCGTCGCACCCTGGTCGGCCTGGGGTTGAGCCAGGCCCAGGCCGATGCGCGCATCACCCGCTTCAAGAACCACGACCTGCAAGTGCTCGCCGCGCAACATGCGGTTTACGACGATGCCGCCAAAGTGATGCAAACCGCCCAGGAAGCCCGGGCAGAACTGGCGCGGCTGTTTGAGATGGACCGACTTGAGGAAGAGTCCGACAAGGTGTGAGGCTACGGGTGAACGATTTTGCGATTTTTCTGACAGAATACGGCGCAATTTCGTTCACCCCTGGAGCGCTTCATGGCCACTTTCACCAAGACTGCCGTCCTGCTGGCCCTCGCATTGACTGCCGGCAGCGCATTCGCCGCGTCCAAGCCGACCACGCAAACCATCTCCACCTTGGGTGGCAAGTTCACCTTCAACCTGCCCAAGGCCTACGCCGCCGACACCCTGCCGGCTGGCAAGGCCGAGGATGGCACCGCTGACACCCAGGGTACGATGTATGCCAACCAGACCACGAAAAGTGTGGTGATCGTCGCCGAAACCGTGCGTAACGACGGGGTAACCATCGGCGATAACGACGCGCAATTCCTTGATGGCGCCGTAGCCGGGTTCGTCAAGGACCAGAGCGCAGCGCTGCCTGACTTCAAGAAACAGAGCGAGAAAAAACTGACGTTCAAGGGCCTGGGCCTGCGCCAGGTGGACAGCACCGCCACCCAAGGCGGCGGCAAAACGCTGAACTCCACGTTCCTCGGTGGTTCGGGTAATCACCTGCTGGTGATCCAGGCGATTTCGCGGGCGGATGATGCCAAGGGGCATGCGGCGTTGGTGAAGCAGATTACCGGCGGCAAATAACCCTACGGCGGTCAGTTCAGGCTCTTTTCCAACCAGGCTTTCAGGTCCTGCACTTCCGCCTCGCTGATGGTATGCGGCATGCCGGGGTACCCATGGAACTCCGGCTGCAACCCCAACCCCGTCAGCACCTCATTGGCCCGCGTCCCCGACGCATACGGCAGCGCCTGGTCCAAGGTGCCATGGCCGATAAAGATCGCCAGCTTGCCCAATGACGCATCCTGCTTCAGCTCAGCCTTGAGCACCGGTAACACGCTGCCGCTCAATGCCGCAATGCCACGCAGCAGCTCCGGCCGGCGCAGGCCCACCTCGTAGGACATGATCGCGCCCTGGCTAAAACCCACCAGGAACACTCGATCCGGCTGGGTGTGATATTTGGCGGTGGCTTTGCCGACAAACTCTTCGATCAGCTTCGCACTGCGTTGCAGGTCGGCGGTTTCGCCGTCGTAATCGCCGTCACCGGGCGTCTTGGTAAACCAGCGATAGCCGTGCGGGTCCACCGGCATAGGCGCACGGGCCGACAGGTACGTCCAGGTAGAGGGCAGCGCGTCCTTGATGCCAAACAGGTCCTCCTCGTTGCTGCCAAACCCGTGCAGGAAAATCACCAGCGGCTGGTTGCGCGCGTCGCCCTGGGTTTGTTCCAGATACGACAGCGGCAAATCGGTGTGCAGCGTGTCGTCGGCATGGGCGGTGCCGGCCACGAGGGTAAGTGCCAGGGCAAACAGTTTGAGCATGGGACGTTACCTCAAGGTTTGCGTAACAGATAAGTGTCCATGATCCAGCCATTTTCCAGGCGCGCGGCCTTGCGCACCCGTTCGATTTCTGCCGCGACTTCACTGACTTTACCGCTGATCAGGATCTCGTCCGGTGTGCCCAAGTAGGCGCCCCAGTAGATGTCCAGGTCTTGATCCGCCACGCTGCGGTAGGAGTCTTCGGCGTCGAGCATCACCACCAACGTGTCGGCATCACTCGCCTGCCCCGCCGCCAAACGGCGCCCGGTAGTGATCTCGATGGACTTGCCGATACGGTTAAGCGGCACTTTGTGCTGGGCCGCCAGGGCCTGCACGCTGGTGATGCCAGGGATCACTTCGAACTCGAACTCACTGCGACCGCTGGCAAGAATCGCCTGCAAGATGCGAATGGTGCTGTCGTACAGCGCTGGATCACCCCAGGCGAGGAAAGCTCCCACTTCACCGTCAGCCATTTCTTCGTTGATCATGCGTTCGAAGGTCTGCTGCTTGTCGCGGTTGAGGTCCTGCACGGCGGTGGTGTAGTCGATCTCGCCGCGCACACGCTCGGGGCAATCGGCCTCGACGAAACGGTAGCCGGGCTCGGTGATGTAGGTCTCGCAGATCTCGCGACGCAGGTCGATCAACTTGTCTTTGCTCTGGCCCTTGTCCATCAGGAAAAACACGTCGGTGCGGTTGAGCGCCTTCACGGCCTGCATCGTGATGTAGTCAGGGTTGCCGGCGCCAATGCCGATGATCAGGATGCGTTTCATGGGTTGCTCTCATTGCGGGGCGTGGATTTTGCCATGTTCACGTGCCTAGGCGTGAGTTTCCAGGCGCAATCGCCAGACGTCGTTGAAGCGCAGCTCAGTGGCGG